>CALFML010000333.1 GCA_937879845.1 uncultured Myxococcales bacterium
CAGCGGATCGATGAAGTCCATGCCCTCGTAGTAGCGACGGCCCGGGTAGCCCTCGGCGTACTTGTTGGTGAGCGCGGCGGCGCTCGCCTCCAGCACCGCCTTGGACACGTCGGCGCTGACGGCGAAATCGAGCACCGACGAACCGACGGTCAGCGACGCGGTGAGGCTCAACCCGATCGTCGAGCGGACGTAAAGCAGCTGGACGCTCTGCCAGGTAACCGGCCCCGTGGTGACGCTGCTGGTCAGCGGCGCCAGCGCGACTCCCGTGGTCGGGGGGGTCTGGTTCTGGTTGACGAACAAGCTGAACTGCATGGCATCCAGGGAGCCCAAGATCGCCGTCACGAGGTCCACTCCGGTCAGCCTTTGCGGCAAAAGCTGGCCGGTCGGAATCCGCAGCTTGAGCGACGTGTTTCCGACCCCGGCCGCGACCAGTCCGTATTCGCCGCCATGGACATAGTTGAGACCGGGCTGGATGGGGCAGTTCAACGTGGGGTCGTAATAGGCGTAGGTCGAAAACACCAGCTGGCTGCCGGTCGTATCAAGCTTGTCGAACTCGGTTCCGGCGACCTGGGGAAAGCCACTAGAGAACTTCCAGCCGGCCGGCAGCGCGGCGGAGAAGTGCAGCTGCGGGGCGCCGCTCGTCCAGGTGATGATAACGAAAACGCGCGTCGGGGCGCTTAGCAGCGTGGTGTTGCCGATCACCATGATGCTGGCGGGCGTGGCGTCGATGGCGACCTCGGTGAGGTTCGGGCTGCCGCCGAGCGCCGGGGCAAGCTGCGGATCGAGCCAGCTGCTGGTTCCAAGGGCGGCGTCGCCGAGGATCAGGCTCCGCTGCGCGCTGAGGTTTTTGCCAAGGTTTGTCAGAATATCACTCAAAGATGTAACGCTCATGGCACGGTCTCTCCTCCCTCCCGTCGCCTATGCGTCGCGCGGGAAGGCCGATGGACATAAATGAATGCCCCCCCTATCAGTTAGCGGGCGGCGCGGCAGGGCACACTGGCACCCGGCAGCTAACTGACGGTCTGACTGAAGGCGAAGAGGCAGGAGCTGTCAATCTGTGACTTGGCCGCCTCCAGCCGATCGAAGGATCCGTTTCTGACGCGGCAGAGGTACTTGCCGTTGTCGGCTTGGAGCGCGATCACGTTCCCCCGCTGAACCAGGGTAAACAGACAGAACTGATCGATCTGCGACTTTATCGACTCGATGCTCTGGTAGCTGCCGTGGTCGATGCGGCTCCACCACTTGCCATTGTCCGCTTGGATCGCAACTTTGAATCCCTGCGCTGAGACGACAAACGGGATCGACCAGGCCGGCCGGATCTCTTCGGTGCCGTTGGCGGTGAAGCGCGCCAAATACTGTCCGTTGTCCGCTTTCAAGTAGACCGTGTTGCCGGCTGGCGGCGCAAACGGAGTGATGAAAGTGAAGGCTTCCCAGTCGGCGTTCACGATGCGGTTATTATAGACGGAGGAACCGCCGCCGTTGTCCGCGCCGACATACTTGCCGTTGCCGTCCTGCAGCGCATACCGGTCCTGGCCGAGCGGCTTCATGACAAAGGTCGTCGTCGGGGCAACGGCGGTCTGGTCGGCGATCAGAGACAGGCCGCTCTGATCGCCGCGCACGTACTTGCCGTTGCAGGCCAAAAGGGCGACCCGGCCCTGGCCCAGATCTTTGAGGGTAAAGATCTCCCACACTCCGACCGTGGTGCGGTTGGCTACGAGCGCGTTCTGGCCGGCGTTCTCCGCGGTGATGTAGTGGACGCCGTCATGGGTCTGCAGGGCGATGGGCCGATCGGGCGCCAAGGGGCGCGGTTCCAGGTATAGATTGAAGGACTCCCATTCCGCCGCCACGGTGCGATTATTGGTCACGTTGCCGCCGCCGCCGCCCTCCGCGGTGACGTAGCGTCCATTGCTGGCGATCAGGTTCACCCGGCCGCTGGAGAGATAGGCTACGGTGAACGTCTCGGTGGGGCCGATGTAGGCGCGGTTGGCGATGAGCAGTCCTCCTCCAGGGTCGGCGCTGACGAACTGGCCGTTGCAGGCGATGAACGCCGCTTGGTCATTGCCCAGATCGCGCATGGTGAAGGTCTCCCAGACATCGCGCACGGTGGGCCGGGCGACAAGTGGGTTCTGCCCGTTCGCATCGGCGCTCAGCCAGCCGCCGTTTGGCGCCTGCAGTCCGACCCGCCGATCCGGCTTGTGACGGATGTCTGGCCAGTCAATGACTTGGATCTCCGCGTTCCCGTAAAGCCCGAGTGTATTTACATCATAGATGGTGAGCCAGACGAACGGCCCGTAGATAGGCAGATCCGGCGTGCCGAGCGGCGTCGTCCCGGAAGCCAGCGTGACCACCCCCAACCAGGTGCAGTTCGCCGCGGCCGTCAACGCGGGCGTGGCTGCGTCAGCGAACAGATTTCCGTTGCCATCGGTGCGCACCCACTTGCCGTTGGCGGCGCGCAGGCCCCACATGCGCATTGTCGGATTGGGGTTGGGCACCGGGACCCGCGTCCCGAAGTCCACCAGTGTGAAGACCTCCCAGGACGCCGGCACGGTGGCTGTGGCCGTGACCTGCAGGTTCCCATTGAGCTGGGCAGACCAATAAAACCCTTTCGTCGTGCGGATAATGACCGTGCGCTCGCTCATCGCGACCCCCTAAATGGTGTACGAAACCGGCTGGGCGGAGCTTGGTCCGGTAAGAACCGTAAGGCTTGCGCCGCTTCGCCGGCTTGTTCCGATATCGGCGAGGCTTTGCAAGCGATGCGCCAGCGTCAGCCGATACCTAACCCGGCGCAGATCCAGCGGATCGATTATCGTCTCTAGGCGGGCTGCCGCGAAGTGGCCGTCCGCGGCCGTCCGCGGCCGTCCGCGCGATCGCCGGCCGGCGTTCTTACTCGCTGGGCCGACCGCGAAGCAGCGGCAGGTCGATGCGATAGCGGCTGAGCAAGCGGCGCAGGGAAGTGCGCGGAATCGCCAGCTGTTGTGCCGCGGCGGTCAGATTGCCGCGCGCCGCGGTCACGGCTTTCACGATCTGCTCGCGGCTCGGATCTTCGTCGGGCGGGGGCCGAAGTAAACGGGAGGGACCGGTCGCCGCTTGCATCAGAGTGGGCGCTTCCAGGTGGCTGGCATCGACCTCGGTGCAGCCGGCCGCTTGGGCTTTCAGTGAAGCGGTGCGGAGCTCGGTGCGGAGCTCGCGGATATTGCCCGGCCAGCTGCGCATCAGACAGGCTTCGATGAGCGCCGCATTGGCCGGCAGCTTCGCTCCCGGCACGGTGCGCAGAGCCAGGTGAACGAGCGTCGCTATCTCCTCGGGCCGCTTCTGCAGCGCGGGGATCCTGAGCATGGGGCGGCCGATGCGGAAGAACAGATCTTCACGAAAGCGTCGGTTTTGCACCGCTTCTTCCAGATCGACCAGGGTCGCCGCGCACATTCGCAGGTCGACCGCCCGCGGCCGCGTGGTGCCAAGCGCCATGACCTCACGCGACTCCAGCACCCGCAGCAGCTTGGCCTGGATGACCAGATCGAGCTCGCCGATTTCATCAAGAAACAGCGTCCCGCCATGGGCGGCCTGGATCAGCCCATCGCTATCCGCAACCGCTCCGGAGTAGGCGCCGCGGCGGGCACCAAACAGCATGGCTTCGGCCAGCTCACGCGGGATGGTCGCACAGTTGACGGCGACAAACGGACCCTGGGGGCGCCCGGTGGCTTGATGGTAGGCGCGGGCCGCAACCTCCTTGCCGACGCCGCTCGGACCGGTAAGCAAAAGGTTCTCACCGGCGCCGGCCAGTAGGCGGATCCGCTGGTGCAGGTGCTGCAGCGCCGGGCCCATGACCACCTCACCGCCCGCCTGCACGGACAGACCCGCGCGCTCATAAGGAGCTACATCCGCTAGCAATATCAGCACCGTACGGCCGATGCGTACAAAGGCCATCGGCGCTACCGCATCCGGCTCATTTGCCGCTGCGGTCTCTGCCGGCAGCACGACTTGGGCCGGGGTCCGGCCAAGCGGCTTGCCGTTGAGGAAGCTGCCGTTGGTGGAGCCGTGCTCGCGCAGGATGAAGCGGTGGCCGTCATGCTCGATGCCCAGGTGGCGGCGGGAGATCCGCGCGTCGTGGACGCCGCAGGCGATAAGCTCGTCGCGTCCGAGCTCCAGCCTGCCGTCGCGCAGCTGCATGACGGCGAACATAGGTTCATGAACGGAAAAGACAACTAGGAGCCCGGGTCCGGCCGCAGGTTCGCTCGGGGTCACGAGCAGCGCCCCCTCTTTCTCGGTGACCGTGCGAGCAGGCATCATCCGCAGTATATTCCGCCGAGCCGGATAAGTGGATTCAACAAAATCGTCCTCGCCACTATAATATCTGTGCACGCATGCTGGAGGCGGGACAGCAGGTCGGAAACTATCGCGTTGTGCGTCTAATCGGACAAGGCGGCATGGGACTTGTCTATCAGGCCCAGCATCAGCACATAGGCCGCCATGCCGCGATCAAGATCATGCGCCCCGAGGTTAAAAGTGACGGCCAGTCCGTCACCCGCTTCCTGAACGAGGCGCGGGCGATGACTCTGGTCAAGCATCCGGGACTTTTGGAGATCTTCGAATACGGACTCCTGCCGGACGGCTCGCCGCACATCATCATGGAGCTGCTCAGCGGTGAGACGCTCGCGGCGCGGCTCCGGCAAGCCGGGGGTCGGCTGGCGCAGGCCGCCAAGCTCGGACGCGGGATCGCCCTTGCGCTTGCGGCAGCGCACCAGGCGGGGGTGGTGCACCGTGACCTGAAGCCGCATAACGTCTTTCTGATCCCGGAGAGCGAGCAAGCCGGCGCGGAGCAGGTCAAGGTGATTGACTTCGGCGTGGCCAAGCTGGACGCCGCCGTCCTCCCTTTGGACCTGGCGGAGCCGGCGCCGCGGACGCGCAGCGGGGCGGTGCTCGGCACTCCCGAGTATATGGCTCCAGAGCAGTGCCTGGGGGCGGCGCAGGCCGATGCCAAGGCGGATGTCTACGCGCTTGGGGTGATGCTCTATGAGATGCTGGCCGGACGGCGTCCGTTTGCCGCGGAGCTGCCATCGGAGATCATGACGCTCCAGGTGCGCTGCGCGCCGCCGCCGCTCCGCGGGCTGGTCCCGAATCTACCCGAAGCGCTGGGGGCTCTGGTCCACCGGATGTTGAGCAAGCGGCCCGACGACCGACCGACCATGTCCCAGGTTGCCGAGCGCCTGTTGCCGTGGGCCGAGACGCCGCTCGTCTGGGCGCCTCGGGTCAGCCCGGACCTGCCGCCGGACGCCCCTACCACGCAGTCCTCCATCCATGCGGAGCTGGCGCTGAAACCCAAGCTCCATCCGGCCGGCCCGCATCCCGCGCCGCCCCGCCGAGCGCTTGTGCGCGTCTTGACAGCGAAGCTGATGCCGCTTATGGGAGCGGCCGCCTTGGCGTTTTTTGCCGTCACGCTGCGCCAGCGGAATGCGGCGACTTCCGCGCTATCCCCGCCGCAGGGAGGGACAGCAGCTGTGGCGCCGGTCGATCGCAGCGGGCCGTCCGCGGTGGTGGCGGCGCCGGTTGCCGCGGCGGCGCCGGTTGCCGCGGTTCCTGAACTCAAAGCCCCAGTCGATCCCTTCCCAAAGGGAGCGCTGCCTTCTGTCGCCAAACCAAAGGGGGCAGGGGCGAGCGGCGCCCGCCTGCGCAGTAACGGTCTTGTGATTCCGCTGTTCAAGCCAAAGCGAGAAAATGGGGAGTAGGGGCCGGCTGGGCCGCGGCGGGAGGCTGCGCGCCCTTGGACCTTGCGCTGTCGTGATGCTGCTGTTGTCAGGACGCGCCCGCGGCGCGGATCTATCAAGTGAGCTATGCACGCTGCCGGAGAGGCCGCCGGCCGCCGCCGCGGCGCAGAAGACCGACCGCCAGAGCTTACACGTGGCTCAGGTCCACATCGATCGGGCAACCCTCGCCTACAAGGACAGGCGCTATGTCGATTCCCTGAACGCCCTTCGTCAGGCCTACGCGCTGCAGCCGCATCCGGATATTCTGTTCAACCTAGCGCAGGGCTGTCGCGAGCTCGGCCAGCCCGCGGCCGCGTTGGTGCTGCTGGAGCAGGTGATCCAGCAAGCGACTCAGTCCGTGGTTTATGAGGCCGCGCAGCGCAACGCCGCCGAGCTACGCCAGCTCCTGGTCCATCGCGCCGATGAGCAGGGCCGGCAGCTCTTGGAAGAGAAAAAGTACGCGGAAGCCATCGCCGCTTGGGAGGGAGCCTTTGCCATTGTGCCTAAGCCGATCCTGATTTTCCGTATCGCGCAGGCAGAGCGACTGCGCGGCGAGCCGGATGCGGCCCGGCGGAGCTATGAGCGGTTCCTGCGTCTGGACCCGGAGTCCGAGCTCAAAGCCGAGGCGACCGAGCACCTTTGGCACCTGCGGGCCGGGGTGCTGGATGAAGAAGCCCAGCGCAGCGTAGCCGAAAAGCGATACGGACAGGCGATCGCCGCTTGGGACAGCGCGTACCGCCTGGACCCCTTGCCCATCTATCTATATCGGCGGGCAGAGGTGGAAAGGCTGGTCGGACTGTGGCGGGAAGCGCTTTCGACCTACGGCCGATTTCTCGCGGCCGAGCCCCGGACTCCGCTGCGCGCCGAGGTAGAGCAGAGCGGCAAGCAGCTGCGCGCCGAGCTGCTGCAAGAGGAAGCCAGCCACGCTTTCTCCCAAAAGCACTACGCGCAGGCGAGTCGGCTCTGGACGGAGGCCGACGCCTTGATTCCCCGTCCGCGCCACCTGTTCCAGCGCGCCGAGGCGGAGCGGCTCGCCGG
>CALFML010000334.1 GCA_937879845.1 uncultured Myxococcales bacterium
GAGGAGTTCGCGGTCGTGCTCAGCGGCATCGACAGCGGGCAGGCGCTGGCGGTGGCCGAGCGCATCCGCCGTCAGGTCGCCCTGGCCGAGAGCGGCCAGCACCGGGTGACCGTCTCGATCGGCGTGGCGCAGTACCGGCCGTCAGGGGGCGACGACGCCGAGCAGCTGCTCAGCCGCGCCGATCAGGCCCTGTACGCCGCCAAGCACGGCGGGCGCAACCGCGTCCAGGCGAGCCGCCCGACCTGAGCCCGCTCCCGCGCCGCCGACCTCCGGCTTTAGCGGCGCCGCTACTTGGTGCGACGCAGAAACGCCCACGGCAGGAACGAGCGCTTGGGCGGCGTGTCTACCGACGAGGCAACCCGGATATCGTCGACGACGTAGTAGCAGCGCGGGTCGATGCGGCGGGCGACATCGATCACCGCGGGGACCCGGCGGCGCTCGGTCTCGGTGTAGAGCATGGCGACGCTGCCGTCGCGGCCCTGGGCTTCGAACAGGGTGACGCGGAAGCCTTGGGCGCGCAGCGCTTCGGCGATCTCATGGCCGCTGCGCGAGAAGATTCGGACGACCTGACGGCCTAACGCCGCCCAGCGCTCGACGGTCAAACCGACGTAATTCCCCGTGGCGAAGCCCGAGGCATAGGCGATGGCGAACAGCGGCTGGCGCAGGTTCTGCAAGACGGCCGACACCGCGCTCACCCAGATCAGCACTTCAAAAAATCCGAGCAGCGCCGCCCTCCCCCGCCGTCCCTGCGTGACCATGACCACGCGCAGCGTCCCCAGCGACACATCCCCGACGCGGGCGAGGAAAATCAGCAGGCATGACAGGAAGATCGAGCGGTCCATGGTGGGTGGGTTGGCCCGGTGGCGGAAGCCCTACGCCAACGCTACTTACACAATAGCCCACTGTTCTTTCTCCGACCAGCTTGTTCCCAACTGAAAATCATTGTTTACGCGGAGTTTGCACAAGGAATCAAACGGCAAGCTTTCGGCATCGCGGCGTCTACGACATCAGGCGCAGACACCACTGTAAAAACGCGGCCTGCTGCGCCGCTGCGGCGTCGTCCGTGCGTTCGGCAGCGACGTCCACGAGCTCTGCTTTCGGCCTGGACGACGGCGCGCTTGCCGGCCGCAGGCCAGAGCTTGCGGCTAAAGCCGGAGGCGCGGGTGCGGGCGCGAGATCAGCTGCGGCGGCGTCAGCCGCTTCGGGGTGCCGTCGGAACCGCAAAAAACAGAGTCTTCCGGCGCTGATGGTCCTGCTCATGCCTGTGCCTCTCCCTGCGTTGAAAGTTCGACTCTCTGAGACCAAAAAGGAGTCCGAGTGCCGCTCGGCGCGCCGCCGACTGACCATGACAACCGGCGTCACGCAGCAGGCGACGGAGTGCGGCCGCCGAAGCGTCCGGCGCCACAGCGGCCCACCTGGCTGCGGTGCGCTTGCGCGCCGTCGCTGAAAAGGGCCACCCGGGCCCGCCAATGAGTCCCTTTATACCCCGCAGCTCTGACATCCGCGGGGGGCGACGGCAGACGGAGAACCGGATCCGCGCCGGCAGTTTTTGTTTAGATTTTTCGGCCGGTCTTTCGCCGGGTCTTGGGTCAGGTGGTTTCCTGCGGTTTCATGGCGACGAGGCCGGCGGGCTTGCTATATAGTCGCCGCCATGAAGTTCACCCTGACGGCACTAACGCAGCACAGCGACTGTAATCGGCGGCCCGCTGGGAGCGTCCGGCAGCGGCCGCGGCGGGCTCTCCGGACGGCCGCCGGCGCCTTTTCCTTGCTGCTGGGCGCGCTGCCTTGGCTGCCGCGGGCGGCGGCCGCCGAAGCGCCGGCGGAGCTCGTGATCCACGGAGCGCAGATCATCACCATGAACCCGGCGCGCCCGCTGGCCACGGCGGTCGCGGTGCGGCAGGGCATCTTTGTTTACGTCGGCGATGAAGCGGGCAGCAAAGCCTACATCGGCCCGCAAACGCGGGTGATCGACGGCGGCGCGGCACAAGCTGCCGCAGCGGCGCTGCCAAGTCCCGCAGCGACAAGCTCCCCGCGCGAGGCGCTGCCCAGCATGACCGTTTTACCAGGCCTGATCGATGCGCACGCCCATCTGTTGGGACTGGGTCTATCGCTGGTGCAGCTGGAGCTGCGCGGGATACGCTCGGCGGCGGAGATCATCGCCGCGGTGCGGGCCCAGGCCGCGGCGCCGGAAAAAACGACGGCGTCGTGGCTCCAGGGCCGCGGCTGGGATCAGAACCTGTTCACCCCGGCGCGTTTTCCGGGCCCGGCGGAGCGGCGCGCGCTCGATGCCGCGGCGGGCAATCGACCGGTATTCCTGCGCCGCATCGACGGCCACGCCGGCTGGGCCAACAGCGAGGCGCTGCTCCGCGCCGGCATCAACCGCGACACCGCAGAAGTCGCCGGCGGCCGCATCCTGCGCGATGAGCAGGGCGAGCCCACCGGCGTCCTCGTCGATAACGCCATGTCACTGGTCGAGCAGGTCATCCCGGCTCCCAGCCCGACCGAGATGGAGCAGGCCATCCTCGCGGCCAGCAAGTACGTCACGGAGCGCGGTCTGACGGCGGTGCATGAGATGGGCATAAGCCCGACCGCAGTCGCCGTCTACCGCCGCCTGGCGGAGGAAGATCGACTGCCGCTGCGGGTCTATGCGTTTCACGACGATCCGATGCCGCACGGGCTGGCCCAGCTCCCCTACTCTCTCTCGTACAAAGCCGAGCTCCAGCACCTGAGCGAACGGCTCGGTCCGCCGTCGTCCAAGGGGCACTTCAGCATCCGCGGGATCAAGCTCTATATGGACGGGGCTCTGGGCTCGCGCGGGGCGGCGCTGTGGGAGCCGTATAGCGACGAACCGGGTCACAGCGGTCTTTTGCTGTGCCCCCCGGAGCATGTCGAAGAGATGGCGCGCTGGGCGCTGCTGCACGGCTACCAGGTGGCGACCCACGCCATCGGCGACCGCGCCAACCAGCTGGTGCTCGACGCCTATGAGCACGCCGGGGTGCGCGCCGACCGCAACGTGCGCTTCCGCGTGGAACACGCCCAGGTGCTCACGGCTAGCGACCTGGCGCGGCGGCGCTACCAGAACCTGGGGGTCATCGCCTCGGTGCAGCCGACGCACGCTACGAGCGATATGGAGTGGG
>CALFML010000335.1 GCA_937879845.1 uncultured Myxococcales bacterium
GTGCAAGCCCCCGCCGGTCCGCCGCCGCCGCCCCCGCCGCCGCCCCCGCCATGGCCCGACGTGCCGCTGGTGCCGTCCTTGCCCGGCGCGACGACGTAGCCCGCTGGCCCAAGTGTGCCGAGCGGAGCGGCCGCTGCCCCCACGGCTCCGTTCGTGCCAGTGGCTCCGTTCGCACCTACGCTGCCTGGGCTGCCTCCGCCCAAGATGCAGACCGGCGCTACCCCTGCCGCCCCGCCCACTCCGCCACCGGCCCCGGCGACCATGCCAGCGACCCCCGTGTTGCCGTTTACAGCGCCGTAGCCCGCGTTTCCACCCGGGCCACCTGTTCGCATACACGCCGATGCCCCGGCGGCACCGCCCGCCCCGGTCATGTTGCTCATGCAGCCGTTGCAACCGGGCTGCCCAGGCGCGCCATCTCCGCCAGCCGCTCCGTTAGCCCCGGATGCGCCGTCGGCCCCCGCCCCGCCATTGCCAGCCTCGACCCGCACGCGATTCAGCAGGATCGGGCCGGAACTATTTATCGCCACAAGGCCGTAGCTGCTCGCACCCGATGACGCATTCGCGGACTGCAAATCAAAGCGATCGATGCGCGTCTCTTGATTGATTCCCGAGGCCGTGACGCCGCTTGCCCCCGCGGTGATCTGAGCACGATCGGTTGCTGCATCGGTGCGCAGCCAATTTTTCTGGATGTCGTAGCCGGCATAGAGGCCGATGCCGGCCTGCAACACCAAGGTCTCGCTGTACACCCCGCGCGAGACATAGATCCCCACTTTGACCGGCATGCCCGCGGCGGTGTTGGCCGCCGCCGCCGCACTGATGGCCGCCGCAATCGACCGCATCGGACTGCTGCGAGTCCCGGGATTGCTATCGACCCCCGTGGGCGCGACGAACAGCGCGCGACTGGCGTCGCCATCGATGCCATCGCAGTTGGTGTCCTCGAACTTGTCATCGGGGAGATCCTCGAACGGGGCAGGCACGCAGGTCATATCCGGCATGCCGCCGCCGCCGCCCCCGCCGTCCCCGCGGCTCCCGCCGTCCCCACCACCTGCGCCATCCCCCCCATCGCCGCTTATCCCCCCATCGCCCAAAGAGCCACCGCCACCGGGATCACCCCCGTCGCTGCCAAGGCCCCCCTGGCCGCTGCAATCGCCGGCTCCGGAGCTGCTACAGCTAAACCAGATTCCACCAAGCGGCATCGCCGCCAAGAGTGCCGCCAGGATCCACCGATCCCGACGCTGCCGTGTTCGCCGACTCATGCTTCCCCCCTACGAGATCGATCTTGAGCAGTCCTCACAACCGTAACAAACTCCAATTTCCTATAGAAGCCTGCGCAGTAACCTCGCGCCGGATCACGGTTTGCGCCGACCGCGCCCAGGGCTCTCGGCAGATTGTCTGGGCTGCCGAGTGATGCAACCTCTGCCCAGGCCCATGCCGGCCAGGCTCCGCCAGCGGCCAAGCGAAGCCAGAAGCAAAGGCACGCGCCCCGCTGCGGAAGCCCAGAGCGCCTAGACGGGCCGCAGCGCGCTCACTCCCGCGGCGAGAGCCGTGGCAAGCTCCTGGGCCGTCGGGCGGCGGTCGGGATCGCCCCCCAGGCAGCGTTCAAGGATCTCAGTCAGCGCCGGATCCAGCTCGGGACAGCTGCGCAGCTCAGCGGGAACCGGCAGCGCTTCGTGCTGCAGCATGGCGCGGATGGCGGGGTTTTTGTACGGCATCTTGGTCGTGATCAGCTCATAGGCCAGCACGCCAAAACTGAAGATATCCGACGAGATCTTGGCCGTCCGCGAGCCCACATGCAGCTCCGGCGCCATGTAGGCCGGCGTGCCCACCAGCACCCCCGCACTCGTCGCATCGGGAATCGCCCCCCGCTCCGAAGGCGTCGGCGTGGGCTCGCTGGGATGACTATCGCGCGCCAAAATCGAGATCCCAAAATCCACCAACTTCACCCGCGGCACCGCCTGCGCACTGGTGCTGGAAATGAGGATGTTGGCGGGTTTGAGGTCTGTTCATTCAAATCAGGTGTCCCCGTCGGTGCGGCGAAAGTTTTATATGGCAATTAGGTAACACTTTGTGTTTCGAAATAGTTTCGGAGGCCACACTCTCACCGTTCCAACGCCATGCTGGTCGGTGTGCCATCGGAGGCCGGAGGGTCGCCTCGCCCCGAGGCGGTGGATGCGACGGCCAAGTAGCGCGGCGATGGCTGACGAACGCGGCCAGAATTAATTGCCAATCAAAATAACCAGCGTTCTTAGGAATTAGCGTATAGGTCCTCGCTGGCTCGCGGCCTTGCGCCCCCACTCCGCGGATGGCAACGTCCCGCACCATGCCGAAATCGGATCCGCAGCCGTCCCCGGGGCGAGCGCACATCATCGAGCACGCCGAGCCGAGCCCCGAGCCGCCCCCGCGCGGTTTCACCGCTTGGCACCACTTTCTGAGCCGCGCGCTCGACGGCACCAAGGCCGACGGCTTCGATGTGCAGTGCTTCGTCCGTCTCGGGGAGCTGCCGCTTGAGGCCGACGTCATCCTCCTTCACCTCGATCCCGACGCCGACCTGCAGCTATTCCGACGGCACTTCGACTTTCTGGTGCCGCTCCTACGCCCTTGCGTGGTCATCGAATACAAGAGCCCCGACGACCGCCTGGCGCTGCACGACTTCGACACCGTGCGGGCCTATTCGATGCTGTGCAAGCGCAAGTATCAGGTGGCACGCGACCAGGCCGTGGCCATGCTCTACTCACATGCTCAGGCGGACTTGTTCGCCCGCTGTGCTGACAACGGCTTTCCCTTTGAGCAGACGCAGGTGGGTCTGCGCCAGAGCTGCCGGCAGGCGCTGAGCTTTTACGCCGTAGACCTGGTCGCGGTAGGCGAGCAGCAGCCGGGCCACCCCATCAACCTGCTGTCCGCCCGTCGCCGCAGCTTTGCCGAAACCGGGCAGGTCCGCGAACTTGGCCCCTTCGCTGTGCTATATGAAGAAGTGTTCTTGAAGGAGGTAAAGAAGATGAGTCAGACGCACGTACCCGGCAGTCAGGAACTCCTTGATGACGCCGAGCAGCTGGACGAGT
>CALFML010000336.1 GCA_937879845.1 uncultured Myxococcales bacterium
GCACGGCCCGGTTGGCAACGACCTCGCGCCCGCCGCCGCCTTCCGCGCAGACCCATAGACCGTTGTTCGCCCGCAGAGATATCTTCATTGACATGGTTGTCTCCTCATCCGCCGCCACGGCGGCGCTTGCTGGCCACCGGGACCGCCCGCAGCGAACGGCTCCGGTGCGTGTTACTTCGTTGCGTCTCTCGACGCTGATCAGGTGCCGTTCCGCGTAGCAAACGACGTTCCATGGTGGATTCGCCGTCGCTTCCAGAGTCCACACTGCAATCACTGGCCGCCAGGAATGCAAATCCTGCGCTCAGGCTGAAATCACAAGCACGATTTGCGCGATCTCGCGCGGCAGCACCCCTACCAGTCGCGACTGGCGACGTTCATGACAGACCAAGTAGCTCGCTCGCAGTCCCACCCACCTATCCGGCTCGTTCTACGATACCTTTCCGTACCGTCCCTGCCTCACGCAGCCACTGCCTGCCGATCAGGAAGTGGGTGAGAAATGCCAGCGCTCCGTTGAGGAGCAGCGCGTTTCGGATGCCGAGCAGGCTCACCGAGACGCCGGCGAGCAGGTTCCCCAGCGAGGCGCCGCCGCGCCGCGCCAGCATGTACAGGCTGACGGTGCGTCCACGCAGGAGTGGGTCGGCCTGGGTCTGGAGCAGCGCGTTCGCCGAGGTGTTGCTCACGCTCATGGCGATGCCCGCTACGACCAGCAGCAGCGGCAGCGCCCAGGGAAGAGGGTTGAGCGCGGCAAGCGCGAGGACCCCGCCGTAAAGCATCGCGAAGGCGCTGCTCAGGTGCCGCCGGTCTCGCCGCGCGTCGATGGCGAGCAGCCGGCTGCCCCAAAGAGCCCGCCCACGCCGAAGGCGCTGATCGCCAGGCTGAAGCTGCGCGCGCTGCTGCCGAAGGTCTGGCGGACCAGCACCGGACAGAACGTGATCAGCGGGACACACAAGAGGCTGGTGCATAGGACGGTGAGCAGCGCGCCGCGAAGCGACGGCTGGCGCAGGATCTCCCGCACGCCAGCGCTCAGGCTGCGCTGGTCGAGCGGATCGGCAGCGGCCAGCGCGGCGCTGGGTCTGGGCAGGATCCAAATCGCGACGAGGATAAACGGGACGTACGAGGCCGCGCTGAGCGCGAAGCACCAGATGGCCCCGGCCGAAGCCAGGATCAGACCTGCGATCGCCGGGCCCAGGATCCGCGCCAGTTGAACTGGGTCGAGTTCAGGGCCAGGCCGGCGGCGAGGTGCGGCGGCTCGACGCTCGACGGCACGATCGATTGAAACGAAGGCATGGACAGCGCATCGGTGATCCCCACCACCATCAAGGGTGGGCGCGGAGGAAGCGCAGGAATGCATCGCGCAGCGGCTCGCGCATGCCGGGGACCAGCCAGGGGTCGTTGTGGCTGCCGGCGAGCACGACGAGCTCCGAGCCCAGCAGCGCCGCGTGCATGGCGTGGGCATCGACGACCGGCGGGACGTTGTCGCTCCGACCCCAAGCGAGCAGGGTAGGGCGAGGCATCCCCCCGAGCGCGCGCAGCACCTTTTGGGTGTCGGTCGGGAAGTCACGCATCGTGCCAAGGATCGCTCGCCAGAACTTCTCCTCGTCCGCGGCCACGATGGCGCGTTCCACTTCGACCATCACGCGCTGTGTCTGTACCGCAGAGGTGCGGGGTATCCTCGCGCAGAGGCGGAACGTCCAACGGCCGTAGAGACTATCGACGCGGGAGATCGGTGAGCCATGGTGCCCTCTACGCCGGCCACCCCGCCCGATTTCTCCTACGGCGCCGACTCGCTTGGCCACCGCGGTTACCGCCGCCCGCGCCCATTGCCAGATGAGCCGCCAGGTCCTGGCCGAGCAAGCCTGCATCTCGCTCAAAGCGCTGAAGGACCTGAGCGCGGCTAATCCCGTCCGCGCGAGATCGAAGCGGCCATCTGTCGCAACCTGGACCTGCAGGAGCCCGCCCTGGACACAAACCCCCTGGTCCGGTTCGCGCCGCGGCTGCGAGAGAGACGAGTACATGCCCAGCTGTCGCGAGCGAAGCGGGCCCACAAGGTCGGCGTGAGTACACCCCTCATCCGTTTGCGGGAGACCGCGATGATGCGGCTCAGCCAAGAGCTCTGCATCGGCGTTCTGGGCATCAATGCGCTGGCGCGGCCAGAGTCAAACCTGGCGGCGTTCCTGCGTCCACCGGAGCCAGGCTTAGTGTGTGATTTTGATCTTCTTGGATCCGCCGGTAACACAGGGGATGACTTTGAACCTGCCTTTTAGTGACACCTACTGTAAGCGCAGACGGGTCGCTTTACGCACACGCGGCGCCAAGGTCGGCCCATGTGCTAGCGGAGCAGAAAGAGAGCCGGGTGGAGGAGGGTACACATGATACTGTCGATCCCGCCGAAGGTGGCAGTGTCGATGGGGTGGGATACATCAAAGGGAAAAGTGCGATCCACATAGCGAGGACATACGAGGGAAGGCCGAGGAACTACGTGGGACACCACTTCTGGGCGAGAGGGTGCCTCGTCTCGACGGTGGGGCGAGATGAGAAGTTGATCCGGGAATACGTCCGCAATCAGGAGAAAGAGGACAAGAGGTTAGATCAGCTGCTGCTGGTGGGGTAGCGTGCCACCTTTAGGTGGCTCTGAATGCCGCCCGTGAGCGGCGCCATTATTAAACCGCTTTGAGCGGTTCCGCGAAGCGAAGGAAGCCACCGGCTTTGCCGATGGTTTTTTACTCATCGCGGAGGATCGGGGCCGCGTGCACCCATGGCCGTAGCCGCTCGATTGGGGCTCTCAGCTAGTCATATCAGTAATTTCGTAGTCACCAGCTCACTGGGTAGAGGAGTCATGGTACCGTACTACTTACTCCACCGTATCTCAGGAAAACGGACAGCCTTTAGGAGTCTCTGATGAATCCCCTTCAGCGGCCGAATATTCTCCTGATCTTGGTCGATGAGCAGCGCGCCGCGCGGCCCTACGATCCGCAGCTTCCGTTGCCGGCGCAGGCGCGGCTGCGCGCGCAAGGACTGAGCCTCGCCCAGCACTACATCGCCGCCACGGCCTGCGCGCCCAGTCGGACGTCGCTGTTTACCGGGCATTATCCTTCTTTGCATGGGGTCAGTCAGACCGACGGCATGGCCAAGTCGGCGAGCGATGTGACCTGGCTCGCGCCGAATACTCTGCCAACGCTGGGCCACTACCTGACCGCGGCTGGCTATCAGACCCACTATCGCGGCAAGTGGCACGTCTCGCACGCCGATCTGCTAGATGCGGACGGAGCGGTGATTCCTACCAATGACAAAGCCGGGAACGTCCTTTCCGTGGGAGTCCAGGCATACGAAGCGGCGGACCCGCTGCGCCCGTTCGGATTTTCGGGCTGGATCGGGCCCGAGCCGCACGGTGCGGATCCCGCCAATACCGGCTTCGTTCGCGATCGGCTATTCGCCGACCAGACAGTCGAGCTCTTGGCTCGCCTTGGGGCGGCCAAGAGCTCGCCCGAGCCGCCCTTTTTTCTCGTCTCCTCGCTGGTCAATCCGCATGACATCGCGGTCTACAGCCAGCTGTGGAGCACCGCGTGGGACTTCCCCTGGCCGGACGACCGCATTCCCGAGATCCCGCCGCCGCCGACGGCCGAGGAAGATCTGGCGACCAAGCCGCGCTGTCAGAAGGACTACGTGGACAAATACTGGCGCATGCTGATGCCGCAGTTCACTACCGACCGCTACCGCCGCTTTTACTACTGGCTGCAGGCGCTGGTGGATCAGCAGATCGGACGCATCCTCGATGCGCTCGAACGTGCCGGCCTGCGCGAGAATACGCTCGTCGTGTTTACCTCGGATCACGGCGACATGCTGGGGGCGCATGGCGGGATGCACCAGAAGTGGCACAACGCCTACCAAGAGACGATTCACGTTCCCTGCATCGTGTCGAATCCGGTGCTCTTTCCTACGGCTGCGGAGCTGTCACAGCTGACCAGTCACATCGATCTGGTTCCCACGCTGATCTCGCTGGTTGGGGCGGACGCCGGAGCGCTGCAGCAGACCCTGGGCAAGACCCACAGCCAGGTGCGGCCGCTGGTCGGTCGCGATCTGTCACCATGGCTGCGAGGGAAGGCGGCGCCGCCGGCGAGTCCCACGCCGGAAGACGCGTGTGTGTACTTCATGAGCGATGATCAAGTGAGCGATGGCGGTTCGTGGTTCGAGCTCGGCGCGCTGAAGCTGCCCTATCGCCCCGTGATCCAGCCCGGCTACGTCGAGTCGGTGATCGCGCGGCTTAAGGGCGAGCCGGCGATGTGGAAGTACAGCCGCTATTTCGATGGCAAGCGCGGCAAACAGCCAGACGAGTACGAGCTGTACTGCCTCACCGAAGATCCACTGGAGCAGCGCAACCTCATCCACGAGGAGTTCGCCACGCCGCAGTCCGAGAAGGCCCGCAGTCGCTTGGACGCGCTGCTGCAGCGCTGTCGCCAGCAGCGCCGTCTCACCGAGAACCAGGGAACGGTTCAGTAGCTCCGACCCGCGCGGGTGGACCGGCGGCCGCCGCGGCGGGCCCGCAGGCCCAGCAGCCACAAGCCCAGCGCCGCCGCCGCTGCAGGCGAAGCGGCACCGGTCCCCCGCGGGACCAGCGAACAGCCGACGGCAAAGCCGCCCCCGGCGCCGCGGGGGACGGAGACGCCGCTGACGTCGTCTGAACAGGCGGCCTTTTGGCCGTCGCAGGACTCCGCCGGGTCGTACACGCTGGTGCTGGGGCGGCACAGCTGGCCGGCGGGGGCGAAGGT
Source organism: uncultured Myxococcales bacterium (assembly GCA_937879845.1). Lineage (GTDB taxonomy): Bacteria > Myxococcota_A > Polyangia > Palsa-1104 > JAEUJZ01 > CALFML01. The sequence continues at coordinate 4,767 of CALFML010000336.1, forward strand.
GTCGGCGGGACAGGCGGGGTCCTGGCCCGAGCAGCTCTCGGCCACGTCGCACTCCCCGGCGGCGGCGCGGCAGGTCCGGCAGGTCGGCAGCAAGCTGCAGGTACCGTCGGCCGTCGCCCCGGCGGCCACGCTGCACGCCTGGCAGTCGCCGGGGTCGCTGCCGCCGCAGGCCGTGGCGCAGCAGACCCCGTCGGTGCACAGCCCGCTCACGCACTCGCCGGCGGTGGCGCAGGGGGTGGCGTTACAGCGGCGCTGCTCGGTCTCCACTGCGCCCAGCGAACAGTGGCAAGGCCGCCGCGGCTGACCGCGCTGGTCCACGCCGCTGATCGGGGCCTGGGTGCACAGCGCCAGGTTCGCGGCCCCGACGGCCGGCGAGCCAGCCTGCGGCGCGCGGGTCGGGGTCAAGCCGCCGTTGTCGGTCGGCGGGCCCAGCTGCGGGTCGACCTGGTGCAGTCCGGCGCCGCTCACCGTGCCGCCCTGGTTCATCTGCGAGCGCACGATGCTGGGGGCGGTGGCAACGACCGTGGCGGTACCGGTGACCTGGTGATTGTAAAGGTCGGGCGCGGTGCCGGCGCCGTACAGGATGGAGTTCTGCAAGGTCAGGGTGGCCACCGGGTTCAACGCGCCGAAGGACAGGTTGTAGACCGAGGCCCCACGGGCCGCACCGGCGTACCGCGAGTGTGTCATAAGGTATGCGCTGCAAGCCGACCGGCAACCGCGAGTTTTCGCGACGTTTGTGGACGTGGTCCATCTGCGCGGTTCACATGGTTCCCAACACCAGGCTGGTGCCTCTTGCCCTCTTCGTGCGGAATCAAGCTATGGAGCGCGACTTCCCGCGGAACGCACTCTGTTCTTGCGCCAGGCTCAGCCTAGAGAAAGGGGACTACAGGTAGCCGTGAGAAACTGTCAATGTGACCCGCGGGCGAAAGTCCCGACCGGATAAGGCTGGAGACCGCCAGCCGGAAGCGAGTCTTGCATGGACCGTCCGCGGCTACGAAGCGTAGACAGCGGGCATGCGGGCGGCGCCATGGAGCCCCGAGGCGTGTATCCCAAGTGGAGGCCGACGTGCTGAACAGACACGGAAGGCAAAAGAGAGCAGGTTCAACGCAGGGCCGAAGGCCCGGGGTCTCTGACCTGCAGGCTCCCCACCGGGGTCGAAGAACGGCGCACGCATACAAGGGTTGCCTAGGAACCCGGGAGATCTGCGACTCGCCGGAAGCGCGTTGTCACGTTCCGGTACTAGGTCTGCGACTCGGCGAGATGGTCCGCGGGGCCTGGATCTTGCGACTGCTGGACGGGGCGGATCTTGGCCAGTCCGTCCAGAAACAGCCCTCGATATAGCGCGGCCATCACCGGGCTGGGAAACAGGTACTTGGGACTGCCGTGTACAAATAGCCCAACGGCACGTTCACCGGAACCGAAGACCGTGGTCCTTTTCCCTAAGAAGAACGATGCCTTGTCCGGCTTACGCCAATATCAAGCCGACGGAACCGCATATTTCCCTTGCTGGTATGATCTAAGTCCGTAGTAGTCATTCAAGGAGGGTGAGAAATTCACACGGAACTTGATGCACCGCAGCTGCCGCATGCCACCCGAATCAAGCGACGCCTCATCGCTTTGAGAAAAATTCTATGTCTTATCGAGCTGCGCCGCCACCCGCTCGACGTAGGCCGGACCGCCACTGTGCGAGGCGCAAGCGGCCGCGGATCACCGTCGCCGATGCGCTGCAGCTTGCGCCCGCCCGGCAACGCAGCTCGGACGCGCCCGCCCAGATGCGCACCAAGCCGTAGTGATCGGCCCCGTCCCTTGGCACTGGCCTCGATTTTCGCAGCCACATGTTCGTATAGTCCGCCCGCGCGACGCCAATCAGCCCCATGAACCCGCGCAGCCGGTTCGTGCTCCAGTTGCGTCGGCCCGAGACCGCTGGCGCGAAACGTGCTCCCTTGGGAGGCCTGGTGGGTTGCTAGACGATACATGGCACTTGACAGAAAGCGCATATCTGAACGGAAATGCTGGCTCGATTGGTTCATGCTGTGTGCCAACCGGCACCGAAGCAGAGCCTGCCAGCGACGAGCTTCGTTTGAAAGTCCTCCCTGTGAAAGGATACCGGATCAAGATGCGAGTCACTCTGAACAGCTTTCTCTCATGGCCCTGCGTCGGCCTGGCGTTCCTCGCCTCGTCCTGCAGCCCCAAAGGTCCGGACGACGGAGATGAAAAGCCCTGTGTGGTCAGCTCGGCGGAAGACGCTCCTGACGATCAGTTTCTCGATTCGAATTGCGACGGCATCGACGGCGACCTCCAGGCGGCCGTGTTCGTGGCACCCTTGGGGGACGATAGCGGCACCGGCACGATGGGCCACCCGGCGGGCAGCATCCATGGCGGCCTCGCCATCGCTATAAAGACCGGCAAGAAGCATCTGTATGTTTCGGAAGGAACCTACAAGGAGCAAGTGGAACTGGTAGGCGGTATCTCCATCTATGGGGGCTATTCGCAGTCCAAGGGCTGGGCGCGCTCTTTTGCCGCTGTCGTGGACATCATCAATGGGACCGCGAGCGGCGACCACCTCGTCGCAGTCTCGGGAACCGATCTATATACGGCGACGACCCTTGATCGGCTCACCATGGAGACCACCGATGCGACCGATGCCGGAGTCTCTACGTACGCGTTCCACTGCCTGGTATGCCCGAGCACCGTCATAAAGAACTGTACCCTCAAGGCGGGAAACGGTGGCGCGGGTAAGTCGGGGATGGACGGTATGCCGGGCACCGTGGGGGGGGTCGGTTTGTCTGGAGGCTCCGGCGAGTGTGATGGCAGTTCCGGCGGCAGCGGCGGTGCCGGAGGGATATCCTCTTGCGGCCAGAACGGCGGCCGGGGAGGCGAAGGCAGATACGAGTCCGCCGGGGCGAGCGGCGATTACGGAGTCAGCGGCGCAGCAGGCGGCGGCGGTGGCGCAGCGAGCAATCCAGGTTTGTCGGGCGGCTCGGGCCAGTACGGCGCCTCGGGTAGCGCCGGCACCGACGGCGCATCCGCGGCAGCGAGCAGGATTCCGCAAAAATACTGGACAACCTTCGTGGGCGATGACGGGGTGCTCGGTACCGACGGCGGCGGCGGTGGGGGCGGCGGCGGCGGCGGCGGCCAGAAGTGTCTCACCTGCATCAATGGCTCAGGCAACGGCGGCGGCGGCGGCGGCGGCGGCGGATGCCACGGCATGGGGGGGGCGGGCGGACAGAGCGGCGGCGGCTCGTTCGGGGCCTTTGTGATCGATTCGTCCGGACTGACCATCAGTCACAGCGTGATAACGAGCGGAGATGGCGGTGCTGGCGGCTCCGGTGGCTCCGGTGGCTCCGGCGGCATGGGCGGGCTTGGCGGCCGCGGCGGCGCAGCCTGCACCTCCGAGGTCGGCGGCGGCGGCACCGGCGGGCCCGGCGGCAGCGGCGGGCGCGGGGGCCACGGCGGCGGTGGCAACGGCGGACCCTCGTATGCGATCTACCAAGTCAATTCGACGATCGCGAACACCTTCAACACGACAAAACCCGGCAGCGGCGGCGCGGCTGGGAAGTCGTTGGGAAAGAGCGGCATGGCGGGCGTCTCTGCGTCGAACAACTGAGCAAGGTGCTCCCGCCTTGATTCGCTCGGACGGTGCCGCAACTAAGCCAGGCCTCCGACCAAGAATGAACGAGCGCGGGTCCTGTCACTGAGGCGCCCCGCCGTTGGCGCACCATTGCCCCCGCCTCCGGCGCCCCCCCTCCTACTGCAAGACTGTGGGCAGAACCACCGTGTCAGATTTGATCCACGTCCCCGCCGGAAGCAAATTCGGCAGCATTTCGGATCTCAAACCCAACGCGACCGGGTTCCATTGTGCTTGCCGAGGGGCGCGGCGCAGATCATCGAGGCGCGCCGCTCGCTTATATGTTCCGCGTACCATCCTTGCTTCGTTTGATATGGGTATTGAGGGTCTTATCTTTGTGCCCGTCCTGAAGCGCCAGGGGAAGCAGGAGCTGGGGCGATTCCCCGCTGCGCTGCGCCTGCCGCGGCGCTGGCTCCTCTGTTTCCCGGTCGGTCAACCCGTGCAGGGAGACTCCGAGCAGGCGGATGGGACGCTGGCCGGCGGCGGTCTTGCTGAGCAGCGCCACCGCCCGCTCGCTGATCTCGGCAGCGGAGCGGGTCGGCCGCGCGCCCGTCTCGCTGCGTGTGACCATCGCGAAGTCGGCGTAGCGGACCTTCAGCGTCACGGTGCGGGCGAACTTGCCGTGGCGCTCCAGCCAGTCGATTCCTTCCTTGGCCAGGGACTTGACCTCATCACAGATGCGCGCAAGGTCGGTCAGATCGACTGGGAAGGTCGTCTCGCTGCCGATGGATTTGCGCTCGCGGTGCGGCTCAACCGGGCGGTCATCCACGCCGTGGGCGAGCGCGCACAGCGTCTCGGCGAAGCGGCCGACCAGCCGGCGCAGCTCGTCTATGTGCATCTGCCGCACGTCCACCAGCTTGACCAGGCCGACGGCGCGCAGCTTCTTGGCGGTGACCGGTCCGACACCCCACAGCGCGTCCACCGGAAGGTGATCGAGGAATCGCTCCACGCGCTCCGGCGCGATGGTGGTCAGCCCGTCCGGCTTGCGCCACGCCGAGGCGATTTTAGCCAAAAACTTGTTGGGCGCGACGCCGGCGGAGGCGGTGAGCTGCGTCTCGTCGCAGATCATCTGCTTGATGCGGCGGGCGACTTCGACCCCCAGAGGCTCACCCCAGGCGTTCTCTGTTACATCCAGGTACGCCTCGTCCAAGGACAGCGGCTCTACCAGCGGCGTGACGCGATGGAAGATTGCCATGACCTGCGCGGAGACCGCCTTGTACTTGGCAAAGTCGGGCCGCACCACGCGCAGCTCCTGACACAGCCTTAAGGCCCGCGACATCGGCATCGCCGAGCGCACGCCGAACCGCCGCGCTTCATAGCTGGCCGCCGCCACGACCCCGCGCTGCAGGCCTCCCACCGCCACCGGCTGCCCGCGCAGCTCGGGCCGGTCGCGCTGCTCCACCGAGGCGTAGAAGGCGTCCATGTCGATATGCAAGATCCGCCGCACGGCCATGCCGCATTAGACCATGTCACCCTGCTTCAGAAGTCAGAAAATGCCGTCGAGAAATCGATCGTCAGAATCCGCGACTCGCGAAGAACTACAAGGTGCCTATGGCGGCAATGATAACGATTCATCATCGGACCGCGAGGTCTGAGCTTAATGGCACTTATGGCCCGCCCGCGGATCGCGCGGGTCATCGACCGTGGCCGGCGGTTGAGGGCGGTTGCTACCATCGCTGGAATCACGCCGGGCGTCCCTGGCCGAGCAAACAAGGGTTTGTGCTTGTGGTGACGTAAGGATACTGTCCCGACTACGCAAATCGACCGTCAAGGTTTCTTATGCACGCTGAGCAAGTCACCATCGAAGGCAGAGACTACACTCGGACTGTTTGGTTTTCTGCCGGGCCGAAACACAAAAGCCACCGGCTCTGCGTTTTTCTGGACGGCGAATACTATCTGGAGAAAGTGGGTGCCTTGGCGATTGTCGAGAAAGCGCTAGCCAGTGGTCGCATTCATTCCATGTCGTTCGTGTTTGTTCCCAGTAATGGCCCACAGTCGCGGCATGAGGATTTCGTCTGCAATGATCGGTATGCGCGCTTTGTCGCGGAGGACATCGTGCAGTGGGCGAAGAGTCAGTCAGACTCTGTCCGCGGCGAAGGAAATCTTGTTTGTGGCCTCAGCCTAAGTGGTCTGGCTAGCGCGTATGCTGCATTGAATCATCCAAGAGTTTTTTCATCGGCCTTGAGCCAGTCCGGTTCGTTCTGGTGGAGTGAGCGCCGATTTGCGAGTCTCGCGCGAAAACATCGCGGTATTGAGTCTCGCTATTGGCTCAGTGTCGGCGATGAAGAGATCCAGGAGGACGTCTCCCATCCGCCTACAGGGATGCATCAGGGAGTGTCGCAGCTCGCGGGCGTCCAATCGGCTGTGGCCGCGCTCAGAGCCGGTGGCGCAGAGGTCAGGCATCACGTGTATCGTGGAGGGCACGCATTTGACCCATGGAGGAATGAATTGGCTGATGCGCTTCAATGGCTGATTGGAAGCGAATGTGTTTAGATCGTTGGTAACCGTTCACTCATGGCCGAGACAGGTGGAGGTAGTCGCGCCGCGGGCAGGCTGCGGAGGGTCTGCCGGCACCTTACGGCTGCCGCATCGCCGCTCGGGCCTGCGCGCCGTTGCGGACCACGCACCATCGGGCTCACGGGAGCGCGGCACCATAGCGCCGGACTAGGACGCTGGTGTTACCGCTTGCGTCCTGCTCGTGCCAGGCGAGGCAGGGGCGTCCGCGAGCGTCCAGGCTCAGATCCAGGTCGCCGATGCTCTCACCGGCTGCGTCGGATACGCTCGCCCCGACGGAGTGCCAGGTCCCGCCGCTGAGGTACTTGACCCGCAGCCGAGCCGGGGTGCCATCGTCGACATAGGCGAGGACCAGCTTTCCCGAGGGGGTGAAATCCAGCGCCGGCAACGTCCCGCCGCCCGGGCTGGGCAGGTCCAGCCAGCTGTCCTCTTGCCACCGCAGGACGCGCAGCGCCGTGCTCGCATGGCTGGAAAGAGCCAGATACGCAGTGTTCTCATACACCGCGATCACAGGACTGTCCGTGCCAGGCATATCCTGACCGAGCTGCGTCCAGGTGCCGCCCTGAAAGCGCCACACGCGCGTAGTCGCGCCGCCGCCGTAGCTGCCGCCGGGTGAGTATGCCGCTACGTAGAGCCGGTCGCGGGCGTCGATATCGAGCACGGCGGAGGTGGCGCGGCCGCCGATGCTGCCTGCGCCCAGGCCTTCCCACTTCTGCAGCTGGCGATTCCAGCGCGCGGCGTAGACCAAGTTGGCCTTGGCGCCGACATCGGCTGACCAGGCAACGATCGGCGTCTCAGTGCTGTCGAGGACCAGGCCGCCGCAGCTGTCGACCTGGTAGCGCGAGCCCTTGTACCCAGTCTCTTCACTGATGTTTCCGCCCAGCGCGGCCCAGCTGGCGCCGCTCCAGCGGTGGACAAACGGCCCGCCGCCGCCCACGCACACGTACGGGTGGCGCTGACTGTCGCTGGCATCCGACGGCCCGAGCGCCGCAAACGGCTGCCCGAGCGCAACCCAGTCGCCGCCGCTCCAGCGCGCCACCTGCGTCTTGTCGGCTTGGGCTGAGTCGATATAGGAGAACGCGAGCACAGGCTGCAGCCGCGGATCACCTGCCAGCGAGACCATGGTCACAAGCGCCGCTGATGAAGGACTGAGGTTTCCGCCGAGCGGTGCCCAGCTTGCGCTCCGACTGGATACTGCGGACTCCAGCGCATCGTCCTCCTCTGCCGCTGGACCGGCGCAGCTGCCGAGCAAGAGCAGACCTGAAACGACCAACAAACAGCGCCGGGCGATCTTGCATTTCCGGTCCATGGCCTCCTCCTTTTCCGAACCTGTCGTCTGAGCCAGATCAGACTCACTTACACGGCACGCATGCGCCGTGCCGGCTTGCGCACGCGGCATCCCGCGGTGGCGCTGGCGGCCGGCCCGTGAGTGCGCCCGAGCGCGTGCCGCACGTCGCTTTCTGCCGGCATCACCAATGCGGTCCGTGCTGGCCGACTACACTGAGCCGGACAGACACAGCCAAGGCGCACACCGCCGAGCAAACCGTTTCGGCCCCGCCGGGGCCAGCGAACCGATTCGCCGCGCCTGTCCTCGCCAGCAATCTTCAACCGGGTGAGATGCCCACGGACAGGCTTCGACCGTCGAATCCGTTCGCACGCATGCCCGAGGCAGCGAGGACGATTTCGCGCTGTTCCTTACTCGGAAGTGACGGTTAGCCTGCCAATGTAACCACCGAGAGAAACCGAACGTCAAACGATCCGCAGCGGTTCGAAGTGCTTGCAAGCTAGGGACTTGGACGCGGATCGATATTCGGCTCTCTCGGCAGCAGCTTGGCGGCGACGGCGGCCCCAAAGCGTTCACGCCCGAGCTGCTGCGCGACGACCGCCACCGCGAGCCGATCGTGCCCATTTATGAAGAGCTGGTGGTACTGAAGAACAACTACAAGCTCCTGCAGCCGGAGCCGCAGCAGGGGCCGGGGGGATCCTTTCTTGCGGCAGACAAGAACCCGGCCTTTCAGAGCGCTGCACAAGGGGATGTCTACCCGCTCCGCCGCCGGCTACGGCAACGTTCATCTTGTCATCGAGCAAGAGTTGTAGACCGCACCGACCGTCCCTGAGCCGCTCAACCTTGCCGCAAGCCCGCTGAGAGGGACGAATATCGAGCCGCTAGAACGTCCTCAGCTGCCAGTCACTTCACACCGCTGCGGACCCATTGGAGCTCCATCCCCTCGGCGGACGAGTCACACGCACAAGGTCAGCGTCCCTGCGGAGTCGAGGTTAGAAGCAGGGCGACCAGGTTGACAGCGCGGCGCGGATCGGCTCGCGCAGCGGCTCGGCCTTCGCCGCGTTGAACGTGCTGTCGGCCGCCGAGGCGCTGGACGCGCCGTTGATGAAGATGCTCCAGACGTAGTTGCGATCTCCGACCGCGCCGCGCAAGCACTGCGGGATGTCAGCGGAGCCGGCCACCGAGCGGTACTCCAAGCACGCTCCGGACGGACAGAGCGTGTAGCCGCCAGCCTTGTAGTGGGTCGCAAGCCGGCTCTTGAACTGGCTGATCTCCGTCGAGCTCAGAGCAAAAGCGGGAGCCTCGGCGTCGACGATGGAGTTCACCGCGCTCTGGATTCCGGTGAAATCGCCGGCCTGGGCAGGCATCCGCGCATAGAGCGCCGACCGGCTGCTCGCCGACAACAGAGTTCCGTTGGCGATGCCTTCGTAGATGATGCCGGCGTCGGCCAGGGTGAGCTGGTTGGCCGGCGGTCCGCCGCAGCCGGGGTAATGGTTGAGGTGAGTTCCGCTAAGACCGATGTACTGCGCGGTCTGGTTGATCTCCGTAAAGCCGAAGGTGTCGATCATCGCCCTGGTGCGCTGGTTGTCAGAGTTCTCGAGCATCTTCAGGATGGCGTTGCCCATGCTCTCCGTACCGATGATCGTGCTGGTCGGGCAGCTCCCAGACGCCGGGGCCGCGTAGACGACGACGTTCTGGCTCAGGCTCGCCGCGCCGAGGTCGACCTGCCGCATGGCGTGGAGGCCGATGAGGATCTTGATCGAGCTTGCCGGCTCGAAGATCCGCGACTCCTGCAGGCCGGCCTGGACGCCGCCGCCGCTCTGCTTGAGGTAGAGGCCAGTCTCGCCATCGGTGCCGTTGCGCAGGATCTGACCGACGCGCGTGGTCGCGGCATTTTCGTTATTGACCATGATGGCCGCGAACCGGCGGACGCCTCCCGAGATATAGGACTTTACGTCGAACAGGCGCGCGCCGTTCTGCGAAATCCGGTCGCTCAGCTCGGACGCGGTCAGTCCGTAGTACCACCACCACAGTACGCCCGCGCTCTGCTGCATGACCACGTTGAACCGCGAGCCGCTCGAGTCGGTGGGCTGGATGGAGATCAGGAAGGCATTGTTGGTTTGGAGCAGACTGGCGACCTGGCTGCCGGTGACGCCGTAGTACCACCACCACGCCATTGCATCGGCGCCGGTGTTGGGGATCATCACCACCGCGTAACGGGTCACGCCGCCCGCGACGTACGACCGGAAGTCGACCAGGCGCGCGTTCCGGCCATGACTCGGGTTTATGCATGGCAGGAGCGTTCCCAGCGGGAAAGCAACCAGCGTACCAGGATGTTACCGTCGCGCGATCGGCGTACCCGACCGAGTCACGCTGCCGAATGGCGGCACCGTGGGAGCGATCCACCGGCCGAATTCCAAGCAAAACTTGCCCCGCTAGCGCGCAAGTCTTGCCCGCAAAGCAAATCATGCCCGTTGCGCGCCTGCGACCCGCACGGCGCGTCGGCTGCGGGGATGGACAAGGTCTGGCCCATCACGCGCGGAAGAGCAGCGACCCGCGACACCGTTACGCGCCGCGTAAGCTCTTCCGGCGGCGGCTGGGTGCAAGCAGAATCTAGGTCAGGTGTCACGCCGTGGAGCCGGCGTGGCAGCTCGCGCGGCCGGGGCGGCGGCGCCGTCCGCGAATGCCGCATAGACCTACGACCAGGGTCAGCGCCAGGAGCGCGGCCGGCGACGCCGCAGCGACCGGCCGGTGCGCGGCGAGGCTGCACCCTCCCAGCTCGGCCACATCCGGACTGCTGCCAGCGCTCTGCTCGGGCGCGGCCAGGGTCTCATCATCGGTCTTGCCCGAGGTGGGATCTTCTTGGATGAAGACTACCTCGCCGCTGCCGGTGCCGGCCATCGGCGGCGCGGTAGTGATGGTGTCGCTGCTTGCGCCGCCGCTTACCGCCGCTTGCGCCGAGGTGCCAAGGCGGGCGAGCTCCAGCCGACCGATCGCCAGAGGGCGCTGCGACATCCCATAATACGTCGATCCGGCTTCATCGGCCCAGCTGTAGCCTACGGGCTTGAGCGTCGCGTCCCCGTACACGCGAATGGTCCCCCGGCCGACGCCGTTGCCGGTGGTCGAAGGGCTCGTGCGGCGGGTATCCGCGGCGCCGTGCGAGCCGCTGCTGGAGTCGATGACGGTAACGGCGTACTGAGTGGTGCCGGCGACGATGGGCGACAGCGCCGCATGGGCGCGGGCGATGGAATCGACCATCATGGCGTGGCCGGTGGTTCCGGCGTCCAGGTACTTGATCGCGATGATATCGCCCGGCTGTACCTGCTGGATGTTATTGATCCGAGTGAAGTTGTTCTGGGCGACGATGGCCGCGTAATAGGTCTCGGCGTAGGGGCTGGTGGTTCCCATCCAGTTGGTGAAGGTACTGGGGGTCCAGTTATAGGTATGGAGCAGCAGGTTGTTGATGAACGTGCCGCATACGGTCCGGGCCTGGCTGTTGGTTCCGTTCCAGGCGATGAAGCTGGGGCTTGAAGCGTAGATGTTTTGCCGCGAGATGGTCAGGTTCGCAAGCAGCGTCTCGGCATTGGTTACGTGCAGTGGGCCTGAAGTCGCCAGCGCCGAGGAGGCCGAAGCGCCCAGGAGCAGAGAAGCGGTAACCAGAGCGCCGCAAACGTTGAACAAAGCGCGGTGAATTAACAACTCTGTCCTCCTGAAAAAGGGGCCATCCGGGCGCATGGCTCAAGATTCAGAGCCACGCCTACACGGGCCGGAGACAAGCAGCGATCCTGACCTGAGCGACATGGAGAGCGACGCGGAGAGCGGCGGGCGGCCTCTCTCTTACGAGTCATACAGAAGGCAAGACCCCGGCTCCTTGCTCTCCAAGGCTCTTGGCGCATATCCAGAGAGCTGCGAAGCGTCCCGATTACATCGGCCGCCGGGCGTCCGGCTTGCAGCAGGCTCCGTGGTAGGTGCTACGGTCAGCTCTACTCACGGGGCTCTCTGAACACGTTCCTAATTCGAGCTTGTCATTCCGAACCGACAAGAATGAGCCTAAGCAAGATTGAATGAGATGGGAAGAACTTTTTCGCTGTTTTGAAAAATAGCTGACACATGTACTCCGCTCGGTGGCCGGGGCGTTCACCGTCAAACAGCGGTTCACATGCGTGAGCTTTGCACGATCTTTGGCGCGCGCCGGCTGTTTCCGGCATCCCCGACTCGGCAGAAGCCTGAGTGGAGCGGCTCCTGTCTGCGCCTTAGCCGCTCGCGCGTCGGACTTCGTCTATGGGGCGACGCCGCAACCAACGGTGACGTCGCCGAAAATTCATCGTGGATAAAAAGGAAATGGCGGTGGAAGTGGTCCCAAGATGGGACTAAACCGAGTTTCTATTTTTGGTCCATTCATATCTGAGAATGGCCTCAACGAGGCTAAGCATTTCTTTGGCCACGGAACGCCCATCGTGAACTACATGGACGTGTATCATCCGCAGCATATCCGCGGCCCATCCACATACATGCCGCACCGATGAGCCTGAGGGGCGGGTACTTTCTTGCCGATATCGGCGGCGCGTTTTTCTCGACGGCGATTTCCGAAAATTCAGCTCTGCGGGACCCTGGCGGAACGGTTTGGGAGCCGATCGGCGGCTGCCGCGCGTGCGTTGAGACTGGGTCGCGAGCCGTGCCGCGAGCTCGCCCGCGGCAACGCCCGTTCCTCGTCATCCATGGCGGCATCATGGCGCTGGACCCGCTGAGGCTTCTCGACCCTACCTTTGTCATGGAGGTACAGGGGGGTACAGGGGGGTACAGGGAGCGGGCGCTGCGCGTAGACGGTACCTGCGATGCTCAGGGCGTCAGGTCTTTGCGGCTATTGTCTTCGCGCTTGAGACCCTGCCGGTAAATCGCTTCGCGAACCAATAGTTTGAGCAGAGTATTGCGCTGGACGTTGCCTACGATCAGCTTGAGGTCCTGGTAGATCGACGGATCCCGCAGCAGCCCCCCCAAGGTGCCTTTGCCCTGCTCGGTCTGTTCGGCCAAGGACCGCAGGACGTGGGCGGCCGCCCCGAGGTCCGCCAAAAGGTCGGTCTTGGTCGGTTCATAGATCAATGCATGCAAGGCCCCGCGCCCGTTGCGCACTTCTAGAAGCGTCGTATTGAGCTCGGCGACAGCCGTCTGCGCCGCCGTGAGGAGCTTCCCGCCGTCGTCGCGGAACAGCAGCCCATGCAGCGTGCCGTTTCCGCTCTCTACCGCAGCCAGGAGCCCGTTTACTTGTCCGAGCGCCCGGTCCAAGCGCTGGGCGCTCTGCTCCGCTTCGCTGAGTAGGGTGAGACCGCTGCGGGCAAGCCGCGGATCATACAGGACCTGGTGCAACAGCCCATCCCCGCGCTCGACGGACTCCATTACGTTGGCAGAGGCGCGGACCACGCGCTTTATATCTTGGGCGACTTCATCGCTCATCACGACCTGAACCCGGCTGTCCACGTGGTCTATCAGCTTGCGCACCTCGCCCACGCCGTCTTGGAGCGACTCGACGACCTGGGCCAACCCTTCACTCTCCTGCGAGCGCAGCAGGTCACCGCTGCGCAGCGGTGGGAAGTTCGAGCTACCGACCGAGATGTTGATGAGCATGTCTCCGAGCAGTCCCTTGGAGCTCAGCCGCGCGATGGAATCGCCGCGGATGCGCTGCAGATACTTGCCCTGCACGCCGATCGTGACGCGCACCCGCTTGACTTGCAGATTGTCGTCAAAGCGGATGGCCTGCACGATTCCGATGTCCACGCCCGCCAGTCGCACCGGCGCGCCGGCCACCAGGCCGCTGACGTTGTCAAAAGACGCGTAGAGCAGCGCCTTCTCTGAAAACAGGCTCCGCGAGCGGCCGATCAGCGCCAGTACGGCGACCAAGGCGACAAGCGACAGCCCGACAAACAGGCCGACGCGGACAGTGCGCAGAGCATCTTTTGAGTTCATGGTAAGGCTCCTTGGCCAAAGCTCGCTGTCATGGTCCCTTCCGGCATCGGCTGTGCCGTCGGCATGGCCGCAACAAAGCTGCGGATGGCCGCCTCCTGGCTGCGGTGGAACTCCTCCCGCGGCAGGGTCGCCAGGATACGGCGTTCGCTGAGCATGGCCAGGCGGTCCGAGACCATGAAGGCGCTGGCCAGATCGTGGGTCACGACCAGAGAAGTTACGCGGAAGCTCCGCTGGATCGACAGGATCAGTTCATTGATCCGCCGGGTGTTGATCGGGTCGAGTCCGGTCGTCGGTTCATCATAAAGAATCACCTCCGGATCGGCGGCAATGGCGCGTGCGATCGCCACGCGCTTGCGCATGCCGCCTGAGAGCTCAGCGGGCGGCATCTGTTCGATGCCCGGCAAGCCGACCAGCTCCAGCTTCTGGGCCACCCGAGCCGCCACTTCGCTTTCCGAAAGGCGCAGGTGCTCGCGAATCGGATAGGCGATGTTCTCGCCGACCGTCAGCGAATCGAACAGCGCGCCGCCTTGAAAGAGCATCGAGATGCGCCTGCGCACCGGCAACAGCTGCTTTTCGGACAGCGGCACCAGCTCTTGGCCGTCAAAGCGGATGCTGCCCGCGTCGGGCTTGATCAGCCCGATGAGCAGCTTCAGCATCACGCTCTTGCCGCTGCCGGAGGCCCCCAGGATCGTCAGTGTCTCGCCGCGGTGCACACGTAGGGACAGATCGTCATAGAGGCAATGGCTGCCAAAGCTCAGCTTGAGCTGGCCAAACTCGATCAGCGGCTCAGCGGCCTGAGGGTTCATAGCCCCAGCCCGAGCAGCAGGTTTGTCAGAATGAAGTCCGCGCACAGCGTTACCAGCGAGGTGACGACCACGGTCTCGGTGGTCGCCCGTCCCACGCCGGCGGTGCCGCCGCTGGTGTTCAGCCCTTTGTAACAGGCGATGAGGCTCAGCAGGAAACCGAAGAATACGGTCTTGAGCAAGCCATGAAAGAAATCGCCGAGCTCCACCGAGCGCCGCGTCGACTCCAAAAACAGCGTCATACCGACTCCCGAGTCCAGACGCGCAACCACCATGGCCCCAAGGACGCCCAGCACGTCCGCCAAGACGGTGAGCATCGGCAGCACGAGCGTCGCCGCCACCACTCGCGGCACGACCAGCTTGCGAACCGGATCTGCGCCCATGGCGCGGAGCGCGTCGAGCTGCTCGGTCACACGCATCGAGCCAAGCTCCGCGGTGATCCCAGCACCGACCCGCCCGCCGACCATAAGGGCCGTCAACCCTGGACCCAGCTCCCGCACCAGCGAGAGCGAGACTACGCTGCTGACGTACTCTTTTACCCCGAAGCGAGTCATCTGCACCGCGAACTGCACGGTCATGACCATGCTCGAGAAGATCGCGGTGAGCACGGCAATCGTGATGGAGCGCGTGCCGATGAGCTCCATTTGGTTTATGAGCTCCTGGCCGGCGAATCCGCGCCGAAAGCAGCCGGCGAGCGTCTGCCCGGCCAGCAGGCTGATGCCGCCAAGGTCGCTCAGGAAGCGCCGCGCCCGCTGCTCATACAACGCGCAAAGCCGATCGATTAACTGGAAGTGCCGCGTCACGATCCCTACCTTTCCCCGCTGGCTCCAGGCGCGCCCGGCGTCGTGGTGAAGCCGCGCACGAAGGCTTCGAAGTCAGGCCGGTAGCGGACAAGCTGGCCCGCTGCACCAAGGAGCTGCAGATCGTAGGTGCATCCGTCCTTCTTAAGTACGATCAGATCCATCTCGATAGGCACACCATCGAGCGCGGCGCGCAGCTGCGTGCGCAGCGCCTGCCGGCCGTCCAGAGTCAGCTCCATCCGACCGAGCACCACTTGGGACTCGAAGCCAAACAGCAGGTGGTTGGTGAGCACGTCGAGCGGGACATCCTCGCTGCTCGGGCAGTAGGCCCGGGCTGTAATGGTGCCGCCGCTGCTTTTGCGGAAAGCCACCTCGGCCCCCCTCCGATGAAAGGGCGTCCAAGCCGCCGGCAACGCCCCCACGCGGTACGTCACGCTGCCGCGCGTGTAGACCTGATGGGTCAGCCGCCCGGTTGGAGCGCAGCCCAGCAGGAGGCCTCCCAAGATGGGTGGGATGCAAAAAAGGAACCGTGAATATGCGACGAGCGCACTGCCTCTGCGCGGCGCAGCCTGTTGGGTCAACGAAACTATCGGCGGATCGGTCAGCATCTGTCTGCCTAGGAGAGACGCGGCCCAGAACAGCAAACTTCGTACCTGCTTTGGGATCCGTCGCGCCTCTCAGACTCCAGGCTGGCTATGCAGCCAGACCTCCGTAGACGACCCGAGCGCGAAAATTCTGCGTCAAAGACGACAAGGTGCGCAACAATTGCGGCGCGGCTTCGCATCAGTCGGTCGGCGTGGCGCCGATAAGCGAATCCTTCGACGAGATCCGACCGCGGGCATCCTTGGCATACCAGTTGCCTTCGTCATCGACTTAAGTGATGGAGATGCCAAAAGTCATGAGTACCCCGAAAATCAACGTCCTTGTAGGAATCGACTTCAGTAAATTCGCCGAGCAGGCGTTATCGTATGCGCTCAAGCTGGTCGGTCCGATGGGCGGGTCGGTGCACCTGGGACACGTCGCTCACTGCGGCACCTACATCCATGATACGACCTTGGGTCCGGTCATGCCGGATGATTTCCCGGAAGCCGGGGCGGCGCGCGCGCGCCTGCAGCAGCTACGGACTGAGCTCGGCGCGGAAGTGGACGTCCAGATCCATGTACGCTTGAGCAGCTCGCCGGTAGAGGGCCTTCTGGGCTTGATCATGGAGCTCAAGCCCGACATCTTGGTCGTCGCCAGCCATGGCAAAGGAATTCCCATGCGGATGCTGATGGGGTCGGTCTCAAACCAGTTGGCGCTGCGCAGTCCCATTCCGGTGCTGATCGTCCCGCCGCCCGAGCGCGCGCAGCTGCTCAACCAGACAGATGCGCTGCCGGAGCCGGAGAGCTCCACGGCCGAGCGGGCGCTCGCCATGGGCGAGGGAGGCAGAGTGTTCTAAGAGTTGCCGGCCTGACGATTGCGACGGCCGCGCGAGGTACTGCGCATGGGGAGCCGGTGCACGGCACCCATGGGTGGCTGCCCCTTTTTCCCGGGCGTAAGGAGCGTTCGATGAAACCCATGGAGTGGCCGTGCTGCGATGAATCGGCTCCGCACCAAGTGCGCTCCCGAGCCCCGGCGTCAAAGCGAGTCCAGGCAAGCGCCGCGACCCTTTGCGCCGTGCTGGCGCTCTTGGCAACCCTGGGCTGGGCGCCGAGGACCGAGGCGGTGCAAGCGCCGCTGAGCCCTGAAGGACGGCTCAGCGACTACGCCGGTGTGCTCACGGTGGAGCAGCGGGTGATGCTGGATGCGCAGCTCCTAGATTATGAGCAAGCGGCGCGCAGCCGCGCAGAGCCGACGGCCGCAGGGCGACAGCCAGCCGGAGCGCCGCAGATCGCGGTGGTGATCCTGCCTTCGTTGGATGGTGCACAGGTGGAAGTTGTGGCGCTAAACTTTGCGGAGCGCTGGAAGATCGGCTCCAAGTCCGATGACGGAGTCCTTCTGCTAATAGCAGTCGGCGAGCGAAAGATTCGGATCGAGGTGGGCTACGGCGCCGAAGCGCAGCTGCCCGATGCACTTTGTGCTCGCATAATCGACGAGCTCATGGCCCCGCGGCTGCAGAACGGCGACTATTTTGGCGGGCTAAGCCTCGCGGTTGGAGCGATCCACCAGGCGCTCAGCGGCAGAGCTGTGCCCGGCCCGGGGGCCGCCGCAAGCAAGACGACCGCTCCATGGGGACCGCGTCAGATGCTCCTTCTGGGCGGGATGGGCGGGCTGCTCCTGCTGTTGCTGCTCCTTGGTCTTTTGACCCCCACGGGGCGCGCGGTGGAGCGATTTCTGTTCTGGATATTTCTACAGTCCATCTTCTCGAGCGGCCGGCGCGGCAACGGCGGCTTTGCCGGCGGCGGGGGGAAATTCGGCGGCGGCGGCGCTAGCGGAAAGTACTGATCTCGGGCCGGCCGCAAGGAAGAAACGGGACACCGCGGATTGACATGGCGTCCTTTGCTGCATACCCCACAATGCCTATTCTGGACCGATTCTCCGCCGGCGATTGTGGCGTCGTCAGAAACCAGCCGCACCAAATAATATACACGCCAACCGCCGCCGCTCCGGCCTTATTTACGTCGCGGCTGAAGTCGGAATAGGCTGCCGAAGCCCCACAGCGTGACGAAATTTCGCAATTGCCGCAGGTGCAGCGCGCGCACATGAGCCCAATGCCGCACTTCCCAGGAAAGCGTCTTCCGGCTCTGTGAACGCCGGCGGTAGCCGTTGGGATCAATCGTTGAATCGTCATGCTCTTCCGGCGGGTAGAACGCCAACGGCGGATGCACCTCAAGCACCCGTAGGTCGCCGATGAGGGCACATCGATGCGCTGCGTGCAAGTGGCGGACTCGCTGCGCCGCCGCGGTATCGCTGTGCCGCCGATTTTCTATCCCGCCGTCGAAGAAGGACGCGCCCGACTGCGCTTCTTCCTGAGCGCGTTACACTCCGAAGCGCAGCTGCGACAGACTGCGGACGCGCTGGCAGATGCACTCCGCGAGCATCCGGCTCCGCGCAGCAGCCCTGGGGCGCACGCGCTGATGGCCATGAGGGAAGCCAGGACGATCGCCGCGCCGCCGCCGCGCTCGGCGGCCTCCCCCAAGCCCGAGATCCGCCGCGTGCTGGTGACCGGGGGATCCGGATTCATCGGCTCGCGCGTCGTGCGCGAGCTCGTGGCAGGCGGCTGCGAAGTCCGCTGCCTCTTACGACCGAGCTCGCAGACAGGCCGCCTGGCCGGGTTGCGCTATGACGTTATCCGCGGTGATCTCGACGATCGCTCGGCGCTGCAAGCTGCAGCCACGGGATGCGAGGCGGTCATTCACCTGGCCTGCGCGTCCGCGTGGTCTGAGCTCCGCGCGCTCGGCCCGCGCATCGATGCGATCGCAGTGGATGGTACGGGTAACCTGCTGCAAGCGGCACACCGGGCAGGCGTCCGCCGCTTCGTTTATGTCTCGTCGGCAGTGGCGATCAATGGGAGCGTAGAGCCGGCCGTCTTTGATGAGACCTCGCCCTATGAGCTGGAAGGACGCCGCCTCGCATACAGCCTGGCGAAACGCCGAGCTGAGGGGCTCGTCTTGCAGTACGAACCCCACGGACTCGACGTTGTCATCGCCTCGCCGGCAGAAGTCTATGGCCCCGGGGACGACGGACTTGTGACCGCAGGCAACATCGTGGACATTCTGCGGGCGCACACGCCGATCGCTTGTGATGGCGGCAGTTCGATCGCGCACGCCGATGATGTGGCCCACGGTATCGTCGCCGCGCTCCGCCGCGGTCGCTCAGGGGAGCGGTATATCCTCGGTGGACAAAACCTGACTGTCCATGAGCTTACGCGCAAGGTGCTACGGCTCGCCGGGCGGAAGGACTCGGTGATTGAGGTTCCAAACTACGCTCTCTTCGAGCTCGTGCGCCTTATGCGTGAGGCCGGGATGTCGCCGCCCATCTCAGAAGACGTGCTGGACTATGCGACCCTGTACTGGTTCATGGACTCGAGCAAGGCACGCCGAGAGCTTGGCTATAAGCCGCGGGATGCCGACAGCACGCTTGGCTCGGTCGTCAACTGGCTGAGCGCAGCAGGCTTCTTTTAGCGACTGCGTCTTTCCCTTGGGGCACGACCGCCCCAATCGATCCGCACCGAAGTCCGTGATCTGCAGGCACTCCGCTCCGCTGCGGAGCGGTTGGTGGTCTGTTTCTCTCGGTTACGATGCGATTTGGATACCTCACGCAACTGCTTCGATAAATTGCGCGCCGGCCGATGAACGCATGCAGCGGGTCGGCGGAGTTTGTGGCAGGACGGTCGTGACTTCCCGATCCGGGTCCGGCGCTGGCACGGCCGATCAGGCCGGGTAGCCGAACGCCTCGAAGTCCTGGCGGAACAGCTCGAACACCTTCGCCCGCAGTTCCGGCGAGTACGGCTCGGCGCGCGGTCGGGAACGATTGATGTGCACCTTGCGGTAGACGAAGCGCGGGTCCATGCCGGCCTCGGCGCACTTCCGGTTGAGGTCGTGGACGAGCCGGCGGATGTCGTTGCCGAAGTTTTCCATCCGGCCCACGAAATCGACCGGGGTGCCGCCGGCGAGAAAGTTTCCTTGCAACAGCGGCGAGAGGCCGGCCGCGGTCCAGTTCGTTTCGTTCTGGATCGTCCAGTGGCTCGGGCATCCATCCCGGACCCATCGCGCGAAGCTGCGCGACGCGTACGGCTCCAGGCTGGAATGACACTTATACCAGCTGGCGACGCGCTCGTAGGGGTTCCGGACGAACGCGAAAACGTACTTGCCGGCCAGGTCATACTTGCGCTCGAGCACCGCCAGCCGCTGGTGATTCTCGTAAATGACGCGGCATTCGCCGGGCTCCTCGGCGTCGTCGTCTCGGTTTCCACCGAGCTGGAGCAATTCCCGGATGGAATTGGAGGCGCACCGGGGCACCGATACCATGCAGGCGATCTTGGTCGGCATGGGCTTGCGAATGGCCATGCCGACAGTATCCGACGAAGTGTCGCGCCTGCCTAGTAGTTACACTCCACAGCCTAGCTCGGTCCAATGCCGTGGAAAACGAGCCCGGCGCTGCACTTGCGCCAGCGCTCCTTTTGTTTACGGGTTGCGCTCAGGGGGGCTCCCCGGCTGCACCTTGATGCGAGCCGGACGAGCGGGATGAAATAGGCGGCTGGGCTTACTGCGGCATCTTCAGTAGGGCGCGCAGCCAGGGCTCATTGAGCAGAGCCTCTAACGGGTCGGCCATGGGAGAGCAGCAATTTCGTGCCCGGCCCATTCATTTTCAGCCGTTCCGCAGCCCAAGCGCTTGATTTTCAGGGCACTCGCGCTGACGGCGGAACGCTAATTTCTACTTCTGCGACGGTTTGTGCTCTATTGCCGAGAGAGGCGACTCCGAGGACAATGCTGCCTGAACCCGTCCGCACCGCGTCGAAGAGGGCTGCGGGGCATAGTCGCCGGAGACCGTGCTCATCGATGGCAGAGGGTACGCGGTCGTCGTCTCCGGTTTCCGGCAGGAGGGCGGGTCTGATGATGCGCAGGCAGCGCCGGCCGTTTGTTGCGCCGGCGCCGCCTGCGTTCCCATCGCTCGCGGGCGGGGAGCGCTACTTCTCTACGTACTCCTGGCAGCAGCAGAACTCCGTGGTCGTGCTCTTGCTCTGCTTGCTGCCGCAGATGACCTTCTCCAGCATCGCCTGGAAGCCATTGAGGGCATCCTGCGACGTGAAGGACTGGCCGCCGGTCTCGCTGGCCACGCGCGCGTACTCGGCTTCCAGGGCCTTGCGCTGCTTCTCTTTGGCGCCGCTCGTGCCAAGGTAGGTGTGGACGCGGACGTCCTTGTCCTTGGCCAGCGCGATGGCGCGGCTAGCGGCTTCGAGATCGTCCTTGTCGATGTCCGCACCGCCGCCCTCGAAGGCCTCATCGCCGAGGTAGAAGACGGCGCGCCGGGCGCCGGGCCGCCAGTCGAAGTGGCCGGTCACGTCCTCGATGGCGCGGGCTCCGTCTTCCTGGGCGCCGCCGCCGGTCACGGTGCCTTTCTTGCGTCCGCGCAGGGCATTCTCGTCCGCCTTGGCGGTGCCGGTCAGGTAGCTCTTGACCGTGGTCTCAAAGAGCGTGCTCTTGAACGTCCCTTCGATGCCCAGGTACGTGACCCGCAGATCCGAGGGGCACTTGGTCTTGGCCGATTCGATGGCCGCCGAGACAGCCTGGCTCAGCGACTGCGCCTCGTCCTTCATCGAGACGCTGGAGTCGATGACCACCACCAGATCGACGGCCGGGACGGTGTTGACGTCTTCCGTCGTCGTCGTGCCTTCGGCGAGAACGGGGAAGTCGATCGTCTTGCCATGGTACCCCTGCGGCCCTTCGCCGCCGACTCCGGTGAGCGGCGCCGACAGGGTGGTGTCCGCATGCAGGCTGCACAGCCGCTCGGTCGGACTGGCGGCGACGAAGGCGAAGCGGTTCCCGCCCTTGTCGTCCTGGCCGAAGTGGAAGGTCTGGACGTAGCTCTGATCGATCGTCCCGATGGTCTTGTCGTTGTAGTAAAACGCCGCCAGCTTCGCCGGGCCGCCGTCGTCCGGCGTCTCGTAGGTGAAGCAGCCTTTGCCCGCGACCGTGCCGTCCGGATTCCGCGTCGTGAAGGTGTAGCTGGTCTTTTTCCCGGCTCCCTTGCCGCGGCTATCGACGATCGAGTGCGAGGCGGCGACCGGCGCGGTCGGCGCGCAGGGCCGAGACTTGGGCGGCTCGGCCTTCGGGGGCTCGGCCTTCGGGGGCTCGGCCTTCGGGGGCTCAGCCTTGGGGGGCTCGG
>CALFML010000337.1 GCA_937879845.1 uncultured Myxococcales bacterium
CCAAAGCCGGGATCGATGCGCTGAAGCAAGGCTCTGCAGTCTCCGTGCAGCCTCGATCACCTCATGAAGTTATTTTTTTAGATTGGGCTGTGCGACGGGCGCGAGGTTGAGTCCCAAAATTGGGACTGAGTGCCAAAATTGGGACTGCGGGGTGTCAAAGTTGGGACTTTACCCAGGCCGCAAGCGTGTCATCATTACCCGAGACGAGCCCCGGCCGCAGGAATCACATGCAGACAGCGGATGACGCCATTGACTGTGTGCTTATCGATGACGACGCGCTGGTGCGTCTGATGTGGCAGGTGGCGGCAGAGAGCACTGGGAAGCGAATCCTGGCGCTGGCGGGGGGCTCCGAGTTCTGGCCGCAGGCCGCGCGCCTGGCCCCGGCGGTTCCGATCTATATCGACTACGGCCTCCGGAGCCAGCCTTCGGGGGACCAGCTGGCGCAGCAGATTGCGACGGCAGGGTTTACAAACATCTTCTTTCAGACCGGCCACACCTTGCCCGCCACCGCGACGGAGGCCAAGCCCTGGCTGCGCGGCATCGTGGGCAAGGATCCGCCGTGGCTGTAGGAGCGGGTATGTTGCGCATCAATCACTTGATCCTGGGCACGACCGATGTCGCCAAGTCGCAGGAGTTCTACGTCAGCCTGCTCGGCTTCCAGGTCTTGGGCTCTTTTATTGATACGGGGACGGGGAATGAGGGAAGCGTCTTGCGCTACTCGGACCCGGCGAGCAGCGAGTATCTGGAGGTGCTCCTTGTGCCGTTTACGCCCGAGCGGCTTCCGAGCCCGCAGCACATCGCCTTTGAAGTAGGACCCGAGCGGTTCGAGTCGCTCTACCAGCGCGCCCGGCAGCTCGGGATGAAGGTGCGGCCGAATCCGCCTCTCGACAGCGCGGAGGGTCCGCCGGGCGTGCTGGAGGTCGTAGGGTACCGCTTCCGTAACTTCTATGTGCTCGATCCCATGCGGATCAACATCGAGGTGATGACGCGCGTGTAGCGTCTACGCATGCGGTTTTCGACCAAAGTCTTCCTCGCTGTGTTCCTGCCGGCCCTGGGGCTGATGTTGGGAATCAGTGCGGCGATGTATGCGTTCCTCGCGCGGGCGACGCGGGAGCAGTACGCCACGCACTACCAGAGCGTGTCACGACAGGTGGCGCATACCCTGTCGCAGCTGGAGTCTACTACGGATCTCTTACTGGCGTCCGCCGTGCGAGTCGTGGCAGAGCGCGTGCGGCAATCCGGCCCACTCTCTACCGAGGAGCTCAAGCAGCTGAGCACCGAGCTTGCCGTAACGCACCTATACATCATCGACAATACGGGCAAGTTCATCCGCGCGACGAGCGAAGATCCCGCGCTGCTGCCGAATGCCTTTTCGTTCTGCCCGCGCTATCAGCGCATGTTTACTGAAGGGACACCGTTTATCCCGACGGGTCTCATGCCCGGGATCCCCGCGCTCATCCCGTTCAAGTTTCTGTTCCTGCCTTCGCCGGATCGGCAGTATCTGCTGGAGGCCGGGGTGCGCGCGGACTTCATCGGCCTGACGCTGCGGCAGACGTTATCCTCAGACGCGGAGCTGATCTCGCTGGCTTTGTATGCGCCCAACGGGGCGAGCCTGGGCGAGTTCTCGGCCGACGGTCGGTTCAGCTATGAGCGCTCGTTGGGACCGAGCAGCAGCTTCGCGGCCAAGACTGCGCTCGACAAGGGACGCTTTCAGATTACGGAGCGGGTGGCTGCCAGCAACCCGGAGTGCTGCAGCTGCCGCAAGCGCGGCCTCATTGGAGATGGGGAATATCACTACTACCTGCGTACGGTGGTCTCGACGCGCGCACTGGACGCCGCGCTGCGGCGGCTCACCATAATTACATCCCTTCTGATCGCGGTCGGGCTGATCCTGAGCCTCCTCATATCGCGCTGGCTATCGGGTCGGCTTGTCGCACGGATTCATCGCATCAACGAGCAGGCGAACACCATCATGCGCACCGGCGACCTGTCACGCCGGCTGAACCTGCACGGGACCGACGAAGTGGGCCGGCTCTCCGAGCAGTTCGATGAGATGCTCGGGGCGCTGCAGGTCAAGCAAGGGGAGCTGATTCGTCTTGAGAGCGCCCGGGTGGTGGTCGAGACTGCCGAGCAAGTCGTGCACGACATCCGCTCGCCTCTGGCGGCGCTCGATATGCTGCTCAAGCTCAGCCCGACCGTGCCGGAGGGGCAGCGCGTGCTGCTACGCACGGCGGCGGGCCGGATTCGGGAAATCGCCGGCAATCTTCTCGACCAGACCCGGGAGCTGCGCAGCACGGCGCTGTCCGATCCCGGCGAAGATCGAAGCGCGGTGACCACGTCAGCCGAGTCCATATGGACGCTGATCGAGACGCTGCTGCCAGAGAAGCAGCACCAGTATCGCGCCCACGCAGGCGTGACCATCGAGCTGATTCAGCCCGAGGACGCCTACCCGCTGTTTGTCGCCGTAGATGCGCATCTGTTTCGCCGCGTGCTCTCCAACCTCATTGACAACGCCGTGGAAGCCATCCAGAGCAGCGGGCACGTGCAGATCCTGGTCGTGGAGGACGCGGACCGCGTGAAGCTCGAAGTCCGTGACAGCGGGCGAGGCATTCCGGCCGACGTTCTGCCGACTCTGATGGAGAAAGGGCGAACCTACGGCAAAGCCGGCGGCTCGGGACTCGGCCTGTATAACGCCCGGCAAGCGCTGGCGGCTTGGCAAGGAGAGCTGCGGCTTACTTCTGAGGTCGGGCAAGGCACGACCGTTACGATGGTCCTGCCGGCTGCCAGCCCTCCCCGCTGGTTTGTGCCCGCCCTTTGCTTGCCCGCTGGAGTGACGGTGGTCATCGTCGATGACGATGCCAGCATTCATGAGGTCTGGCGCACGCGCCTGGCGGCTCTCGCAGAGAATGGCCAGCAGATCGATGTCATTCACTATTCGAGCTTGGCGGAGCTGAAGAGCCACTGCGAGCGGCATGGCGCAGCGGCCAGTGCAGCGACGTTTTTGATCGACTTTGAAATCCACGGCACCGAGGGCTCCGGCCTTGACGGCATCGAGCAGCTCGGGATTGCTTCGTCGAGCGTCCTTGTGACGAGCCACGCCGACGACCGCGCGGTCCGCGAGCGGTGTGCCGCGCTGAGCGTGCGGCTCCTGCCCAAGAGCGCTGCGCCGTTTGTGCGCATCGCCTGTGCGGCATCTTGATGGTCCCGCGCCCAGCTTGACGGCCGCGGTTGACTACGGCGATGACACGGGCGCGGAGGTGCGGTCGTCAACCGGTTTCGCGCGGACCGAGCAAGTCCCACCGATTGCCGGCGATGTCCAAGAAGACGACCACGCGGCCATAGGGCTCCTTGCGCGGCTCGCCGAGGAACACGACGCCGACGTCGCGCATGCGCGCGTAGGCCGCGTCGAAGTCGTCGACCCGCAGGAACATGCCTACGCGCCCGGCGAACTGGGTTCCCACGGCCGCGGCCTGATGTTCGCCATCGGCACGCGCGAGCAAAATGCCAGTCTGGGCACCGGGCGGCCGCACGACGACCCAGCGCTTGGCATGGCCGTGATGGGTGCTTATTGCCGGGGAGTCTTCGACCAGCTCGAAGCCCAAGGTATTGACGAAGAAAGCGATGGCCGGATCATAATCATCGACGATGATGGCCGTCAGTTCGATGTGGGACATGCAGGCGCACTATCTCACAGCTCGGTCGCTTGCTTCCGAAATCTGGAGGAAGCCGCTCGCATGGAAGCGCCTTCCTAATGCCGGGGCTACTCCGTGCCCGACTTGATCCGAAACAGCGTGGAGCGGCCGATGTCCATGACCTGGCAGATGCCATCCATGTCATGACCTGCCGCTTCTAGGAGACGGACCTGGTTCTGTGAGAGCCGGAGGACGTTCTGCTTGCGTGTAGACAAGTACGACAAGCCGCGAAACAGCTCGCCCGTGAAGGAGTCCTTCCCATCTGTCGCCGTCGCCGTGCTCTCGGCTTGCGCGCCGGCCGTGAGGTTTACTTCCACATCGGCGGCGTCCACCTGCTCTCGCTCCGAGAAGACGGCCAAGCGGTGGACCAGGTTGCGCAGCTGACGGACGTTTCCGATCCAGTCGATGCGTGATAGGGCCGCCATTGCTTCCTCGGTAAAGCGCGTGCGCCGCGGGATCTCTTTGGCCAGGTGCTCAACCAGCGCCGGGATGTCTTGCTTGCGCTCGTCCAGGGATGGGACGCGGACGGTGAGCACTTCCAGCCGGTAGAACAAGTCCGCACGGAACCTGCCTTCCGCTGCCCGGGTGGCCAGATCGACGTGGGTGGCGGCGATGAGGCGACCTTCGAATCGGCTGTCGGCGGAACCACCAAGGACGCGATAGGTTCGGTTCTCTAAAACCCGCAGGAGCTTGGTCTGCAGAGCCATGGGCAGCTCGGCGATTTCGTCCAAGAACAGCGTTCCGCGCTGAGCCTCGGCGAGGTAGCCGTCGCGGGCCTTGTCGGCGCCGGTGAAGTAGCCTTTCTCGTGGCCGAACAGCTGGGACTCCACCAAGGTCTCGGTGAAGGCGCCGCAGTTGACCGCGACCAGGGGTTGGTCGTGGCGAGCGCTTAGCGTGTGTAGGGCTCTGGCAACCAGCTCCTTACCCGAGCCGGTGGGGCCGAGGATGAGGACCGGCGCGTCGAACGCGGCGACCTTCTTGATTTGGCGGCGCAAGCGCTCGATCGCAGGTGAGGTGCCGACTAGGCCGTGCAGGTGCAGGACCTTGCGTGCTAGAGCGCGGTGGCTCTGGAGCTCACGGAGGACGGGCAGGACCAGCTCTTCGGAGAGCTCGTCTTTGAGGATGTAGGCGTAGGCGCCGGCACGCATGGCGGCGCGGATCTCTGCCATCGCGCGGGCAACGGTGACGATGATAGGAATGGCCGTGCCGCGTTCGCGGAGCTCACTGACCAGCGTCATGCCGTCGCGGTTGTTCGGGTCTTTCGCATCCAGGCGCAGGTCGATGAGCGCCACGTCCACAAGGTGCTGCGTGAGCTTCTGCCGCGCCTCCTCCAAGGTGGCCGCTTCGAGGATTTCCACGTCGGCGAGCGGCGCCAGGCAGTCCGCGATCATGCGGCGCGCGGGAGCCTGATCATCGACGATGAGGACTTTCATCAAAGCCCGCCTGGCGCAGTGGGAAGAGTGATGCGGAAGACGTTGCCGTTGCTCAAGTGCTCGAAGGTTATCGAGCCTCCCAGATTGCGGATCAGCCGCTGCGCGAAGACGCGGCGCGAGACTTGATCTTCCGCCGCTCCGATGCCCCACACGTCGAACAGCGCCGCAGGATTTGAATCTTCGAGAGGCGGGCCGCCGTCAACCACTTCGATCTGGAGGCCTCCATAAGGGCTCGTATCAGCGGCCGCGCGCACCGTGATGCGGGAACCTGGAGGCGAGTTCTCAAGAGCGTGCTTCAGCAAGTACCGCAGGGCGGACGATAGGGCTGCCGCATCGACGTAGGCGCTGAGGTGGGTCGGGACCTCCATGCACAAATCGATCTGCGCTTGGGTACATGCCGCGCGAACGGGGGAGAGGCTTTGCGCGAGGAGCTCGGCCAGGGCGACGTTTTTCAGCTGCAGCGCCGGCAGCTTGAAGCGGTGCAGGTGGCTGAGCAGCTGCTCCATGAGATCGGAAGAGCACACGTCTGAACTCCAGTCACGCCAATGTATCTCGT
>CALFML010000338.1 GCA_937879845.1 uncultured Myxococcales bacterium
GTCAGCGGTCCGATGCGCACCGGTTCGAACAAGCGCTTCGGCGCCGCTGCGGCGCGCGGCAGAGCTTCGCGATTCACGGCGCCTTGCCCGAGAGCCGCAGGACCAGCCGCGCATAAGGCGTAAGCTCCGGGTGGCCGACATCGGCCAGCACCCCGCCCTGGCCCAAAAGTCCCAGGAACAGCGCCAGCCCGAGCGCCGAGACCACCGGCACAAGCAGAAGCGGCCGGCGCAGCCCCGCTCCGCCGCGCAGTCCCAGCACCGGCAGCGCGACGCTCATCCCGTAGACCAGATGATACAGGCCGGCCAGCGCGAAGCTTGTGTAGTAGGGCCAGAAGTAGGCCGGGATCCAGCGCAAGGTGAACGCGATGCCGGCAAACTCCGGGAATATGCCGTACAGGAACGACGCGCCGCGCGTCGCGATCACGTGGCCGGCAAAGAAGATCAATAAAACGATGCCGCTTATCCGGTGCAGGCGCGCCGCGGTGCTGACCGGGCCGCGCGGTGCCTGCCGGCGGCGCCAGATGCGCAAGATCCCGGCGGCGGCATGGACGAGCATCGGGGCAATGACCAGCACGATCTCGATGACGGGCGCCTGGTAGCCGCGGCGCAGCATCCGCTGCGCATCGTTATAGGCGCTGGCACCGAGCGCCGCCAGCATCTGGTTGCACAGGTGAACGAACAGAAACAGCGCGAACAGCACTCCGCTTGCCGCCTGCACCTGCAAAAGTGATCGGTTCCGGGCCGCATCATTGA
Organism: uncultured Myxococcales bacterium; assembly: GCA_937879845.1. Taxonomy (GTDB): domain Bacteria; phylum Myxococcota_A; class Polyangia; order Palsa-1104; family JAEUJZ01; genus CALFML01. Next base: position 754 of record CALFML010000338.1, read on the forward strand.
CGCTCTGCATGGTCGAGTCCTTTTAGCATTTCATGGCTGCTATTTACTCGGAAGACGAAGCAGGCGGGCGGAATGTGACACGGGCTGAAAAGGATCGGCGAAGTAGCCGGCAAGTAGCCGGAATCGCGGGGGAATTATTTATTCTCGCTGTCGCGGTGCACGGTCTGGGGCGAAAAGGCCGGGACGCAGACCGCCAGGTATTCCGCCCCTTCGGGCTCGGGGGAGCTGTAGCGCACCCACTCGCCGCCGTGGGAGATCACCGCCTGGCCGGCGCAAACGTCGATCGCGCCGCCGTGATGCTCGACGCGCAAGACGCCGCGCAGCACCACCGTGTACTCGTCAAACGTGGGAGTCTGTCCGGGCTCCTGCCATCCGCCCGGGCTGCGCATGTGGGCGATGCTGACGGCGCTCGTGCCGGAGCTGATGCTGCCTATGTATTCGTCGATGAGCTTGGGCTTGTTGCCGGCGGCTTCGATGCGGCTCGGCTGCTTGATGAGGGTCGGCATTCCCCCAGGCTACCATATACGGACGTTGGTTTATCGCCCCAAGGCTTGGCGGCGGGCTTGGACAGTGTGGCGAACCGGGCAGCAAGCGGCCGATTCGGCACTTGACTTCCCATCGACCTCGAGTAGCAACTCGTCTTATGCGGAGCCTTCGTATATCCAGGCGGCTTGGACTTGCGATCTTGTTTGCGGTTTGGGGGCTCAGCGGCTGTAGTGCGGACGGGCGCCTGGGCGATGACGGAGGGGAGTCACCAGGCGGCAACCCCGGCCCCACCTCCTGCGCGCAGAACCGCGACTGTCCGAGCGGCCGCCGCTGCATCGGCATGCTCTGTCAGCCCGATCGCGGCGCCTGCACGACCGATAACGACTGCCTGAACGACACCTACTGCGCCTGCCCGCCGGCGCTGCCCAGCGAGAGCTGCGCCTGTGTGCCGTGGGGCGGTCCGCCGCACGCCGAGCCCTACGATCCGGGCTGCTCGGGCACGCCGTTTGAGCCCGGGGAGTTCAAAAACCCGGTCCTCAAGTGCCAGTGGCCGCCGGTGGGCTCCTCCCTGACGTATAAAGAGAGCATCATCTCGCCGCTCGTGGTCGACCTGGACGGCGATGGCGCGCCCGAGATCGTGTTTGCCGCCGCGAGCTTGCTCGGTCCCGCCTGGGTCAACGGCCACCTCATCGCCTTGTCCGGCGCCGACTGTTCGGTGAAGTGGGATCGGCCGACCAACTTCGTGGCGTGCATGCACCTGGCCGCCGCCGATCTGGATGGCGACGGCAAGGTCGAGATCATCGGCCACTCGCCGGGGCTTACGGTCTTTGATTATCAAGGGAACGTGCTCGCCACCACCACCGAGCCCGGCGGCAGCAACCTGTGCGCGCGCGACTACCCGCCGGCGATCGCCAACCTGGATGGCATGGGGCTGCCGGAGATCATCGCCGGCCCGGCGGTGTTTCGCTTCTACAGCAGCCCCAAGCCGATGCTGGTCAAGCTGTGGAGCCACCTGCTGGTGGAAGAGGGGGCATGGGCCACGATCTCGATCGCCGAAGATCTGGATGGCGACGGCAATATGGAGGTAATAAGCGGCCACAATGTCTGGGACGGCATCACCGGCGCCGACAAGACCCCGGCGATCATGAAGGATCTGGTAGGCGGCTATACCGCCATCGGCGATTTCAATGCCGACGGTCTGCCCGACATCGTGCTCGTGTCCTCGCGCACCGGGGATCAGAAGGTCGCGATCATCGACTACGCCCACGGCCGCTTCATCATGCCGCCGACCGCCGCGGTCAACGGCTGGGGCGGACCGCCGACCGTGGCCGACTTCGACGGCGATGGGAAGCCGGAGTTTGCCACCTCCGGTCCCAACTACTACTACGTCTACTCGCCCGACTGTCTTTTGAACCCGGTTCCGGCCAAGTGCAAGGGGAGCGATGCCGGCGTCCTCTGGCAGTCGGGGGTGCAGGACTTCTCCTCCGGCTCCACCGGATCTTCGGTCTTCGACTTCAACGGCGACGGCGTCGCCGAGGTCGTGTATCGCGACGAGTGCTGGCTGCGGGTCTTCAACGGCCGCGACGGGCAAAAGCTTTTCGCCGCCCCGGTCACCTCCGGCACCGATGTCGAGGAGCCGATCATCGCCGACACGGATCGCGACGGCCACTCCGAGATCGTCGTCACCTCCGACAACGTCCAAGGCAATGCCTGCCGCGTCGGCTCTTTCCCGCGCGAGCTCGGCATCGATCACCCGGGGTCTACGTACGGCCTGCGCGTCTACGTCGATCCGATGAACCGGTGGATGCCGTCGCGGGCGATGTGGAACCAGCACAGCTACCACATCACCAACATCAATGATGACGGGACGATCCCGCTGAGCGAAAAGCCTAACTATAAGTCCTTCAATAACTATCGCCAGAACGTGCAGGGCGCCGCCGGCAGCCAGCCGCCGCGGCCCGACGCGACCACCCGGATCGAGCTGCCCCCCGACGTCGGCGACTGCGTCAAGCTGTTCCGGCTGGGCGGCGTGGTTTGCAACCGCGGCGCCGCGGACCTGCCCGCCGGCTACCCGGCGACCTTCTACCTGGGCGATCCACGCAAGCCCGGCGCCCGCGTCCTATGCACCGGCCAATCCAGCCAGATCATCAAGCAGGGCGCCTGTCAGCCGGTCTCCTGCAACTGGGACAACCCGTCGCTGGCCCCCTACGACCTGTGGCTGCGTCCGGGCGATGACGGCAAGGGCGGCGGCAAGCAGGAGCAGTGCAAGAGCGGCAACGACCTTGCCCATCGGTTCTTGGACTCCTGCATGGGCGGCCCGGCGTAATACAGCGCTGCGCAAGGTCGGGAGCACCGCTGGGCAGGGCCTGGGCACGGCGGTGCAGGCGTGGGTCTAGCCGGTGGAGCTGGTTGGGTTTTGCTGGGATACGGAGGTAAAGAGGCGCTCCAGGGTCCGGTCGCGGATTCCGGCGGCGCGTAGCTCGGATACGGTGCGCATGAGGTAGTCGGCGCTGGAGCCGAACTCGCCTTTCGCGGTCGAAAGGATGGACGCGATCCGCTCTTCGGAGAGGTCTCTGGCGTAGCGGTAGCTGTTCTTGTTGATGGTGAAAGCGATGGCTTTCTGCGGGCCGGCGGCGGTCTCGATCGCCGTGATGCGCGGGATATAGGAGGCGGAGATCATCTCGCGCTGCCACAAAAGTTCCAGCTCGCCCGGAGCGTGGGCGGCGACGCGGAAGGCGATGCCGCGGCACGAACCGCCGCGCTCCAGACCGAGCATGAGTCCCGGCCGCTCCGGCGTCCCGCGGCCCACCGGCGCCCAGAGGCAAAAGCGGCGATGCCAGCCGCGCAGCCGTGCCACGCGCTGCTCCTCAAAGCGAAAAAGCGGGTTCCAGATCAGCGAGCCATAGGCGAAAACCCATATGTCTTCGCGCCCCAGCCGATCCCCCAGCGTCTGCCGCAGCGAGGCCGCGCGCTCTTCCGCGGTGAGTAGGAGCATCGTCGGATCCGCCGCCGCCACCGCAGCTTGGAACGAACCGTCCGCAAGCGATTCCCGAGTCATCACCACAAAAATCCCCCCCCCGACGGCCCAATGCACCACACCGCCGCTTGGCGGCACCGCTCCATTCCCGCGGCAAGGTGCGCTCGCGGGGCCGCTGTCCAAGCCGATCCATTATGCCGCAGATCGGTATTTCCCGCACCGCCTAAACAGCGCCCGTAATGGCGCGGCGCTACTCCGACTTACCGGGCCGGCCGTACGCACTGCCGCGCCCGGCCGCGGACCGGCGCGTTTTCGGCGAAGATGCAGGACGGTAATGAGACGACTGGCGGGAAACCGCGATCAGCGGAGCTGCTGGGCGGCGCGGAGCAGGGCTTCGGGACGGGCCCGGACGCGGAAATTGTCCGTGAACATGGCCCAGCGGATCACGCCCTTGCCATCGAGGAGGAGCACCGCCGGCCGGGCGATGTCGGTGCCGCCGTGGCCGCGGTGGTGCAATAGCCCATAGCGCTTTATCACCTGCTCATCGGCGTCGGACAGCAGAGAGAAGGGCAGGTGCAGCTCGGTTTTCATCTGCGCCGACTCTGCCTGCGAGTCCGTGCTGATGCCCAGGATCTTGACGCCCGCTGCCTCGAAGTCGCTTGCTTGGCTCGCCAGACCGGCGAGCTCGGATCGACAGAAGGGTCACCAGAAGCCACGATAGAACACAAGCAGCGTCGGATGATCGTGCAGCGACGCCAGCGCCACCGGCCGGCCGGCTTGGTCAGGGAGCGTGAACTCCGGGGCCGGTGCGCCCACGGCCAGCTCCACCGGCGGCGCCGGCAGCCGGTAGCTGGAGACATGGACAATCATCAAGAACAGCGCCGTGCTCGCAGTCGAAAGGACCGCGCACACGGTGGCCACTGCGCGCACGCGCCGCTGGCGATAGGCCTGCACCAAAAACCCCAAGGCAACCAGGGTCGCCGTCCCCGCGACCACTTCCATCGGCCACGGGTTATCCCGAAGACCGGCGGAGATCTTACCGCTACTGGTAAGCATGGCGTACGACACGATGCCGAATGCCAACGCTACCGCCATGCTGACTAGGGGGGCCCACCAGCGCAGAGGCTTCATAGAGAGCTCCATACCACGATCGGGCACCTTCTGCGTAGAAATGGCATTTTCAAACCTAAGCTAAGGCGCGCAACCAAGCAGCCGCTGCCGCTCGCACCGGTCACGCCACTCCACTCCCCCGAGCGGGTGGCGCCGGAGGCGGGTGCCCTAGCACGGCAGCGACGGGATGCCGCAGGCGACGGGCCCCGCGGCGCAGCCCGCAACAAGCGTCCTATGTCGACCGTGCCCCTACGCTCCGCTATCGAGCAGCAGCTCAAAGCCGCCGATGATCATGCGCTTGCCGTCAAAGGGCATCTCCGCGCTCGGCTGCATCCGCGGATCGGACATCATTTTCTT
>CALFML010000339.1 GCA_937879845.1 uncultured Myxococcales bacterium
AATCCGCGACCTTAAAGACGCAAGTTACTGATTAGCCTGGTGAGCCGGCTAGCTGACGAGGCCGCGAAGATACTCCGGCGCAAGATCGAGGCCGTTACGCCAGACCACCGTGTCGTGTTCGACACGCACATCCGAGAACAGCGCAGGGTCCTGAAGCTCCCGCACGATCGCGCGGTGATCGGCCTGGATGAGTGCGGCGAGATCCGCGACACCCTCCACGCCGTCCGAAAACCGCAGCCACACCCGGTACGGCTGCAAGCTGCGCGCTTCGGTCACCCAGTACATGAGGGCCTCAGGCCAAAGGTTCGATAGGCTCAACCCTACCCACCTCTTTCCGCAGTATCTAGTTCCGCCGCGGTTCAGCTGCATGCGCCCTGCCGCATTCAACGTGACCACGATGCCGAGGAGTCGGCTGATCTCTGGCATGCGTGAACGAGATCACGCAGGCGCGAGGTCGGCTACTGGTCCCGCGCCGGCGGCGACGCCAGCGTGCGCACGAGCAGCGGCGCAGGGGCCGGCCGGGTGCGGCCGCGGTGCGGGTCTTCTCGCTCTGGCCGCGCCCGCAGCCCTTCGTGCAGCAGCAGCGCCGCTTGATTGTAGCCGCGGGCGCGCAGCCGGCTTGGATGCAGCGGTACCGGCACGACTACATCACAGCGGGTGAGCGCATCCTGTAAGAGCGGCGCCAGCAGCCCGCCCAGCGGTCCCGCCAGATCATCGCGCCCCTGCCACTTGAGCCGCAACAGTGCGAGCGGCAGCGCCCCGTCATAGGCAAAAGCCGCGCGGATCTGTACAAGCGCCGGTACAAGACGGCGGCAGTCGGCGCAGTCCCAAGACGTAACGTCCGCCTGCACCGGAGCGCTGCAGCGGCGGCAGCGCTGCGCCGGCTGCGGCCCCAGCGGCGCGAGGGTTGCGGCGCACAGCGGACAGAGCGCGGCCGCCGCGCCGGGCGGCTCCTCCCCGCAGGCGGCGCACAGGCGGGGCCACAGGAGATCCGCCAGCATCGTTCCTATCGCTTGCATTCCGTGCGCTGCAGCAGCGAATAAGCGTGTCATTCCGCTTTGTTATCGGCACGCCAGGCTTTTGGTTGCGGCTCGTGCCGGCTAATGCAGCATGTGCAGCTCGGAGTGGAGCGCGGGGAGGAACGTCGCCAAGTGTGACATCTCTTGCGCGCAGTGGACCAGCAGCTCGCACCCTTTTCTCGCGCTCGGTCGCAAGATCCGCCGCATCGCGCGCGTAATGAGCCCGGCCAGCACCCCGAAAGCCCGCACCGATGCGTACGGCCCGCCGAGCCAAAACCGCGAGCGCATCTTGGCGCCGCGACCGTCCGCGGTCCGGCGTACATGGTGGACCAGATAGCCGATCTGCACCGGCTGATCGGCAAACCAGATGCGGGCGCAGACCGCGGTAGCCTGCTCCGGATCGGCTAGCGCCGGCCCCGCCAGACCCAGATCCGCCGGCGGCAGGAATTCGATCGCGACCCGGTTTAGCTGGCTGCCCACGTACTCATCGACAAAAGAGACTCGGCCGACATAGCGCTCGCGGCCGGACTTGCCCGGCGGGTCGGCGCCGCTCCACTGCGCGTGCACATGGGCGCGCGGGTGCCACAGCTTGTAGCGCTCCGGCTCCGCGCTGTGCCAGCCGAACCACCAGTCGATCATCGCCGGCGAGACGTGCGGCATATCCGTATGGATCGCGACATGCAGCGAGCCATCGGGATGCAGACCGAAGCCGTCTTCCAAATCGCTGTCCCCCGGCGCCAGCAGCGCGGGCGCCGCGGCCAGAGTCGGCAGGAGCGCCGCCGCCACCGGACCGTGCAAGAGCGCCTCTTTGGCCTGCTCCGGCAGCGGCGGCATATTGGGATTGTAGAACTTGGCGTAGGGTCTGCCGTCAAGCTCCCCATCCTTGATGCCCAGGTGCAGCCGCCGGTGCGGGTTTGGGTGCGGCAGGATTTTGTCCGCCCGGGAGTTTTCGTTCATGGTCTTCCCATATACGTGTGAAAGCGCTGTTCCGGATCGCGCTGGCTCCGGATTTCATCCAGGCGCGCAAGATTGTCCGGCAAGACGAAGTGCGCCGGACGCTGGCCCAGGTTTTCATCCGCGAGCTGGCAGCCGCTGGCCAGGTGCGAGAGCTCGTGCATGCGGCTCTGCGCCCAGGCGGCATAACGGCGGTCATCCCGCGCGTCTTTCCACGATCCGTACAGAGCGATGTAAGTCTGGTCTTCCAGCGAAAACGCCATGCTCGGCCGCTCCGGCGGCGGCGCCCAGTTGAGCCACAGCATGTGCGAAGGGGCGGGCGGCAGGGTCGCGGCGATCGTGTGCAGGCCCGGCAGCAGCGCGTCGATCGACGCCTTGGTCCACATGTTGTCCACCCCGTAGCGGTAGTGCTGGGGATAGTGCCCCATGACGCCGCGGTACAAAAGGGACAGCGGCGCCGGTAAAAAGGGTATGTTGACGGCGGACTTTCGCCGTAGCGGGCTCTGATTCATAAATCGCAGCGCGCGCACCGCGTCGCCGAAGCTATCGGCGAAGACCGGGGCGAACAGCGCGATGCCCGGGCCTTTCACCCCGCTTATCTGCTGCGAAAGGACAAGCTGCAGCTCCACGGAAGCCGGCACCTGCGGACCCACTGCGTAGGCCCAGCGGAAGACCTCTTCCAGCCGCGCCACCGGGTAGGTCTGCAAGGCAAATCCCATTGCCCTGGGCTTTGCAAATACGCGCAAGTGAAAGCGGGTCACGACGCAAAAAAAGCCCGGACCGGAGCCCCGCGCCGCCCAGTACAGATCTGGATTTTCAGACGGGCTGGCATGTACCATGTCGCCGTCCGCGGTGACCAGATCCAGACCTACTACGCTCATGCACGCCGGCCCGAGCTGCCGGCTGTTCCAGCCAAATCCGCCCTGCAGGAGATAGCCGCCCAGGCACACTCCCTTGCAATGGCCGGTGGGAAAAAACAATCCCTGCTCTCCCAGCTGCGCCGCCAGATCGTGTCCTGCACATCCGGGTCCGGCCGTTGCCCGCTGCGCCGCCTTATCGATCGTCACCGCTGCGATCCTGGACACATCGAGCAGCATTCCGCCGTCCCGGACATGATTCCCCGACCAGCTGTGCCCCCCCGAGCGGACCCCGATCCGCAGGCGTTCGCGCTTGGCCAGCTTGACTGCCGCCACCACATCATACACATCGCGCGCCTGCACGATCACATCGGGGTAGCGGTCGGGAATCCGCGCATTCCACATTGTCGCCCGGCGCGCCGCTTCATAGCCGAACGTGCCGCGGAAAAAGACGCGAGCGCGCAGCCCGTCGGCTAAGGCAAAGCGGCTTTTTTCTACCGGCATCACAACCTGATTGAGCGAGCTCATACTTGAATGCTAGGGTGGGTTCCCCCCTAGGAAAATGGCCATTGTTGGCCATCGCATGCTCAGGAAACGGTCACTGCCATGGATCTGGAAGAACTCCGCGCATTTTTAGCCGTGGCTGAGACGGGGTCGTTTCTGACCGCGGCCAAATCGCTGCGTCTTTCGCGCGCCACGCTGCGCCGCCGTATCGATCAGCTGGAGGCGCGGGCCGGAGTGCTGCTCGTCGATCGGACGCGCATGGGAGCGGCTCTGACCGAAGCCGGCTCGGTCCTGGCCGCGCGCGGACGCCTGATGGTGCAGGAGGCCAGCGCGCTTTTGGAATCGGTGCGCGAAGCCGGCGCCGAACCTTCGGGCACCCTGCGGGTCCAGCTGCCGGTCGGACTGCCGCCGCATGTGCTGACCCCGCTCGCCTCGTTTGTCCGCAAAAAGTATCCGCGGCTCGCCATCCGTCTGAGCTTTAGCGACGATCCCGCCGGCGGGCTGCTGGAGAACGTGGATCTGGCGGCGCACTTGGGCGACAAAAGTCCAATCGGACCGTGGGTCTCGCGTGAGGTGGTGCGGCTGCGGGTCTGGATGATCGCCAGCGCCGAATATCTTGCCCGGCGCGGCACCCCGCGCACGATTGCGGAGCTGGCCCAGCACGAGCTGCTCGCCTGGGAGTGTCCCGGCGGAGATGGGCGGAGCTGGCCGCTGCGCGGCGGTGGAACGTTCTCGGTCACGCCGGTCATCACCGCCCGCCACATCCACTTGATCCGCCAGTACGCGATCGCAGGCCTGGGCATCGCGCTCGTGCCCGATGCGCTCTTGCCGGATCCGGGGGTGGCGGAAGGGGCGCTGGTGCCGGTCCTGCCGGAGCTTGTCGGCAGCGAGGTCGCGCTGCGGGTGGTCATCCCCGCCGCGCTTTCCGAGATTCCGCGCATCAAGGCCCTGCTGGAGCTGCTAAAGCCGTTCTTGGGGGAGATCGGTCTGTAGGACGCCCGCCGGGGTTCCTGCCGGCGTGTGGGAACGCCCGCGCGGCTTTTCGGAGGCGGTGGGAGTCCGGGTGGGAGGAGTCTGCGCGGCGGCGCCGCTTCTCTTGGTACAGCGACGACGACTTTTCGTTCGGCGTGATTTTGTGCGGACCCGAAAGAGGTTCGCGCATGCCTAACCGAGTTGACTTGCTGCTTAATAAAAACCGCCGCTTCTACCGCCGTAACGCCATGCTCAGCCTGGCCGTTGCCGCATCGCTGCGTCTAGTTGCTGGCTGCAATAATGAAGGATCTTCAGGAACAGACCTCGACATGTCTGGAGGCGGCGGCGAGCCGGATCTGTCGCTGCCTCCCGATCCGCCGCCCGGCTCGTACCGCGTGACCGTCACCTTGGGCGGCGCTGGCACCGGCGCGGTGACCAGCCAGCCGGGCAACATCAGCTGCGGCACCGGCACCGCAGTCTGCGCCGCCGATTACGTCGCCGGCACCCAGGTGGTGCTCACCGCGGCCGGCAGCGGCGGCAGCGTGTTCTCCGGCTGGGCCGGCGCCTGCGCCGGTCAGGGAGCGGTTTGCACGCTGACGGTCAACGCCGATCAGACGACCGCCGCCAACTTCGGCACGCTGTCGTGCAGCCCGGACGGCGTGTGCTGGGAGGCGCCGCTGCCCTTTGGCTACGATCTCAATAGCGTTGCCGCGATCAGCGCCAGCGATGTCTGGGCGGTCGGTAACTCCGGCGCGGCGGTGCACTACGACGGCAAAAACTGGACGCACGTGCAGACCGGAACCGCGCGCGATCTGACCGATGTCTGGGCGCGCAGTGCGACCGACGTGTGGGCGGCGGCCGGCGCCGGCACCATGCTGCGCTACGACGGCACCAAGTGGAATACGGTCACCACCGGCTACCCCAACGACATAAACACCCTGGTCTGGGGCACCGCGAACCGGGTGTTCGTCCCGACTGCGTTCCAGTTCGTCCTGGTCTACGACGGCACGACCTGGACTCGGCAGGACGCCCAGACCCGTAACGACACCCGCCTGGCGGCGATCACCGGGACCTCGAACACCGATGTCTGGGTGCTGGGCTACGACCGCTACATCTCGCACTTCAACGGGGCCTGGTCGAGCACCCGCCCCGACCCCGCGGCCAACGTCAACTACGGCAACTACGCCGGCACGAGCGGCGTGTTCTCCGTATCGGCCACCGACATCTGGGAAGTCACCAACGCCGGCTACGTGGCGCGCAACAACCCGCCGAACTTCGGCGGTCTCGGGTTCGGCTTCACCCTGCAGGCCGGGACGATCGCTCCGGGCGCCGGCTTCGCCGGTCTGTGGGGGACCGCCAGCACCAACCTGTTCACCAACGGGCCGGGCGCCGTCCTTTACCGCTACGACGGCACCAAGTGGAACGCCAATCAGACGGGTGTAAAGGACGTGGTGAACCTGAGCAAGGTGCACGGCACCTCCGGCACCGATGTGTGGTCGGTCGGCCAGCGCGGCGTCATCGCCCACTACGACGGCGCCGCCGCGACCGTCAAGCGCGGCAACATCTTCAGCGGTCCCAACATGCTCGGCGTGTGGGCCAGCGGTCCCAACGACGCCTGGTTCATCACCAACGCCGGCACGGTCGTGCACTACGACGGCGCGGCGTTCACCGAGAGCACGCCGCTGGTCACCGGCGGCGGCTCCGGCCTGCGGACGATCTGGGGCACCTCGTCGAGCGACATCTGGGTCGGCGGCGGCGACGGTCTGAGCCCGGTGCTCATGCACTACGACGGCAAGGCCTGGGCGCTGGTGAAGCAGGCGCAGTTCTTCAACGGGTTTAACATCGATACCGTCTACGCCGGCAGCAAGACGTCGGCGTTTGCGACCGGCGCGCCGTCTCTGGGCGTGGAGAAGTGGGACGGCACGAGCTGGAAGATCGACACGACCCTGGCGACGCTGAATAACCCCATCTCGGCCCTGTGGGGCAGCAGCGACACCAACGTCCTAGCGATCGAGAGCGCCAGCACCAAGCTGTGGGTCTATAACGGCGCGGCGTGGACGGTCGATAGCCGCATCAGCGCCGCCCTTTATTCGCTCGGCGGCTCCAGCGCCACCGATGTCTGGGCGGGCAGCAGCCAGTCGGTCTACCACTTCGATGGGACGACCTGGACCAAGACCAACCTGCCGCAGGCTTCCGGAACGATCAACAGCGTCTCCTCGGTCTCGGCGACCGATGCGTGGGCGGTGGATCAGATCGGCGGCACGTTCCACTACGACGGCACCGCCTGGAAGCAGATGGACATCGGCATCAGCACCGCGAGCGTGGCCAAGATCAATACGTTCTCGGTAAACTCCAAGCTGACCTGGCTCGCCGGCCGCGGCATCCTGAGCGTGCGCAAGTAGACCTTCGGCGCCGGCGCTGCGCCGGCCGCCTCCTGCCCTAAAATTTGCTATGAAACTCGGGGCTCTGCCTGCCCACCTCCGCCGGGCAGAGCCGGCCTGCGTCTCCCCCCACCGCGCGCTTCCCGCGCGGCTGTTTCCTTCACCGGGGTGCCCGCGGGGCATGATGTCTACCTAGCGCCGGCGCGCAAAGTCGTCGCCGCCGTACACGCGCACGGCGTTGCCGCGGGTGAGCTGGTTGTGCTCCTGCCAGCGCTGCTGATCCGCGTCGCGCGCCACCCCTTGCGCCTGCGCGGCGAGCAGCGCCTGCAGCCGCGCCAACGCCAGCCGGCGATTCTGGTGCTGCGAGCGCTCCTGCCGTGCCACGACGGAGAGCCCGCTCGGGCGGTGGGTCACGCGCACCGCGCTTTGGGTCTTGTTGACGTGCTGACCCCCGGGGCCGGAGGCGCACAGCACGGCGATCTCGACATCGCGCTCGGCAAAGCTCGGCCGCTCCGGCAAGGCGAAGCGCTCGACGCCGACAAACCAGTTCTGGCGCTTGTGGTGGGGGCGGAAGGGACTCTTGCCGATCCACTGCACGGTCCCGACCCAGGCGGCGGCGAGCGCCTCGGGATCGCTGCCGTAAACCTTGGGCTCGACGGCGAGCAGGACCGATAGCAGCGTGTCGGCGGCCTCCCCGGGACAGGCCTCCAGAAGCGTCGTGCCAAGGCCCAGCTCTGCCGCTTCAGCGCACACGATCGGCAACAGCCGCGCCACCACCCGCTGGCACTCGGCGGGACCGCGGCCGGCGGACAGCTGCAGCCACAGGCCGGCGCCGTTTTTCACTCCCCACCGCCGCGCGTCTTGTAGGTGATGACCGGCCGGAAGCTGGCGATGATCGCGCACAGACCCGCCTGCACGAGCGCCGCCACCACCGAGTCGATGTCTTTATAGGCCTGCGGCGCCTCTTCATAAAGGAGCGCTTTATCGGCGCAGATGACGCGGCCTTTGAGCGGCGTCTCCAGCAGCATGTGCGGCCGGTAGCGCTCCGACAGCCGGGCGCGGCTTTCGCTGCGCTTCCACTTGCGGCCGGCCCCGTGGGCGAGCGACAGCGCCCCGCGCTCGGCGAGCGCCGGCGCCGCTGCTTGGCTTGCCGCGCGCGCGTCGCCCGCAACGCTCGCATGATCCGCCGCGCTCGCATGACCCGCCGCGCTCGTGTCATCCGCCGCGCTCGCGACCTGCGGTTGAACTAGATAGCTCAGCGTGCCGCGTGAGCCGGGAATCACCACCGGCCCCATGTCCGCCGGCGCCGCTCCCTTGCGGTGCAGGAAGCCGCCGCCGCACAGCCGCGTCGGCGTGACGCTGTTGTGGCAGACATCGAGGATGGGCGAGAGCTCCGCCGCGAGCTGCTCGGCGAAGCGGTGGGCGATGAGGGCGCGATTGGCGGTGGCCCAGCGCACCGCGCGGTCGTGCGCCGCCAGGTACTCGGCAAACTCTGGGGTGCCCGCGCAAAGCGGTGCGGCGCCGCGGCGCTCCGTGTGCGACCGCAGGATCGACTCGCCCAGCCCGCGCGAGCCGCTGTGGACCAGCAGCACCAGCCGCTCCTCTGCCAGCCCGAGCGCCGCAAACGCCGCCGCGTCGTGCACCGCCTCGACCTGCTGCAGCTCGGCGAAGTGGTTGCCGCCGCCGATCGTGCCAAGGGCCAGGTCGTGCACCGCCGCCGCCAAGCCGTAGCCGGCAAGCCACGCCGCCGTGTCGCCGTCCCACGGCTCCTCCAGCCCGTGCAGCCGGTCGGCCCACTTGTCGCGCTTGAGCTTTTTCTGCCGCAGCTCGGTCTGCCACAGGCCCATGCCGCAGCCGATGTCGCCGCCGACAAGATGCGGGTAGACGAGCCCGGCCGCGACCATGGCGGCGCCGATCGGATGGCCCTTGCCCGGGTGCAGATCGGGCATGCCGACGCACAGCCGCATGCCGGGCAGCCGCGCGGTGGCTTCGAGCTGCCGCACCGCCTCCCCTTCGATCCAGGTGTCGGGGCCCGCGATCACATGCACATGCGCGGGCTCAGTCTGGGGCGGCACAAGGGTCATAACCAGGCTCCTGCGACTAGTTTATAAACTCGTCGGCCGGCTGCAAGACGGGTCCCTAAGGCGCCGGGCAAGCTGCTCCGCCAGCCTTTCGCCGCGCGGGAATCGGGCGACGCCGCGGCTGGTCGCTCGCTTCGTCGTCGTGTTAGAATCTATAGTTGGCCCGCGCCCAGCGGTCTAAACCCGTGCTACGGGAGATCAATTCGCGCGCCGCCATGACACCTAGAGACCCCAAGTTGCAAACCATAAGCAGATAAGCAGACTGCTCAAAAAGCCGGCTACCACCTATGTCCGACCTGATGCCCAATCCTGACGATTTCGTCGGTGCATATCGCATCGTGCGACCGATCGGCAAAGGCGGCATGGGCGCGGTCTTCGAGGCCGTCCACACGCGCACCGGCCAGCCGGCGGCAATCAAGGTCCTGCACGCTCGCTTTACCAACGACACCGAAGCCCTGGCGCGCTTTCTCGCCGAGGGGCGCGCGACCGCCAAGCTCGACCACCCGAGCATCGTCCGGGTGCTGGAGACCGGCCAGCTGCCGAGCGGCGCCTGCTACATCGCCATGGAGTACCTGCGCGGCGAGACCCTGGGGGCGCGGCTCAAGCGGGAAGGGCGGCTCGGGCGGGATGCGCTGCGCATCGGCGCGCAGATCGCCGCCGCCCTGGTCCAGGCGCACAAAAAGAGCGTCATCCACCGCGATCTGAAGCCGTCCAACCTCATCCTCACGGAGGGAGATGCCGACGGTGTGGGCCGCGATCAGGTCAAGATCATCGACTTCGGCATCGCCAAGATCATCGCCGACGACCAAGAGGCCGGCGACTTCCGGACCCGCACCGGAACCATGATCGGGACCCCGGTTTACATGTCGCCGGAGCAGTGCCGCGGCGTCGGCGTCACTGATCGCACCGATGTCTATGCACTCGGCGTCATCCTGTACCAGGCGCTGGCCGGGCGGCCGCCGTTTGTCTCGCGCGCCGACGGCGACATCCTGGCCATGCACATCCTGGTCGAGCCGCGCCCGCTGCGCGAGCTGGAGCCGGCGACGCCGCCGAGCGTGGCGGAGTTCATCTCGCGCATGCTCATAAAGAGCGCGGCGGAGCGGCCGAGCATGGCCGAGGTGGCGACCGAGCTCGTGCTCCTGGGCGAGGATCCGGGGTGGCACGGTGCCGGCGCGGCCGGCGGGGTCGCACCGGCCGCGGTCACCCAGCCGGAGCCCGAGATCGAGATCGGCGACGAGTCGGCCGAAGTGCACCAGGCGACGATCAACGATGCGGCGCCGGCCGCGCCGCCGACCATGATGACGCCGCCGTCGGCAACGCTCAGCCACGTCTCCGGCCAGAGCTCCTCCGTCGCGGCGCCGCCCACGAGCATCAGGCAGCGGCGGATGGCGCTTATGGGCGCGGTCGGCATCGTCGTGCTTTCGCTCGCCGGCGCGCTGCTCGTGCGGATGGGGCTGGGAACTCCGAAACCCCCAGCGCGGCCGGTGGCTGCCGCAGTGCGCCCGACGGTGCCGCAGGTCACGCCGCTTTTCGCTCCGGCCGCGCCGGAGCCGGCGACGGTTCGCTGGTCGGTGCGCAGCCAGCCGTCCGGAGCGAGCGTGCTCAGCGAACAGGGGGAGCTGCTCGGGCAGACGCCGCTTGTGCAAAAGACCCCGCGCGCAGGCGGCACAAAGACGATCATCCTGCGTCTTCCCGGCTACCGCGACGCGCAGCTCAGCTTGAGCCTGAGCAGCGACGAGGAACGCGAGGCCGAGCTGGTCGCGGCGGAGGTCCCCGGCCGCGGCAAGGGCAAGCCCAAAATCCCCGGCAAGCGCGGCCCCGGCAAGCCGCGCGCCGGCCAAGGAAAACAGACGGCCGATGACACTACGATCCTGCTCGACTTCAAGACCAAAAAAGTCCTCAAGACGCAGTAGCTTCGTCGCCGCGGCGCTGCTTTTGGGCGGCCCCGCGCTGGCGCTGGCCGGTCCGGAGGAGTTCGTGCCGCATGTGCAAAAGGCCCAGAGCTGCTATGACGCCAAGGACTTCGACTGCGCGGTGCGCGAGCTGCAGGCGGCCTATGACATAAAGCCGGTGCCCGGGCTCCTTCTCAACAT
The DNA here is from genome assembly GCA_937879845.1 of uncultured Myxococcales bacterium. Classification (GTDB taxonomy): domain Bacteria; phylum Myxococcota_A; class Polyangia; order Palsa-1104; family JAEUJZ01; genus CALFML01. The sequence continues at coordinate 10,862 of CALFML010000339.1, forward strand.
CGGCCACGCCCATCTTGACGCCGGGCGGCCGCAGGAGGCGCTGACGTTTTATGGCCTGTACCTGCAGCACGAAAAGAAGCTGACCCCGGATCGCCGCGCCGAGGTCGACAAGTTCCGCGAGCAGGCGCGGCAGAAGCTGCGCGAAGCCCCGGCGACGCCACCGCCGGCCGCGGCCCCGCCGCCGGCTGAGACGCCGCCGCCGGCTGAGGCGCCGCCGCCGGCTGCGGTCCCGCCGCCGGCGGCAGCCCCGGCTGCGGTCCCGCCGCCCGAGACTTCGGCTCCTGCGCCATCGCCGGGCCCGGCCAAGGACGCGGTGGGCGCATCCCGGCCGCCCGCCGGAGGCCTGGCCCTCATCGGCATCGGCGCCGGGCTCCTCATCATCGGCGGCGGTCTCGGCGGCGCCGCAGCGGCGACGGCGGGGCAGGTGACGGCCGACGCCGGACCGTTTAACACCGATCTGGATTCCCGCGGGCGGACTTTCAGCGCCGCGGGCATCGCGCTCGATGTGATCGGCGGCCTGGTCCTGGTGGGCGGGATCGGCTGGACGGCGGCCTGGGCGGCTAGCCGTGGCAAAAAAGCGCCGGCCGCGGTCACGCTGCGCACCGCCCGCGGGCCATCGCTTGTCTTAGGGAGGTACTGATGCGCTGGACGATTCGTTATGCCTTCGCTCTGGCCTCGCTCGCTGGCTGTTACAACCCGAACTACGCAAGCAAGCCCTGCAACGACCGCGCGGGCTGCCCGAGCAGCTACTTCTGCGACACCAAGCGGCCAAGCGGCGGCGCGGCGGGGACCTGCACGCAGGGGGAGGAGCCGGCGCCGGTCGTCGATGCCAGCACTCCCATCGTCGATCTGGCGATGGCCGACCTGGCCCCGCCGCTCGGTCTGCGGGAGTACTCTGTAAGGGGCGGGACCTTTACGATCGGCACAACTCTTACCGACGCTATCGGCTCCGGTGACTCGCCGCCGTATCAGCGGACGGTGGGCGACTTTTGCGCCCAAGAGAACGAAGTTACGGTCGCCGCGTATACGCTCTGCGTGCAGGCTGGTAAGTGCTCGACGCCGGCTGGCACGGGAACGGACTGCAACTATGGAATGGCTGGTCGTGAGAACCATCCGATAAACTGCGTCGAGCTGCCGCAGGCCCGCGCCTTCTGCAAATGGATCGACCGTCGCCTGCCTACCGAAGCAGAGTGGGAGTACGCAGCAAACGGTCCGACAGGGTTTACAGGGGCGAAGTATCCGTGGGCGGGATCAGGAGGCGGCATCGTCGATGCTGCCAGGGCATGCTTCAATAACGGCAGCACGTGTGCGGTGGGAACCAGAGCCCGTACCTACCTGGGTCAGGAAGTAAACGCTGGGAGTCCCGGATTCTATGATCTGGCTGGCAATGTGTTCGAGTGGACAGAAAGTGAACCCTGCTCTTATTCGTCGATGACGCCGGACTTGAAGTGCGGCAGCAAGGGGCGCGTAGTTCGCGGCGGCTCGGCTTTTGATAACGACCCTAAGTTCTTGCGCAGCACCGTACGTTTGGCGAATGCGCAAGATGCGGCCAGCAAGGACGGAACATTTCCTAACTCCTGGTTCCGGAACTGTGGATTCCGCTGCTTCAGCAACTCGACGGCCAGCGGGACCTGCATTCCTTGAATCAGTCTGGATAGAAGACTCGCAACTGCAGTTGTGAATTGGCGCTGCCGATTGCCGCGCCGCCTCTCCCGATTTCATCCTCGCTCACCATCTGAAGATAGCTCCGCGGCGGACACCGTGTTCGCACCGCTGGCGCCGAACTTGCTGTCTTGCCGGAGGAGCCGGGAGCTTCGCCATGAATTCCTATCAGTCCTCGACCCAAGCAGCCAGTAACTCTGGCATCTCGGAGGTACCCACTCATGCCGCGGCCCCCTACATCCTGAGCCGGCGCACCCTGCGCAAGGTCTTGAATCAGGCGCTGGGAACGCCGAGCCACTTCGATGCGTTCCTGATTGATTTCTATCCCGCGGTATTCAACCAGACCGCATCTTCCATGGACCGTGAGACCAAGCTGAATCTGCTCTTCCTGCATGTGACGGAAGAGCAGCTGACCAGCACTCTGCGCAAGGAGTATCCGGAGCTTGTGCAGCGGCAGCTCGCCGGGTCGTCCGGAGACGACGAAAGGCGCAGCAAGTTCACCGTGGTGCTGTCGGCGATCATCGATGAGATGGACGTGCACAAAGTCTATGCGCTGCTCACCCACCTGCGCCGCTACACCAACGACAGCGAGCTTACCATCGAGCAGCTGCGCAGCGGCAGCGTGATCATCACCTGCACCGGCTGCCGTTCCGGCTTCTCCCGCCTGCACGCTGAGTTCAGTCGCGGGCGTCTCAGCCATCTTCTGGGATACCGGATCAAGGACATCGCTCTGCAAAATGATCCGGATGAGCTCAGCCAGCCGTCCTACTTGCGGCGGCGGCCGCCGGCTCTGGTCGACGCGGTGACGCTTACCGCTGGCGGGCAGCGGACGGTGTGTCTGGGGCCGCCGCGTTCCGGACCGGCTTCGCCGCCGCAGTCCACCCTGCCGATGGGGGCGCCGGTCGCATTCACCGTCCGGGCGGGAGATGCAAGCCTGCTGCCCGATGCGCGGGCCGATGCGGGAACGCTCCAGGGCACCGCCTATACCTCTCGATCCATGGGGGCTGCGGCCGCGGTGAGCAAACCGGTCAAGCGCTCGCTGCTGCGGCTCCTGGTCTCTTTTTGCGGCGGGGCGGCGATGGCAGCGGTCTGTGTTGCGGGGATCGTCGTCCAGCTGCGATTAAGTCACACTAGAGCGGCATCGTCGGGTGCATCCCTCAAGGCCGCTCCGGCGCCGATGCCGCCTCTTCCGCTCCCGCGTCCGCTCCCAATCCCGACCCCGAAGGTCACGGACCCACCCAGCGTAAGTGATACGGTGCCGCCGATCCCATCGCCTCGTCCGCCGCGTAAAGTTTTGGTAAGAGCCGCATCGCCGCCGGAAAAACCGCTCAAGCGTCGGCTTTTAGCCTCTGCGGCACATCTCAAGATTGCAAAAGCCGAGCTGCCGGCCATGCGGGTGGACGCGCTCTGCGCAGAGTCCGTGCTGTGTCAGAAATCCGCCGCGGAAATCACCACCCGGCTCTGCCTGAACCGGTACTTCCCCGGCGTACAGCTGGAGCGCATGATCCTTGATCGACACGGCACGACGTACGCAGTCCAGCGTCGCCCTTCTGCCCTGTCCGGCGTCGAGCTGGAGCGGTTCGTCGGCTGCGTCCAGTCCGGAATCGTGCGCCTTTATGGCCGTAACGAGAAAGTCTGGCCAAGCCAGCTCCTGATTACGCCGAGCGGCTCTTGACCCGCCGCCGCGCCGCCGCATGATAGGAGGCTGATGGTGCCAAGCTCGCGCAGATCCGAAACGGTGCCCGGCGGCGCGGCGATTGCCTCGGTGACCGCGGACTGGCCTTTGCAGCCGCCGCGCCCGCTGCCGCCCGACCAAGCGCATCTTTACTTCATGCGCCTTGATGAGATGGCGGAGCCCCCCGCGTCCCTTTATGCGCTGCTCAACCCGGCAGAGCGCGAGCGCTGCGCCCGCTACGCCTTCATGCGCAACCGCATCGAGTCCACGGCGGCGCGCGCCCTGGCGCGTTCGGCTCTATCCCGTTACGCGCCGGTCGCGCCTGGGCGCTGGACGTTCCGCAGCGGCGCCCACGGCAAGCCCGAAGTCGAAGGACCCGCGCTGGACCCACCGCTCCAGTTCAACGTCTCGCATACCGAAGGGCTTGTGGCGTGCCTTGTCGCCTGCGCGCGCGAAGTCGGCGTGGATGTCGAGTTCCTGGGCCGGCGCAGCGACATCCCGCTTTTGGCCCGCCGCTGCCTCTCGGCCGCGGAGCAGCGCGCCCTATGGGCTCTGCCGGCGGAGGCGCAGCCGCAGCGATTTCTTGTCCACTGGACCTTGAAGGAGGCCTACCTCAAGGCGCGCGGCATCGGCATCGGCCTCCCGCTGCGCGAGATCACCTTGCTCGCCGATGACGAGCCCGCCCGCCCCGCTGGTCCGCCGACGCACTTCGCCTTGGGTCCGGGCGTCGGGGATACGCCGGAACGCTGGCAGCTCGGACGGTTTCCCCTCACCGCCCAGCACGTCGGCGCCTTCGCCATCGCCCGCGCCGGAGGTGAGGTCGCCGTGCACATAGAAGAGGTTGCGCCCTGAGCTGGACCCGCGACAATTGGTGCTCGCAGCGAGTCGAACGCCTAAACCGCGCTCCAGTTGAAATCCGAAGTTATTGCCCGGAGAGCGGGTGGCACCGGAGGCGGGGTCCCTGCTGCGTCAGCAGCGGGGTGCCGGAGGTGACAGGACCCGCGGCGCCGCCCGAACCTGCGGATCTGATGCGCGGCGCGGTTTAGACGGAGACGCCCCAGCGCCCCTTGCCGGCCGGCCCTCCTGCAGACGCAGGACCCGCGGCGCCGCCCGAACCTGCGGATCTAATGCGCGGCGCGGTTTAGATGGAGACGCCCCAGCGCCCCTTGCCGGCCGGCCCTACTGCAGACAACAGTGGCGGTAGATGCGGCCGCTGCCGCAGGCGCAAGCGGAGTCCGGGTGCTGCGGGAGGTGCTCGCCGGGAGCGGTCGTGCGGATGCGCCGCGTCCACAGGGCGCGCTCGTACTTGACCTTCTGCGCCGCCGTCAGCCGGCCACCGAGCTCGAGGATCGCTTCGCGCAGCTCGAACACCGGCTGATCGTTGCCGGGTTCGTCCATAAGCCCCAGGGGATGCGCATCCAAGGCCCGGGCGAGCTCCGGCAGCGCGGCCGGGTCGCCGTACTCTCCCAAACAGATCGCGCCGATCTCCGGGGCCTCGGCCAGCGCCGCGAGCAGCTGGTCGAACACGCGCGCCTCGCGCACCCCGCAGCCCGCCAGCATGAACCACAGCTCCCGCCGATACCCGCCGACCGCGGTCGGCAGCCGGTCGAGGATCGGCCCCACGAGCTGCCCCTTGAGCGGCGCCAGCGTCCGCGACACCGCCTCCCCCAGCGGGCTTAGCTTATCGGTCGTCGCCAAGACATCTAGGAGCGGCTCGATCGCCGGCCGGGCATCCAGACGATGCAGGAGCCGCGCCGCATGAACCGGAGCCCATCCGCCCGCCGGCGCGCTGGGAGCGCGGAGCCGGCTATCGATCAGCACCGCGACTAGCGGCGCGACGGCCGCCTGCCCCAGCGCTTGGATACGTTTGGCCACCCGCGAAGAGAGCGCGGGCCCGCTGCGCCGCAGCAGCTCGTGCACGAGCGCGGCGGCGTCGGCGAGGGCAATCGCAGCTTCCGGACGCAAGTGTTCTGCTGACGCCGGGTCCGGGTCCTTTGCGCGGCGGGGTTTTTTGGCGGAACGCATGACGCTTCCTCGTACGCGGGCTCAAGCACGCCGGGCCCTTACGGCCGGCACTTTTTTTCTAAATAGGTCAGGGGTCTGACAAACGCGGATCTTGGCGTGCAAGCGAGCCGAAGGCTAATTCTGATGTGTTCGCTAGTGGCGCCGACCGCAGCAGTCGTCGCTGGCGCCGGGCAAGCGGTCGCGAACGCCGCGAGGAAGCACTTTCGTCCCCCCACCGCTCACACCACTTGTCTGTAAGGGACCGGGGGTGCAGGTGTTCCGGGGCGGCGCTTTTCGGCGCACCGCGCGCGGCGGGTGTTCGCGCCGCGAACCTCTTTCGGGTCCAGCGGTGCTCGCACTCTGACTCGCCGGCTGGACCCCTGCGGCGAATATCGCTTCTATTGTACGCCGCCGTCGGCAGCCACCACAAGCGCCGGCCGCGGCTGGAGTCGCCTAAGACGCCTGTTCCGACGCAGCGCGGCATGAGTCAGACGCGCTGCGGTAGTGACCTCGGTCACTGCCTCGTGTTATTCGTGAGACATGGCCCAAGCGCCAACCGACTACGAGCTGTACCTGCGCGTTCCGGAACTGTTGAGTCTGCAAAAACCGACGGCCGAGCGCGCTTGTCCCGATGAGCTGATGTTCCAGGTGGTCCACCAGACTGCCGAGCTGTGGATGAAGCTGCTCGATCACGAGATGCAAGAGTTCACGAGCTCGCTTGATGGCAAGGAGCTGCAGCTGCACATCGCTCAGACCGCCCTGCACCGGGTGCACCATATCCAGCGCCTGCTCTTGTCAGGGCTGGAGATGCTGTACACGCTCAGCCCGACCGACTACATGCGCATCCGCGCCGTGCTCGGGCGCGGCTCGGGGCAGGAGTCGCCGGGGTTCCGCCGCATGTTGGCGCTCGGCTCCGAGGTGTGGCCGCACTTCGAGCGGCTGCTTGAGCGCAATAACGTGCAGCTCATCGAGCTGTATCACGACCCGCGTCATCACCCGGCGCTGTTTGCGATCGCCGAAGGGCTTTTGGAGTTCGATCTGCGCCTGCAGGAGTGGCGCAACCGCCACATCCTCCTTGTGTATCGCACGATCGGCATCGGCACGCCGTCGCTCAAGGGGAAGCACTCGGAGCTGTTGGAGAAGGGCCTGCGCACTCAGTTCTTTCCCGCCTTATGGGCCGTGCGGGACGAGGTGTTCGCCAAGTGGACCGCCGGCCACCCGCAAGGCGCCGAGTATTCGCTGACCGGAGCTTCGCCGCTAGGCCGGCCTGGCGAAGCGGCGGCGGCGGCAAGTCCGCCTTCGGCTGACGCTGCGTCGCCGCCGATGCCGCGCGGGCCGCGGCCGCCGCGCAAGCGCTCGCGCCCCTAACCCGCTCACGTTCACGTTCACGCTTAGGCCGCCGCGCGGCCGAAGGAACCGCACCGACCATGACCACCGCAGTTGATACCGAACCGACAGAGAGCGAGCTCCTGGCGCTGCGCTCCAAGTTCCCGGCGCTGTCGCAGAGCGTCTACATGATAAGCCACTCCCTGGGCGCGATGCCGGCCGACACCGCGACGGCGCTGCAGGAGTTCGCGGCGCTGTGGGTGAACAAGTCGATCGTTGCCTGGGAAGACTGGCTGGCGGAGTCCAAGCGCGCCGCCGGGCGGATCGAGCGGGTCCTGGGCGCCGCCCCGGGTACGGTGCAGATGGCGACCAACGTATCGCAGCTGCAGGCGACGGTGGCAAGCTGCCTGGATTTTAAGGGGCCGCGCAACCGCGTGGTCTACACGGAGCTGAACTTTCCCACGGTCAGCTATATCTGGAAGGCCGAAGAGCGGCGCGGCGCCGAGGTCGTCATCGTCCCTTCGGACGACGGCATCGGCGTGCCGACCGAGCGGCTGCTCGCCGCCATCGATGAGCGGACGCTGATCGTGCCGGTGAGCCATGTGCTGTTCCGAAGCTCGTTCATTCAGGACGCCGCCGCGATCGTCCGCCGCGCCCACGCGGTCGGGGCGATGGTGCTGCTCGACTGCTACCAGTCGGCCGGCACCTTGCCGCTCGATGTCACGGCGCTCGACGTCGACTTCGCCTGCGGCGGCTCGGTCAAGTGGCTGTGCGGCGGACCCGGGGCGGCGTACTTATATGTCCGTCCCGATCACATGGCGAAGATGTCGCCGCGGGTCACCGGTTGGTTCGCCCACCGCTCGCCATTCGCCTTCACCATGCCCGGGCAGGAGTACGCCGAAGATGTCAGCCGCTTCGGCAGCGGCACCTTGGCGGTCGCGCCGCTTTATCAGGCGCGGGCCGGAGCCGAGCTTATCGGCAGCATCGGCACGGCGGCGATCCGGAAAAAATCGCTGCGCCAGACCGAGCACATGCTGCGCCGCTGCGCCGAGGCCGGCTACCGCATAAATTCGCCGCAAGAGCCGGCGCTGCGCGGCGGCACCGTGGTCTTCGACTTCCCCGGCGCCGACAAGGTCTGCGCCGAGCTCAACCGGCAGAAGTTCTACTGCGATCACCGGCCGGGCGGCGGGCTGCGCGCCTCGCCGCACTATTACACGACCGATGAAGAGGTCGATCGCTTCATGGACAAGGTCGCGGAACTGCGGCGCGCCGTCTAACCCGCGCCGCTGTACGCAAAAACCCGTCATGTCCGGCCAAAGCAGACAACCCCCTCAAGGCGCCCGCAGCGCGCGCGGGCGGGCGACCAAAAAGCGCCCCCCGGCCGCTTGGTCCGCCGCCCTGGCCGCCCCGTCCGGCAACTGTCTCGGCGGAGTGGCGTCGCGACTTGCTTCTACTAGCAAGGCGCGATACCGTTTGGCCAAATGACCTTCAATCTGGGCGCAGCGCTAGCCATGGTCCGGGAGCGCGCGCGCGTCCAAGGCGGGCGGGCGCTGCTTCTGCCCCATGACAATCCGGACCCGGACTCGCTGGCCGCGGCGCTCGGGCTCTCGCTGCTTCTTGGGCGCGAGGGCATCGAGTGCACCATCGGCATGGCCGGGATCATCGGTCGGGCGGAGAACCGCGCCATGGTGCGCGAGCTCAAGTTCGACCTCAAGCCGATCGAAAACCTCGACCTTTCGAGCTTCGGGCTCATCGCCCTGCTCGACACCCAGCCCGGGACCGGCAATAACTCCCTGCCGGTGTCGCGGCTGCCCGACATCGTCATCGATCACCATCCGCTGCGGGCGCTGTCGCAGCAGGTGCCCTGGTGCGACATCCGGCCGGAGTTTGGCGGCTCCTGTACGATCGTCTGGGCCTACCTGAAGGAAGCCGGCATCGAGTGGACGCCGGATCTGGCGACCGCGTTTCTGTACGGCATCAAGACCGAGACCCGCGATCTCGGGCGCGAGTGCGGCCCGCATGAGCGGCAAGCGTACCTGGAGCTTAACGCGCTGGCCGATCACGCCAAGCTTTACAGCATCACCAACCCCAAGCTCAGCCGTGAGCACTTCGTGGCCCTGGACCGCGCCTGCCGCATGGCGATCTGCTGGGGCGAGCTCGTGGCGGTGAACCTGGGCGCGGTGCGCTACCCCGATCTCGTCGCCGAGATCGCCGAGCTGATGCTCGCCTATGAAAAAGCCCGCTACTGCGTCTGCGTCGGCGAGCACGAAGGCCAGGTCTTCCTGTCGATCCGCAGCGAAGACGACTCGGCGCACGCCGGGGAGCTGATCCGCCGCGTGGTCGGCAGCAAAGGCGCCGCCGGCGGCCACGGCATGAGCGCCGGCGGCCGGCTGCACCACCCGGTGCGCGGCGAGGCCGAGATGAAGACGATCTACGACGAGCTCGTGGCGCGCATGGTCGCCGAGCTGTCGATCGCCCAGCCGCCTAGCCCCCTCATGTAGGTTTCTTGACAACCCCGGGGCGCTCCGGCAGGTTGCCGGGGTGCCTCTGCATGTAGAGCTGTCGCCGTCTCAGGCGATCGGGGTTTTCGACTCGGGGGTGGGCGGGCTTACGGTGGCGCGGGCGGTGCTGTCGCGGCTGCCGGATGAGCGGCTCGTCTACCTCGGGGATACGGCGCGGGTGCCCTATGGCATGCGCAGCGCCCAGACCGTGCTGCGGTACTCGCGCAATGCGGCGCGGTTCCTGCTTCAGAACACGGTGAAGCTCGTGCTCATCGCCTGCAACACCGCTTCGGCCGCGGCGCTGGAGGCGCTGCAGGCGGAGCTGCCGGTGGGGGTGCTCGGCGCGGTCGAGCCGGGAGCGGCGGCGGCGGCGGCGGTGACGCGCAGCGGGATCGTCGGGGTCATCGGCACCCTGGCGACCGTGCGCTCCGGCGCCTATGAGCGGGCGCTGCAAAAGCAGAACCCGGAGCTCATCGTCCACACCGCGGCGTGTCCGCTGCTCGTGCCGCTCATCGAAGAGGGCTGGACCGGGGAGCGCGATCCGGTGAGCGAGCTTGTCGTGCGCCGTTACCTCGGGGAGCTGCGCCAGCGGGCGCCGCAGCTTGATACGCTGGTCCTTGGCTGCACGCACTATCCGCTGCTCGCGCCGCTTCTGCACCGGGTGGCCGGCGAGCTGTGGCAGCGCGAGATCGCGCTTGTCGACTCCGCCCAAGCCATGGCCGAAGCCGCGGCGGCGGAGCTTGAACGGCGCCAGCTCCTTTTCGCGCCGCCGCCCCAAGACCCGTCGGGTCTGTCCGCCCCGTCCGCCCAATCTGTAACCGAGCAGCGCCGCCGCCTCACCGATCGGCTGCGCTGCTTCGTCACCGATGAGGCCCGCGTCGCCGAGGTCGGCGCCCGCTTCCTCGGCCGCGACCTGGGGACGATCGAGCTCGTCGACTTATGAGCCAAGCGCTGCGTCGGCCTCCGGATCCGCCGCGGAAGGCATGCAATCGGCGTTGACCCTTGCGGGTCGGCTTTGCTAACGTCGCGCCACTTTTCAGGCACCACCTTTTTGGGAATCGGGAGCCATGGCCGCTACTACGCTGCGTACTTACACTTTTCTCGACGCGCTTCAGCCGCAGCTCGCAAGCTTTATGGGCAAGACCGCGCGCGGCTTCCTGCCGGTTCCCGGCATGGCCTCGCTGTTCGTCGAGATCGCGCCCGGCATCGCCATCAACCGGGTCACCGATGTCGCGCTCAAGGCAACGCGGGTGACCCCGGCGATCCAGGTCGTCGAGCGAGCCTACGGCCTCCTTGAGATCCACGAGCACGATCAGGGCGAAGTCCGCCAAGCCGGCACGGCGATCCTGCAGCACCTGGGCGTGAGTGAGGACGAGCGCTACAAGCCCAAGATCCTCACCAACCAGATCATCCGCGCCATCGAGCCCTACCAGGCGCAGATCATCAACCGCAACTCGCAGGGCATGATGATCCTGCCCGGACAGTCGCTGTTCATCCTTGAGACCGAGCCCGCCGGCTACGTCGCCTTCGCCGCCAATGAGGCGGAGAAAGCGGCGCGGGTGTTCTTGGTCTCGGTCACCCCGTATGGCGCCTTTGGCCGCTTGTACATGTCGGGCCCCGAAGCAGAGATCGACGCCGCCGCCGCCGCCGCGACCGCGGCCCTGGGCTCGGTAAGCGGCAAGTCGTTCGACAAGTTCGTCGACAAGTAGCTTCACGCAAACACGAGTAAAAAAGAGCAAGGGACATAGAAAATGGCTGATGCGCTTGGAATGATTGAGACCAAAGGGTTTGTCGGGATGGTCGAAGCCGCCGACGCGATGGTCAAGGCGGCTCGGGTTGAGCTAGTCGGCTACGAGAAGATCGGCGGCGGCTACGTGACCGCGGTGGTGCGCGGCGATGTCGCGGCAGTGAAGGCGGCCACCGAGGCCGGGCAGCGGGCGGCCGAGCGCGTCGGCGAGCTCGTCAGCGTGCACGTCATCCCGCGGCCGCACCAGAACATCGACCACGTGCTGCCGCTGGGCCGCGCCCCGTCCGCCAAGGACAAGTAGCCCGCCATGGTCCTGGGCTTGGTGGTGGGAACGGTCGTCTCGACGCGCAAGGAAGAGGAGCTGCGGAGCCTCAAGTTTCTGCTCGTCAAACCCTGCGATGCGGCCGGTAAGCCGGGAAGCGCCGCGCCGGTGGTCGCCGTAGACGCGGTCGGCGCCGGGGTCGGCGAGGTCGTGCTCTATGCCTCCGGATCGTCGGCGCGGCAGACGGTCGTCACCAAAGATCGACCGGTCGATGCCACCATCATGGCGATCGTGGATGTCGTCGATATGGACGGTCAGGTGCGCTACCAGAAGGTCTGAGTGTCCGCCTGCGCTCCGCCACCTATCGCCGGCCCAGGTTGCCCGATTGATCGGTTGCCCGATAGATCGATTGACCGATCGGCCGGCTGGCAGGGCGCTCCGCAGCGCGGCGACCCCCAAGAGCGCCTTGGCGAGGCATGCACCCGGCGCTAGCCGCGGGAAGCGCGCAGTCCCTATAACTGGCCAAAAGCTGGCCAAAAACTGGTAAAGAGCGGGCCGTGCAAATTAGCGAACAGCGCATCCAAGAGATTGTCGATAAGGTGCTCTCTCGCCTGGGTCCCGAGGCGGGCACTACGCCGATGCAGGCGGTGTTGCAGGCCGCCGAGCGCACCACGGCGGCTGCTCCCGCCGCCGCGCGACCGGCCGCGCCGCCGGCTGCCACCGGGTTTGTGCCGCCGCACCTGCGGTCCGCCGCCGGGGGACGCCGGCCCGACGCGCGCATTCCGCGCGCCAGCCTGGGCCTGCATCAGGACATGGACGCGGCGGTGGGCGCGGCGCGCAAGGCGTTCGAGGCCTACCAGAACGTCCCCATCGCCACGCGCGAGCGGATCATCGCCGCGATGCGCAAGGTGACGCTCGACAACTTAAAGCCGCTCGCCGAGTACGCGGTGGCGGAGTCGGGCCTGGGGCGCTTCGAGGACAAGCTCAAGAAGAACGCGCTCGTCGCCAACAAGACCCCCGGCCCGGAGATCCTGCGCCCCATCGCCTTTACCGGCGACCATGGCCTCACCGTCATCGACCGCGCCTCCTACGGCGTCATCGGCGCCATCACCCCGACCACCAATCCCACCGAGACCATCCTCAATAACGGCATCGGCATGCTCGCCGGCGGCAACGCGGTGGTGTTCAACAACCACCCGTACGCCTGGCGGACCTGCGCCTGGTTCGTGCACATCCTCAACGAAGCGATCGTCGCCAACGGCGGTCCGCCGAACCTCCTGTGCAACCTGGCGGAGCCGACGATCGAGAGCGCGCAGAAGCTCATGACCCACAAGGGCGTGCGCTTGCTGGTGGTGACCGGCGGTCCGGCGGTGGTCAAGGCGGCGATGGGCTCCGGCAAGCGCGCCATCGGCGCCGGCCCGGGCAACCCGCCGGCCGTGGTCGACGCCACGGCGCGTCTGGATGTCGCCGCGGCCGGGATCATCGAAGGCGCCTCGATCGACAACAACATCGTCTGCGTGGCGGAAAAAGAAATCTGCGCCGTCGATAAGATCGCCGATCCGCTCAAGGCGGAGCTGGCCCGCCTTGGCTGCTACATCCTCTCGGACCGCCAGGTCTCCGCCCTGGAGAAGGTGGTCCTCGACGGAGCTCACGTCAACAAGGACTGGGTCGGCAAGGACGCCAGCCTCATCGCCAAGCAGATCGGCGTGCACATCTCCAATGACTGCCGCCTGCTCATCGCCGACGTGCCGGAGCAGCACCCGTTCATCCAGCACGAGCTGTTGATGCCGGTCCTGGGCCTGTGCCGCTACCCCGACGTGAGCGCCGCGATCGCCGGAGCCGTACGCTGCGAGCACGGGTTCGGCCACACCGCCGTCATGTACTCGCAGACGGTCGAGGCGCTGTCGGCGATGGGCCGCACCATCAACGTCAGCATCTACGTCAAAAACGGCAGCAGCCTCGCCGGCCTGGGTCATAATGGGGAGGGTTACACCTCGTTCACCATCGCCTCGCCGACCGGCGAAGGCATGACCACGGCGCTGTCGTTCACCCGCGAGCGCCGCTGCACGATGAAGGACGCATTCCGCTTTGTCTGACCGCACCTCCGTGAGCATCGCGCCGGCCGGGAGCCGCTAGCGTGGGACCGCTTCGCCGCGGCGCCGCGGAGGCGGTCCTGTGCCCCGGTCCGGCGATCGGCCTCATCGAGGTCCAGTCGATCGCCCGCGGCATCACCGTCGCCGACGCCATGGTCAAGCGGGCCGCGGTGCAGCTCTGCCTCAACCGGCCGGTCTCCCCGGGCAAGCACCTTACCTTGTGCAGCGGCGAGGTCGCCGAGGTGCAAGAGGCGATGCTCGCCGGCCGTGAGCGCGCCGGGACCTCTCTGTGCGATGAGCTGCTCCTCACCCTCGTGCATGACGAGGTGCTCGACATCCTGCGCCGGAGCGAGCGCCGGCCCCTGGACCCCGACTTCGCCCTGGCGATCGTCGAGACCTTCAGCGCCGCGGCGACACTCCTAGCCGCCGACACCGCCTGCAAAGCCGCGGAGATCACCCTCCACGAGCTGCGCCTCTGCGACGGCCTCGGCGGCAAAGGTTTTGTCATCCTCACCGGCGAGCAAGACATGGTCGAAGCCGCCCTGGCCGCCGCGCAACACGGCCTCCAGCCCGGCCTGTACCTGGGCCATGAGCTCATCCCCCGGCCGCACCCCGACATGCTCGAGTCGCTCCTGCGCTCCTAGCTCCAGAGCTTGGCCCGCAGGCCGCGCGACAGCAGAAGTCCGACGAAAAACGGCGCTCCGATGCACGCCGTGACCACCCCTACCGGCAGCACCGCCGGCCGCGCCACCACCTGCGATAGCAGGTCGCACACCACCAGGAAGCTCCCGCCGCACAGCGCCGCCGCCGGCAGCAGCACCCGGTGATCCGGCCCGATGAGCGAGCGCAGCGTGTGCGGCACCAGCAGCCCGACGAAGCCGATCGGCCCCGCCACCGCCACCACCGCGCCCACCGCCAGGGAGGAAGCCAGGTACACCCACCGCGTCGCCCGCCGCACGTCCACGCCCAGCCCGGCTGCGGCATCCGCCCCCGCCGACAGCGCGTTCAGGTCGCGCGCTCGCGGCCACAAGAGCAGCAGTGAGAGCAGCACCGGCCCCGCCATGCGCAGCACCAGGTCGTGCCGCATGACATCCAGATCGCCCATCTGCCAGCGCACGATGCGGTAGGTCTGGCCGAAGTCGGCCGTGTAGATCACCGCCATGATGAGCGCGCTCGCCAGCACCGCCAGCGTCACCCCCGACAGCAGCAGCGTCGTCGGCCCGGTCGCCGCGCGCTCGCCGAGCCAGAACACGAGCGCCACCACCAGCAGCGCGAACAGCGACGCCGACAGCGGCAGCGCCAGCTCGCCCAGGGCCCAGCCGAAGATCGTCAGCGACTCCAGCCCGAAGCGAATCGCCAGCACCGCTCCGAGCGAGCTGCCGGAAGAGACCCCGAGCGTGAACGGGCACGCCAAGGGGTTGCGCAACAGCGCCTGAAACGCCACCCCCGCCGCCGAGAGACCCGCTCCCGCCGTCGCCGCCGCCAGCACCCGCGGCAGCCGTCCGTATAAAAGCACCCGCGCCGCGGGGTTGTCGGCCAGCGGCCGGGCGAAGTTTAGCGCCTCCCGGAGATCGATATGCGCCGAGCCGAAAAGCGGCGAGACCAGCACCGCCAGCACGAACAGCCCCAGGCAGATGAGCAGGATCTTGGCGAACCGGCCGGCGCTGAGCCGATTTCCCGTACCTTCCGTCGGGGCCGCCGCGGCTGCCGGCCCGGACCCGGATGCCGCACCCCGGACGGCGCCGCGGTCGATCCGTCCGAGGGCCGGCGGCGCGGGCTCCACGCTCATGTCGGCACCGCAAACGGTATGCCCGACGGCAGGCGTCCCAGGTGCAGGGACACCCCGAGCAGCGGCCCCGCCTGCGCCAGGACCTCCAGGGTCGGTCCGCTGAGTGCCAGCCGCCCGTCGTGGATCAGGGTGGTGCGCGGGGCGAAGCGGGCGGCCAGGTTGAGGTCGTGGGTGGTGAACACCAGCGCCTTGCCGCGCTCGCACATGCGGCCCATCGCCTGGCCGAGCTGCAGCGCGTGCGCCGGATCGAGGCCGGCGGTGGGTTCGTCGAGGAGCACGATCTCCGTATCCTGGGCCAGCGCCTGAGCGAGCAGCACCCGCCGCCGCTCGCCGCCGGAGAGTTCCGCCAGCGGGCGGTCGCGCAGCGCCAGCACGCTGGTCTGCTGCATCGCTGCCTCGGCGGCGCCCAGGTCTTCGGCGCTCTCGAAGTGTTGGCGGGCGCGGGCGTAGCGGCCCATCAGCACGACCTCCAGGGCGGTGAACGGAAAGATATGGCCGCTGTCCTGCGGCAGGTAGGCGATGTGGCGGGCGATCTGTTGGCGCGACAGGCCGCGCCGGCCGCCGATCGGCTGGCCGACGCACTCGATGCGCCCCGATTGCGCCGGCAGGATGCCTGCGCACAGCTTGAGCAGCGTCGACTTGCCGGCGCCGTTTTCCCCCAGGATGCACAACATCTCGCCCGCGCGCAGCGTAAGCTCGACGTCGCGCAGGACCGTCCGTTTTCGCGCCCGCTCGCCGTAGGTGAATCCCACCCCCGATAGCCGGAGCAGCGCCGGACCGGCCGCGGCGCAGCGGTCTCCGGCCGGCTCTTCCCCGCCGGCCGCGGGCAGAGCGGTCGCCGCGATCGCGGGGACCTTGGCTGGCGTCGGATCAAAGGCGGGCACGGCGGGCCACTATACAGACGCCGGACCGGCCGCGCGCAGGAAAACTCGCCGCCCGCCCGCGGCTTTACGGGCTGGAAATCTTTTCCGCAGCGAGCGGCAAATGGTGTTAAACAGGGCGCAAATGTCTTCGCAGCTAGCTACAGGGTTTCATCACGCGAAAATCGGCTCGGGGATTGAGGCGGTCGGTACCGCCAGCGCGCGACGGGGACAGCCGGCCGCGCGGCGCCTGCTCCGGGGGACGCTGCTTTTGTCCTTGGTCCTAGGCCCCAGCGCTTGGGCGCAGGGCAAGGAGCCCGCCGCCGCGCCTGCCAAGAGCGAGCCGGCCAAGGCCGCGGCGAGCCCGGGCAAAGACGCCGGCCGCGCCAAGGACGGGGCCGCGCTGCCCGATGCCTTCGCCAACCTGCCCGCTGCTTCCGCCGCGACGGCCAAGGCGGCGGCGCCGGCCTCGTTCGACGCGCTGCTCAAAGACGCCGTGCCGGTCAAAGACCTGGCGACGCTCATCGAGCCCCTTTACGCCAAGTGCGACGACGGCGATGCCCTGGCCCGCCGCCAGTGCGAGGGCACCCGCGGCTACCTGCTCGACTACCTCAAGTCGCACACGTTCGTCGCCGACTCCGATGTCCCGCCGGACACCACCCCGTACGACGCCACCGCCAAGCAGGTCGAGATGGAGGTCGCCGGCTGCGTCGCCTGCAAGTACCCGCCCAAGGTCGCCGGCGAGCCGCGTTTTGTCACCAGCCGCCCGCCGCAGACCGTCGTGGACGGCCGGGCGATCGTGCAGCTGGTGGCCAGCCATGAGATCTCGCTCCCCGACCGCACCGGCGCCGACCGCTTCGTCGAGCGCGTAGTCCCGCGCCTGCGCGTCCAGCACGTGTTCCGCTTCGGCACCCCCTACGGCGACGCGCCCCTTGCCACCAAGCCGGCGAGCGCCCCCGCCAAGACCCCC
This sequence comes from uncultured Myxococcales bacterium, assembly GCA_937879845.1. GTDB lineage: Bacteria > Myxococcota_A > Polyangia > Palsa-1104 > JAEUJZ01 > CALFML01. Next base: position 27,751 of record CALFML010000339.1, read on the forward strand.
GCCGCTCCCGCCGTGACGCCAGTTGCCGCCAAAGGGGTGCTCATCGTGCCGCTTGGCCACCGCGTCTTTGACCGCTGCACCGGCCAGATCGCCGCCGCTTCCCCGGAGCAGGCGATGCCGGTGCGCGTGACCCCCGACCGCACCTGCCCGCCCAAGGGCAGCGAGGAGCTGTCGCAAGCCGAGCTCAAACGCGCCGAGGAGTTCGCCGCCCTGCCGGAGCGCCTGCTCCCGCACCAGATCGACCTCGTCCTTTCCCCCATCCAGGCCAAGATCCACGAGTGCTACGTCGAGTTCGGCGAGCCGAGCGGCACCGCCAAGGTCTCGCTGACCATCGGCGGCAACAGCAAGCTCACGAACATCTCCCTCGGGGCGCCGTTTGACAAGGCGGACATCGGGGTGTGCATGCGGTCGCAGCTCAAGACCGCGGTGTTCCCCAAGTTCCGCGGCTCGCCGATGAACGTCGACTACGTCTATCAGGTGAACTGAGCGCCGCGGTGGCGCCCTTCTTTTATCCGCTCGCACTGTCGCTAGCAGTGGCGCTCATCGCCACGGCGATCTCGGTTTTCGGCGGCGTCGCGGTAGCGGCGCTGCTGGCCCGCCGCCGCTTTGCCGGGCGCGAGCTCGTGGACGCCGTGCTGTCCCTGCCGCTCGTGCTGCCGCCGACGGTGCTCGGCTACTACCTGCTCGTGCTGCTCGGTCGCCACAGCCCGCTCGGCCGGCTGTTCGAGGCGCTGACCGGTACGCCGCTGACCTTCACCCCGACCGGCGCCGTGGTGGCGGCGATGGTGCATGCGCTGCCGGCGATCATCAAGTCGAGCCGCGCTGCGCTCGAGGAAGTCGATCCGCTGCTGCTGCGGGCGGCGGCGTCGCTCGGCGCCGGCGAGCTGCGGACGCTGCTCTTGGTGTCCCTGCCGGTGTGCCGGCGGCAGATCCTCGCCGCCACCATGCTCGCCTTCACCCGCTCGCTCGGCGATTTCGGCGTCACGCTGATGGTCGCCGGTGACATCCCCGGCTACACCCAGACCGCCGCCCTGGCCATCTACGACGCCGTGCAAGCCGGCCGCGAGCGCGACGCCTTATCCCTGATCATCATCTTGTCGGTGATCTCGCTGGCCATCTTGTACGCCGTAAACCGGCTGTCCGCGTCGCGCCCGACCCCCGGCGGAGCTGTGGCGGACTAGGCGATGAGCGCGCCGACCCGTGAGCCCCTGCCGGCGGCGCTGCAGGTAAACGTGCTGGTGCGGCGTCACGCGACCATGGTCTTGGCGATCGATCTCACCGCCCCGCCCGGGGTCACCGTGCTCCTCGGTCCCTCCGGCGCCGGCAAGAGCACGACCCTGGATGTCATCGCCGGCTACCTCCAGCCCGACCAGGGCGAGGTCGTCTTGGGCGCCGAGGTCCTGTTCCGGCGCCAGCCCGGGCAGCCCCCCGCCATCGACCAGCCGCCGCCGCTGCGCCGCATCGGCTACGTGCTTCAGAGCCAGGCGCTGTTTCCGCATCTGACGGTGCAGCAAAACCTCGCCTTCGGCCTGTTCGCCAGACCGCCGCACGAACGGCAAAAGCGCGTCGCCGAGCTGGCCGAGCGCCTGGAGCTCGCCCCGCTCATGCACCGCCGCCCTCACGAGCTCTCCGGCGGCCAGCGCCAGCGAGTCGCGCTGGGCCGCGCCCTGGCCCCGAGCCCGCGAGCGCTGCTCCTCGACGAGCCCCTATCCGCCGTCGATCTCCCGCAGCGCCGCGACCTCCTCGCTCGCCTGCGCGACCAGCTCGCCGGCCTCGCCATCCCCGTCCTTTACGTCACCCACAGCGATGAAGAGCACCGCTTCTGGTCCTGCCCCGCCCTCACCCTCCGTCCCCGCGTCACCCCCCAAGGCCAGTCCCTTATCGAGACCGTAAGCCTCTCCTAACCACCCCCAGCCCCAAGCGGCTCCGTCCGCTCGTGGTGATTACCACCCAAAGCGAAACAATGATCCGGCGGTGAACACCACTCCAGGCCGGCTTGCCTCAGGCCCGCGCGCGCTGCCAAGACGGGCATGACCTCGACGGCAGGAAGCGTCCCGCGGGCGCGGCAGAGCGGAGCTGTCCCCGCTGCCTCGGAATAACCGGACCCGTGTATATTTTTCTCTCGGCATTCCCAATGGAGTCCTCATGAGCCCTGGCGATGCTGGTGTTCTGCCATTTCTCGACCTGTACGGAGCCGATTTTCAAGCCCGCCCTCATGAGGTGCTGCGGGCCTATCGCGAGCAGCACTTCTGTGCCCGCACCCCCCTGGGTATCGCGGTGCTGCGCTATGCGGAGCTGCAGGACCTGCTGGCCCATCGCCTGTTTCGTACCCCGGCCACGGACCTGCTCACCATGCAGGGCATCACCACCGGACCCATGGTCGAGCTGATGAGCGCTTTGCTGCTCAACAGCCACGGCGAGACCCACGACCGCTTGCGGCGCTTGGTCAGCCGCGCCTTCACCCTCCGCTCGGTCGAGAGCTTTCGCCCGCGGATCGCCGCGATCGCCAGCGAGCTTTTGGACGACATCGCGCCGCGCGGCAGCTGCGACTTCATGGCCGACTTCGCCGAGCCCTACTCGAGCCGGGTCCTCTTTGAGTTCGTCGGCATCCCGCTTACGGCCATGGAAAAGATCACCAAGTGGAACGCCGACATCGTGCTGATGTTCGGTTTTGAGGCTGCCGCCAACGCGCCGCGCATCGAGGCGACGCTGCGCGAGATCGGCAGCTTCGTCGATGAGCTGGCCGCGCAGCGGCGGCGCGAGCCGCGCGCCGATCTGATAAGCGCGCTGGTCACGGCCGAAGACGCAAGCAATCTGCTTACGCCGGCGGAGCTGCGGGCCATGATGATCACGCTGCTGTCGGCCGGTACGGGCACGGTATCGCGCCAGCTCGGCAGCGGCCTGGCCGCCTTCGTCGAGCACCCCGCGCAGTGGCAGGCGCTGGCGGAAAATCGCCAGCTGGCCGCCCCGGCGGTCGAAGAGGTAATTCGCTATAGCTCGTCGGTGATTGTCGGTCTGCCGCGGCTTTCGACCGAAGCGCTTCTGTGGAACGGGCTGCAGCTGGAGCGGGGTGCCTGTCTTGTGCCGATTCCCGGTGCCGCCAATCGCGACCCCGCGGTCTTCACCGACCCAGAGCGCTTCGACATCACCCAGCAGCGCCGCTCCCACCTGACCCTGGGCGGCGCATCCACTACTGCCTGGGGGCGGCGCTGGGCCGGGCGGAGCTGCAAGAGGCGCTGCTGCTGTTGGCGCAGCGGCTGACCAACCTGCGCCGACCCGCGCCCGGCCGCTTCTGCCCGCCGACCGAACTCATCTTCGGTCCGATGAGCCTGCCGATCAGCTACACCTCATCCACCTGACCGCCGGCCCGCTTCTGGCCTGGCATAAAGGGGAGCTCACGGAGGACTCCATGAAGACGCGATGGCCCGGGTTCGCAGCCGCGATGAGCTTGATGCTGAGCCTGTTTGGCCCGGCCTGTGGCGTATCGCCGGTGCGCCTCGCTTGGCTGGCCAACGATGCGAAAAACACCTACGACAACGCGATTCTCACCGGCATCATGGATGCGGCCGGGCCGTCGCAGAGCACCGTCGAGCCGTTTTTTGCCGGCTTTGATCCGGAGCAGCAAGCGGCGCAGTGCAAGCAGGCGCTCGATGCCCATCTTTACGATGGGATGCTGATCATCGCCGCCGACCCGATCAAGATCCTGCCGTGCGTCATGAAGGCCGAATCTGCAGGCGTTCCCGTCGCGGCGGTCGACCTGCCCATTGGCTCCGATCAGACCACCGTGGCGCCGCAAGTCCGCGGCGAGGTCGCCGCCAGCTTCATCACCGCCAGCGACTTCGCAAACGCCGTCGGCACGCTCCTGCCCCAGGTCTGTGCGGGGCTTCAGACGTGCAACCTCTTCTACATTGCCGGCCTGAGCAGCTTTCCCGCCGAGGTGTGCAGCCTCAACATGATCAAGCAGGCCGCCGCCGCAAACGCCGCGATTCGTCTTGTGGGGGATGGCGAGGCGCTCTATGACACCGGGACCGCGCGCAAAGTGGCAAGCGATGCGCTCGCCGCCCATCCGGAGATAAATGCCATGATCGCGCTCGGCGATCAGATGGCGCTCGGGGTCGAGCAGGCGGCGACGGCGGCGGGGGTGAAACTGCGCATCGGCGGCGGCGGCGCCGGCGCTTCGGCGCTTTCGGCCGTGCGCGAGGGCCGCTGGCTCGCAACGCTCAACGCCTTGCCGCGCACCGAGGGACGGCTCGGCGCCGAGCTGCTGATCAAGGCGATCCGCGATCGGAATACGCCTCCCATGGGAGTAAATCCGGTCGCGAGCAGCGGCTTGCCGCTTTGGTGGACCAAGACCGAGCTTGTGCAGCATCCCGACTTTGTTGCGGAGTGGCCGGGACCCTGAGCGCGGATCGAAGAAACATTCCTTCGTGAAGCGGGCCGCCGCCGAGCCGCGGCCGGTCCGAACCGTCCGCTCACCGGGACGCCGGGATGGGAGCGGCAGTCGCTGCGGCCGGAGCGGTGGGAGCGGGGGACCCAGGGGCCGGAGATGCCGGTGCCGGAGCGGGTGCCGCCGGCGCTGAGGCTGCCGGAGCCGATGACGCCGGAGCCGATGACGCCGGAGCCGATGACGCCGGTGGCGGCGGCGCTGCCTCTGGAACGACCAGGAGGCGGACCATCGGCGTCACCGGCAGGCGGCCCGACTGGAGGGCGGTGGCGGGCTCCGCGTCGCGCTGGAAGACCTGCGCCGACTCGTTTTTGCTCGCCCACAGGCGGGCGGCGCTGCTGTCGGTGCGGGGGACGGAGATGCCGACCCAGAGCGGGCCGGTCTGGACGGGGACGCCGGTGATCGGCTCGGAGAGCCACTTGCCGTCGTGACCGCCGGAGCTGAAGGCGGCGTCATAGGTGCGCTCGATGGCGCCGATGCGGGCGCCGGGGCGGCCGGTGGCGTCGTCATGGCGGTAGAGGATGAGGCGCAGCTCGCCGGGCTGGGCGACCAGGAGCCGGAGGCGGCGCGGAGTGTAGGCGGGCAGGTTCGGCTCGAACTTGATCAGCCACTCGAAGTCGGGGGCGGCGAGGATCGGGCGCTCGGCGGGCTGGCCGTCGTCGTAGCTTAGCTCCAGCTCAGTCTCGATGACCGTCGCTTTGGTCGATTTGCCGGAGCCGCTGCAGGCGGCAGCCGGGACAAGGAGCGCCACCGCCAGCACGCGCGGCAGCAGGGAGCAAGTTACTGGGCGCATAGGGAATCTCCTTTTCGCCGGTAGCCGGCCCCGCAGGCGGGGCAGCGGGCGTCGTCGTCCGTCAAGGTGAGCCGTTCGCCGCAGCGGCAGACAAAGCCGCACAGCTTGGCCGGCACCCCGAGCCACAGCTGATAGTCGGCCACCGACTTGGTGATCACCGCGCCGGCGCCGATGAAGGCGTAGCGGCCGATGTCGTGGCCGCACACCACGGTCGCGTTGGCGCCCAGGGTGGCGCCGCAGCCGACGCGGGTGCGGCGGTATTCGTGCTTGCGCGAGACCTCGGCGCGCGGGTTTACGACGTTGGTGAACACCGCGCTCGGGCCGACGAAGACGTGGTCCTCCAGCACCACTCCATCGTAGATCGAAACGTTGTTCTGGACACGCACGCCGTCGCCAAGGACGGCGGTCGGGGCGACGTAAACGTTCTGTCCCAGGACGCAGCCGCGGCCGATGCGCGCCCCGGCGGCGACGTGGCAGAAGTGCCAGATGCGGGTGTCATCGCCTACCACCGCGCCGTCGTCTACGTAGGCGGAGTCGTGTTTGAAGTAGCTCATAGCGGGGCTCTCACTCCGGAAACAGGCGCGCCACCACGGCCTCGGCTTGCGGGCGCTGCTGGCTGAGGCTGCGCGCCAGGCTCAGCTGACCGCGGGCGCGGATTAGGTTGTGCTCGGCGCGGCTCCGGAAGCGCGTGGCGTCCCAGCCGAAGTAGCTCTGGTTCACCACGTCGGCGGCGAAGCGGGCGGCCAGCTGCAAGGCGACGCGCAAGGTGCCGGCGACGAGCTGCTGCCGCTCCGCCGCGGTGACAAAGGCGGCGGCGTGCGCGGCATAGCCGGAGATCGCGGCGGTGAACAGCTCGAGGTCGAAGCGGCCTTCGGGATTGTTCTCGTCGTAGGGGTTGCACCAGGAGCGCAGCGCGTCGCCGAGCTCCAGCGGCAGCGGCAGGTAGGCCAGGGTGTCGAGGTCGACCAGGCAGTGGCCGACATGCCCATCGGCACCGGGCAGGAACAGGAGGTTTGAGATCTTCAGATCGCCATGGCAGAGCCGCAGGGGGCCGTCGAGCTCCAGCGGCACCTCGGCGCAGCGGCCGAGGATTTCGGCCGCCAGCCCGGCAAACTCGTCGGGCAGATCGGCGACCGTGGGGGCTTTGGCGACGGCGGCGCGGAGGTTTTGGCGGTGACGGCCGAAGTCATGGGCGCCCGGCCGAGTGAAGCGGAAGCGGTGCCGCAGGCCGAGCAAGCTGTGATGGAAGCGGGCGACCAGCCGGCCCGCCTGGTGGGCGAGCGCCGGGCTGACCTTGTTAAAGGTGTCGCCGGGCATGAGCGTCAAAAGGCGCCACACCCCGCCGGATCCCAGATCCACGGCGGTGGCTCCTTCGCTTGTGCGGTAAAGCTGCGGCGTCGGCAGCCCGACCTGCTGCAGATGGTCGGTGATGGCGGCGATGTCGTCGTTGACTGCGATGCCGAACAGGGGGTTCACCCGCTGCAGCACCGCCTGCACCGGCGGCTCGTGTCCGAGCGCGGCGGTGTCGATGCGGAAGGTGTGGTTGATAAGACCCGACCCGAGCGGCTGGAGGAACGCCGCGGCGATCTGTTCGTCGCGCTGCTCGCCCAGCAGCGGCACTGGCGGGCTGGCGGCCGGGGCGCCGGGGAGTCTCAAGGGGCGATCGTAGCGGCGCAGCGCGGCCAGTCCTGCGGCGCGCAGCTCAGGGGTCAGCGTCATGCGGGTTCCTCAGTCAGACCGGCATCATAAACCCCGCGCGCGACCGTGCTGCGGGCAAATTCTTGCGGTGGCCGGGCGGGTCCTTGAAAATGCCCGGTGTGTCGCACCCCCGGACCCCAACTTTGAGCGGCTCAGCCGACCGACCGGGGCCCTTGTGGCCGGAGCCCGCCGCGGAGCCGAGCCGCAAGATCATCGTGCAGAAATACGGCGGCAGCTCGGTCGCCGACCCGCAGCGCCTAAAGACGGTCGCGGAGCGGGTGGCCGGAACCGTGCGGGCCGGCTACCACGTGGTCGTGGTGGTGTCGGCGATGGGCAAGACCACCGACGAGCTGTACGGGTTGGCGCGCCTCATAAGCCCCGCGCCGCCGCGGCGCGAGCTGGACATGCTCCTATCGAGCGGCGAGCGCATCGCCATGGCCCTTTTGGCGATGGCGCTGCATGAGCTGGGGCTCGACGCGATAAGCTTCACCGGGTCGCAGTCGGGCATCCTCACCAACGACCGCCACTCCGGGGCGCGCATCATCGAGGTGCGGCCGGTGCGCATCCAAGACGAGCTGGCCCGCGACCGCGTCGTCATCGTCGCCGGCTTTCAGGGCATGAGCTACAAGCGCGAGGTCACCACGCTCGGACGCGGCGGCTCGGATACGACCGCGGTGGCGCTGGCGGCGGCGCTCGGGGCCGACAGCTGTGAGATCTACTCCGACGTGGATGGGGTGTACTCGGCGGATCCGCGGGTGGTGGCGGAGGCGCACCACCTGCCGGAGGTCTCCTACCTGGAGATGCAAGAGCTGGCCGATCACGGGGCCAAGGTGCTAAACGCGCAGGCGGTGCAGTGGGCGCAGCAGGCGGGGATCATCATCCACGCCCGCAAGACCGCCGGCTCGGAGCGGGAGACGCGCATCGGTCCGCCGCCGAGTCCGCCTGTGGCACAGGGCCGCGGCGAGGCGGCCGGCCGGGCGACCGCGGTGGCGGCGACCCCTTGCGTCGTCGAGCTGCAGGTGGCGCAGCACGGCACGGAAGCGCTGCAGGTGCTGGGCGAACACTCGGTGCCGCTCCGCTACCTGGAGCTGCACGAGGCGCCGGACGGCCGCGCGCGGCTCACCGCGTCGCTTCTGACCGACGATGTGCCCGATTGGCCGCGGACTCTGGCGGCGCTGCAGGCGGCGACGCGCGGGACCGTCCAGGCGAGCACCGAGGACGGCATGGTGACGGTGGTGGGGCCGGGCGTGGGCAGCGATCCGGCGCTCCTTTTCCGCGTGCGCGGCGAGCTGCAGCACGCCGGGCTGACGCTGCGCCGCCTGACCACGAGCCCGCTGCGTCTGTCCGTCTGGGTGCCTGGCGCCGAGGTCACGGCGGCCACGGGCCTTTTGCATAAGCTGCTGTGCCAGCCGAGCCTCACGCCCAAGCTCGGCTGAGCGGCGGGCGCGCCGCCGACGCGATGCGCCCGCGGGCCGCCGGTGCGGCGTGGGCGGGGCTGCTCGGGCTGACCGCGCTTTTCCACCTGGGCGGGCTGTATTTTGCCCGCGACCTGCGCGCCCACTTCGGGGCGCAGCTCGGGATGTGGCTCGGGGCGGGGCTGGCGTGGGGGCTGGCGCTGCTTTCGCTGTGGCGGGCGCGGCCCTTGGTGCCGCGGAGCCGCGGGGAGAGGTGGGCGCTGCTCTGGCTGTGGACGGTGGCGCTTTTGCTGCGCGGGCCGGCGCTGGCCCTGCCGGTGTGGCACTCCGACGATGTGTACCGCTACTTGTGGGACGGGGCGGTGCAGCAGGCAGGCCTGAGCCCGTACGCCGGTCCTCCCGACGCCGCCGTATACGCCGCGGTCCGGGCGGCGCACCCCGCGCTGCCGGAGCGCATCAACCACCGCGAGCTGCCGACCATCTATCCTCCGACGGCGCAGCTCGCCTTTCGCCTCCACGCCGCGCTTGGCGCGGGACCGTTTTCGCTGGCGACCGCGGTGCAGCGCTGGAAGGAGCTGGTGGTTGCGGCGGACCTGCTGATCCTGGGGCTTCTCATCAGCCTGTGCCGCGGGGCCGGACGCGACGTGCGGTGGGCCGCGATCTGGGGGGCGGCGCCGCTCGTCGCCGTCGAGCTTGCCGGAAACGGGCACCTGGAGAGCTTGGGACTGTTGCCGCTGCTGGCGGCGCTGCGGCTCTGGCAGCGCGCCGGGTGGGGGCTGGGTCCTCCGGCGGGGCGGGCGGAGGTGAGCGGAGCTGGCGGGGAGTCTTGTCCCCGGACTTCGCGGACCGACTTGGCTTTCGCCGCCGGGAGCGGGGCGCTGGTCGCGCTGGCGGTGCTGGTCAAGCCGATCGCCGGGGCGGTCCTGCCGGCGATGCTCATGCGGCCGCGGCGGGTCGTGTGGGCGCTGGGCGGGGCGGGGGTGCTTACGGCGGCGCTGCTGGTGGCGCCGTACCAGGGCAAGGGCCTGGTCCCGCCGAGCCTCGGTGAGTACGGACGGCGCTGGCGCAGCAACGAAGGGGCCTATGCCGTCCTCTACACGGCGGCGCAAGGGGCGGTGGCCGGGCTGTACCGGCCCCCGTATTTCATGCCCTGGCGGCGGCCGTGGCTGGCGCGGCTCATTACCGGGCGGGATCGCGATACGGTATGGCCCGACGAGCTCGCGGCCGCGCTGGCGCGGACCGGGGTGGTGCTGCTGCTCGGCGGGCTGGCGGTGCTCGGGGTGCGGCGGCGGCTCGGACCGGCGCGGCTCGGGGTCGGGCTGCTGCTCGGGTATCAGCTGCTGACGCCGATCCTGCATCCATGGTACGAGCTGTGGCCGCTTGCTCTGTGCGTCCTGTGGCCGCGCTTCATCCCGCCCTTGGTGGCGATGGCCGCGCTGGCGCCGCTTTCGTACCTACCGCTGCCGGACTACCTCGCCGGCCGCGGCTTTCACGAGGCGGTGTGGCCACGCCTCGTGCAGCACGGCGCTGGCTGGGCCGCGGTCGTGCTGGCGCTCTCCGGCTGGCCGCGGCGCGGCTTGGCGCAGGAGTCGATTGACGCGCTTCCTCGGCGCGATACACTACCGCCACAAACGCCGTGACCCGCCGAGTTGGCATCTTAATAGCGACGAGCACAGCCGTTCTTACTGCGAGCGCCGCGGTTACTGCCGCCGCTCCGGTGCACGCCATCGTCCACTTTCGCCAGGGACTCGGGGCGCTCGCCGACAGCAGGCGTCCGGCCAAGCTCGGGTATGTGCGGGTCCAGAACGGCGTGCTGCCGATCGCGCCGCCGCTGCAGGATCCGCGCGCCGATGCCGTATTGGTGCTGGAACCGCCGGTGGGCCTGCAGCAGAGCGCGCCGCCGCCGAGCCCGGCAGCCATCGAGGTCAAGCTCTACGGTCTGCGGCTCTCTCCGGCGGTGGTTCTGGCGGCGCCCGGGGCCACGGTGATCCTGCGCAACGAAGATCGCTTGCCGGTCACGCTGCGCTGTCCCAGCGACAAGACCTTGCTGCCGAGCACGCCGCTTTTACCCGGAGCCAAGCTCGCCGTCACTCTGCCGGGCACCGGCGAGTTCGTCATCGACAGCCCCGAATACCCGCACCTGCGCGGCGTGCTCCTGGCGCCGCGCGGCATCGCCAGCCGGCTCACCCTGAGCGAGTTTGGCACTGTCGGCATCGCGCAGATCGATGCGCCGCCGGGAGCGTACCTGGCCAAGCTCTTGTTCGCCGGCCGCATCGCCGCCAGCGCCCAGGTCATGGTCACGCCGAGCGGCGCCGAGTTCGTACTGCAGGTGCCGCCGCCCGGACCGGCCGCCGCGCCGACAACGCCCCCGGCGGAAGGCGGCGCGCCATGACCGCGCTGTCGAAGCTGTGGCTGTTTCTGGTGACGCTGTGCGGCGGCTTGTTGGCGCTGGCGCTCCTAGTGCTCTTGCCGGAGCTACAGCGGGTGCGGCGCGAGGATCAGCTGGTGGGAATGCAGCTGGCTCAGCGTACCGCGACGTTGCTGCTCACCGAGCAGGCGCAGCGTCTGGTCGCGGCCGCCACCCAGCTGGCCAGCGATGCGGTGCTGCAGACCAGCCTGGAAGAGATGGGGCGCGGTCAGGCCGAGCTCACGATCCTACACAGCACCGCGCAGATGGAGCTGCAGCGGCTGAGCCGCGATAAGGCGCTCGGCGCCGCGTTTTTGCTCGCCACCGACGCGCGCGGCCGGGTGCTGGCGCGGGTGGGCCAGGATGAGGCGGTCTATCGCGACGCCCTGGACGGCTGGCCGCTGGTCAGCGACGCCCTGCGCGGCTACCGCCTGGATGATCTGTGGCTGTGGCAAGGAACCTTGTATCGGGTCGCGGCCGCGCCGGTGGTCGCCCCGGCCCGCGATCGTTATGTCGGCGCCGTGCTGGTGGCGCAGGTGGTCGGCAATGAGCTGGCGCAGGCGCTGGCGCGGGTCTCGGCGCTCGATGCGGTGTTCGTGTGCGCCGGAGAGGTGGTGGGTGCTTCGCTGCCGCGTGAGCGCGTTGCCGTGTCGGAGCTTATCGCCTTGCGCGCCGCCGGCGCTCCGGATCGGGTGACGACCCTGCCGGCGAGCGGCGAGCCGGTGGCATTCGTGGAGCTGCCGGGGACGGCGGCGAATCAAGGGGCGGCCCTCGTGCTGATCGGGCGCAGCATGGCGGGGACCTCGGCGTGGGAGGTGGCGCGCGGGGCCGCGGCGCGGGGGTTGCCGCCGCGGCTCTTGGCAATTCTGATCGCCGTGGTCGCAGGGGTGCTGGCGATCGGGCTGCTGCTGCTGCGGGTCGAGGTGGAAGGGCCGCTGGAGCGCCTGCTCGCCGCCGTAAGTGGGGTAACGCCGGTCGCCGGCTCACCGCAGCTTGCAGAGCGCCGCTACCGCGGGCCGCTGCGCCAGCTGGCGCGGGCGATCGAGCAAGCGCTGCACGCCGCTTCCGCGCCGCAACAGTCGTCGCTGGTGGCGAGCCCCATCGCGGTGGCAGGAGCCCCAGCATTGGGGCCGCCGGCAACTTCGGCGCCCAGCGCTGCAAACATGACCCCGGAGCCAATGAACGCGCCACCGCCGGTGCAGCCGGTAGCGCCGCTGCCGACGCCGCTGCCGGTTCCGGCGGTGCCAGGTCCGCCGCCGATATCGGCCCCGGTGGCGCTAGATGCGCTGCCGACGCCGACGCTGCCGACGCCGCCGGCGGTCCCGGCGATGGCCGGCGAGGGCGCGGTCCCGTCCCCGATATCGCCCCACATCCATACCGAGGAAACGCGCGTCGCGGCCGACTCTGCGGCGCCCGACGATCAGCAGAGCGCCTACTACCGCGTCTACCAGGAGTTTGTCCAGGCCCGCGAGCGCTGCCAAGAGTCAGTAGAGGGTTTGAACTTCGAGCTCTTCCGGCAGCGCCTGCAGCAGAGCCGCGACCAGATCATGCAGCAGCACAGCTGCAAGACCGTACAGTTTCACGTTCACATCAAAGACGGCCGCGCAACGCTCCGCGCCACCCCGGTCTGGGGTTAGGCGGGTCGCCGCGGCGTCTTAATGACGGGAGCTGGCGCTGAGCTTGACGCGCTTTTGTCCGTCGAGCCGGCCGTCGAGTCCGAGCTCTGACAGGGCGCGCTCGACATCGGCCGGGCGCTCGGTGACAGGGATGCCCGCTTCGGCCAGGCCCTCGAGGATGCGGATCTTGATCCGGCGCGACTCCTCGCTCTTGTTGAGCAGGCGCTCGACAAGCGGGGCCAGGATGATCTCGCGCTGGCCCTGGAGCAGCAGCGCTTCCACGGCCTTGAACCGCACCCCTTCATCGACATCGTCGACGTAGGGGACGATAAGCTCGGCGATCTTGGGATCGCGGTGCTCGCCCATGAAGTGCACGAGCTGGATCTTCTTGCTCGGGTCGCGGACGTAGCTGTTGTCGTTCTGCTCGCACAGGGCCGCCAGGGTGTCGTGGAACGCGGCGCCGGTGGCGACCTGCTCTAGGATCTTGAGCGACCAGGACAGCGTCTCGCTCTCGCGCAGGTAGCGGCGCAGCTCCGGCAGGATCTTGCCCCCGAGCTCGACGAGGATCTGGTAGACGAACTCCTTTTCCTGTTCGTCTTCGATGGACTTGTCATAGACAAAGCTGAAGCGGCGCAAAAGGCCGGAGATGGCCTCAGCGCTGCCGTCGTCGCGCAGGAGCTCCAGGGCCCGCCAGCGATCGCCCGACTGAGCGTGCTTGTCGGCGGCGCGGGCGATGGTCTTTTTCAGGTTGTTGCGCGCACGCGCCTCTTTCGAGAAAAGTTCTGCTAGGCCCAAAGTTCACCCTCTTGTCTAACCTTATTAGCCCTACGTAAGGCCGCACGCCGCACTGCGCCAGGGGTTTACCGCCATTGGTCGATAATCAATAGGAAACTACGGAAGGAAGCTCGGGAGGGCAGCTAGGGGCACTTGTCCAGGCCGGCGAGGGCCTCGGGGTTGCCGCTGGAGGAGTTTAGGACGCGGAGGAAGTAGGGCTTGGCCTCTTTGCAGTTTTTCGCCTTGAGGAAGGCCTTGCCGAGGAGGAGGTAGGTGTCGCGTCCGGCCCCCTTCTCCTTGAGCGCCAGCTTGCCGAGCTTGATCGCCTCGCCGTAGCGGCCGCGGGCGAACTCGGCTTCGCCCATGCAGGCGAAGGCCAGGCCGCGGATCTGCGGGTTGCCGGCGGCGCTCAGGCACAGGGTGTAGCCGAGATCGTTGTGGCCGGTCTCGATCTGCTGCTTGCCGTCCGACACCTTGGAGAAGGCGCCGCGCTGGTCGATGAAGGCCGGCATCGGCCACTTGTCGGCCAGAAGCTTGCGCTTGCTGGTCGGCGGCGGGTTTGAGGGCGTCTCGACGCGCGAGCTCGCCATGTCGGGCTTGGGCGGGTTCACCGCGATCGGACCCGGGGCGCCGGCATCGTGCACCTCGGGCGTCGGCGGGGTGACGCGCGGACCCGGACCCGTGGCCGCGGCCAGATCGGGCACCCGGGTCGGCAGCGGGTTCAGCGGGAAAAAGACCAGATAAAGGATGATGCCGACGCCCAGGAGCCCGCCGCTGAGCAGCACGCCGCCGATGAGCAGGAAGCGGCGATACTGCCGCTGCTCGGCTTCGCTGTCTTTGGTCTCCACGGCCGCGTCCGAGGGGCGGGCGGGCGGCGGGGCGACCAGCCGCGGCGGCAGCTTGGGGATGCTGACGATGCCGGCCTGGATATCGGCGATGAGCTGGTTGAGCTCGGCCGCCAGCTCGCCCATGCTCTGCGGCCGGCCTTCGGGGTTGCGCGACAGGGTGCGCATGACCAGCTGCGCCACCGCCGGCGGGACATCCGGCCGCAGCACCGCGACGTCATCCGGGTCGACGGTGGCCTTACGGATGAGGATGTCCATCATGTTGTCGCCGTGGATCGGCGCCCGCCCGGTGAGCATCTCGTACAGGATCGCCCCGAGCGAGTAGATGTCGCTGCGGGCGTCGCTGCCTTTCCCGGACGCTTGCTCCGGCGCCATGTACTCGGGGGTGCCCATGGCCATGCCGGGGGTGGTCAGCTTGCGGATCTTCTCCTCTTCCAGCGACTTGGCGATGCCGAAGTCGAGCACCTTGACGAAGCCGGGATTGCCGTCGCGGTTGATGAGGAAGATGTTCTCCGGCTTGAGATCGCGGTGGACGATGTTGATCTGGTGCGCCGCGCCGAGCGCCTGCGCCACCTGCGTCGCGATGGCGAGAACCTCCTCGACCGGCAGGCGCTGCGCCTTCTTCAGCCGCTCCGCCAGGTCCACGCCCTCCAAAAGCTCCATCACGAAGTAGAAGCTGCCGTCGACGGTGGTGCCGCTGTCGGTGATCTCGATGATGTTGGGGTGGCCGATGCGCGAGGCGGCGCGGGCCTCCATGCGGAAGCGGGCGACGACCTCCGGGGTGCGCGAGTAGACCGGGTGAAGGATTTTGATCGCCACCCGGCGGCCGATCTCGGTGTGCTCGGCTTCGAAGACGCGGCCCATGCCGCCTTCGCCGATCTTGCGCAGGATCTTCCAGCGCTCGATGATGCTGCCGAGCATCTTGGCGGTGTCGTAGGCCGACAGCTGATCGCGCACCTGGCCGGGGAGCTCGGCTTCGCGCAGCGGTCCGGCATCGGCCAGCGGCAGGCCGTCGTTGCTCTTGCGCTCGATCGCCGCCAGGATGTCGGCCTTGCGCTGCTGGCGCTGCTCGGCGGCCTCGCGCTCGGCCAGCTCCTGGCGCTGGTTCTCCTGCAGCCGCTCGTGGACGGTCTCTAGGATCTCGTCGCGCTGCCGCCGCTCGCGCTCGATGTCTTCGTCGAACAGGTCCTTCATGAACGACCGCACGCGCTCGGCGTCGGTCGCTACGTAGTCGCGGTTGCTGGCCAGAAACGCGGTCAGCTCGGCGCGGAACTGCTCGCCGGTGAGGTAGCGCTCATCGGGGTTGCGGGCCAGCGCCCGCAGGACGATCTGGTCGAGCGCTCCGGGCACGCGCGGGGCGCGCACCGAGGGCGGATCGATCACCGGGTTGCGCACCCGCTCAATGAGCTCGGTGCCGTCGCTCTGGTTCTGGGGGAACAGCTGCCGCCCGGTGAGCAGCTCCCACAGGATGATGCCGGCGGCGTAGATGTCGGTGCGCCCGTCTATGAGCTCGCCGCGCGCCTGCTCCGGCGACATGTACGACACCTTGCCGTAGATGATGCCGGCCGCCGTCTTCTCAAGCTTCAGCGTCGAGCTGGCCAGGCCGAAGTCGGTGAGCTTGACCTCGCCGGAGAAGCCGACGAGCACGTTGGGCGGCGACACGTCGCGGTGCACGAGCTTGATGCCGCCGAAGTTGTGGGCGTAGTGCAGGCCGCGCGACAGCTCACGGGCGATGTAGACGGCGACATCGATGGGGAAGGCGATGCCTTTTTTGGCGCAGCGGTTCCACACCGCGCGCAGGTCCTTGCCCTCGATGTAGTCCATCGCCAAGTACAGCTCGTCTTGGACCAGACCCGCATCGAACACCGGCACGAGGTTGCCGTGCGAGAGCTTGACTACGACCTTGGCTTCGTCGCGAAACCGGGCTACATACTCCGGGTCGGCGAGGTGCGGCAGCACCGTCTTGATGACGCAAAGCTTCTCCAGACCCCGGTCGCCGACGCAGGACAGGTAAAGGGCCCCCATTCCCCCCTGCGCGAGCGGCGCTAGCAGCGTGTACCGACCAAAGGGTCGCGGATACTTATCGGCCACAGTCGTTGTCCTATCCTAGCATAGGTGTTGTGCGGACTCGTTCATGCCGAGTCCGCTTGAAGTCGGCTTACACCGGCCCCGGCCCAGATCCGGCGGGCTGTCCGAAGCTCGGACAAAAGCGCCCCGCGGCGCCGTAGCAGAAGCGGCGCAGCGACGGAGAAATTAGGCGACTGGGGTGGCACGGGGGCTGCTTGAACCCCCGGCATGACCGTCCCTTTCAAGGCTGAAGCACCGCGCGGCCAGTGCCTGCGCCAGCCACCCGATCCGCCTGAGCCGTTCGAGCTACGCCGCAAGCAGCATCGCGCTGCCGCGCAGCCGCCACCGCACTGGCCCGGGCACCCGATTCTCTGCGCGCTGTTTGCTCGCCTGGATCAGCTCATCGCCCTGGTCGCCGACGACGCAGTGCTGCGCGGCGGCCTGCTGCGTGAGCGCACCCGCCTGCGCAGCTACGTCGAGTCACGCCGCTTCCTGCCGTTGACGCAGAGCCGGCTGCCGTGCTCAGACGCGGTTTCCGCTGCGCCTACCGCAGCCTTCATGGCACGACCTCATCCGACCGGACAGGCGGCGCCGCGGCAGTTTCCCCGGTCCTATCGGCGGCTGCGGCTCGCTTGCTATATGGCGCTGGCGGCGGGCTTGGTCGATGCGCGGCGGTTCGACCGGCTCATGCTGCTCGGGTCGCGGGCCGGCGGCGGGCGCGGGAATCAGCTGGCGTCGCTGCCTTCGCCCTCTAGAAGCTCCGGGCTGTCCGGAGCATCGGAGCTCGCCGGCAAGCTTGGCGATGGCGCCGCCTCGTCCGGGCCAAGCGCCGGCGATGGGCCGGCCGGCGGGCCGCCCGGCAGCGAGCCCCCGTCGCGTAGGCTGCGCATCATCTCTGCCACGAGGTCGGCTTGGGCTTGGCGGATCGCGGGCAGCCGCCGCGGCCGGAAGCCTTCGACGAAGATCGTGAAGATCAGCACCCCGGGCTCCGCTCCGACATAACCGGAGAGCACCGACACCCCGTTGAGCGTCCCGGTCTTGCCGCGCACAAGGCCGCTCAAGGCTCCGTGGAAGCGATGGTGGATGGTGCCGTCGATCCCGCCCACGGCAAGCGTCTGCATGAACACCGGTCCGAGGTCCAGGCGATGGTAGAGCGTGTAGAGCAGCTGTCCCAGATCCTCGGGACGGATGCGGTTTTCATAGGTCAGCCCCGAGCCGTTGACCAAGTGTACGCGCGACGGCGAGAGCCCCAGCGGCTCCAGCCATTCATCCACCGCGCGGGCGCCTTTTTCCAGGGTGCCCGGCAGCCCGAAGCGCTCCGCCCCGAGCGTCTTCCACAGCACGTCGGCGACGTAGTTGTTGCTGTCTTTGTTGACGACCCGGCAGATGTCGGCCAGCGGCTCCGACTGGTGGGTGGCGAGAACGCGCAGCGGGCCCGGCGGCGGCGGCCCGACCCGCACCCCCCCGCGCACCGTGATCCCCGAGTCGGCCAGCGCCTGCTTGAGGATCGCCGCCGCCCAGGCGGTGGCAAAAGCGAACCGCTTGCGCACCGACACCCGGCCGCTGCGCACCCCGATGCGTCCGCGCACCGTCACCGCCAGCCGATCCCCCTGCAGCGCGTGATCGACAAGGATGCGGCTGCGCTTGCCGCGCACCGTGCGTACCAGGTTGCGAACGATGAAAAACGGCGAGCGCGAATCGACGAACACGCTGGCCGCCCGGCCGGCCTCTCCCGGATCTACCCGCACCGCATAGGCATCGCGGTTGAGGGTGATGGCGCCGCTGCCGAACGTCGCTGCCGTGGTTCCTTGGGGCAGCACCTGCGCGTCGCGGAACAGCCCATCCAAGCGAACCTCGCCGTCGATGCGGCGGATTCCCCGCAGGACGAGCTCGCGGGCCAGCTGCGAAAGACCGGACGGGGTCAGCGAAGGATCGCCGCTGCCCTGCAGGAATACATCGCCGGCGATGACCTCTTCGTCGGGACTCGCCGCCGGCGCGGCGTCGAGTTCGGGTCGTCCGGCTGCTGCCGCGGCGATCTCCGGCGGCGCGGGCGGCACCACCACGAGCGCGGGAGAGTGCGAGCCGGGCACGATGGAGGCCTGTTACACGGGCCCTCCGGACACCCTCGGGGTCGGCCTCTGCGAGGCCGGACAGCACACCTGCGCGCCCGGAGGCACCTGGGGGCCGTGCAGCGACGTCCTCCCTGCGATGGAGGACTGCGCGACAGCGGCCGTGGACGAGAGCTGCGACAACCTCTCGAAGTGCACGGGCGCCTACCGCTGGGCGAGGCGCTTCGGGGACGCGGCCGATCAGGATGGCATGGTCGCCGGCATCGACCACCTCGTGCATGGCGCAGTCG
Source organism: uncultured Myxococcales bacterium (assembly GCA_937879845.1). GTDB lineage: Bacteria > Myxococcota_A > Polyangia > Palsa-1104 > JAEUJZ01 > CALFML01. The sequence goes on from CALFML010000339.1 coordinate 46,169, forward strand.
AACCAGGCGGCCGCACCCGCGAGGACCGGGGAGCCGCAGGGGCCGTCCGTCCAGCCGATGGCGGCGAAGCGGTCATCGGCGGGGCGCGCGAAGGTGTTGGAGACCGCCTCCTGGTCCTCGGCCAGGACGTTGACGGCAAAGCCGCGCGCACCGGTGAGGGTGGCATAGTTCGTGGAGCGCTTGGCGAGGCAGACCAGGAGCAGCGGCGGGTCGAGCGAGACCGAGGTGAAGGAGTTGGCGGTGAAGCCGAGCGGCCGGCCGGCCTCGTCCTTGGCGGTGACGACGGTCACGCCGGTGAGGAACGCGCCGAAGGCGTTGCGCAGGGCGCGCGGGTCGATGGATGCTGTCATCGCGGGGCCTCCTCGGCGAGCCAAGCGCGCAAGGCGTCGTTGACGGCGGCTGGGGCGGTCATCGGCACCATGTGGCCATGCCCCTCGATGACCACGGCACGGCCACGCGGTGCCGCCTCGGCCATGGCGCGCGCCATGGCGGGCGTGGAGTTGGCATCCAGCGCCCCGGTCAGGAACAGGGCCGGCTGGGCGACGGCGGGCCAGACATCGGCAT
>CALFML010000340.1 GCA_937879845.1 uncultured Myxococcales bacterium
GGCACGAGTAGAGCGTGGTCGTCTTGCCCGAGCCGGTGGGGCCGGTGACGAGGAAGATGCCGTGCGGGCGGTGGATCACCTCGGTCACCACGCGCAGGTGATCGGTCGCCATGCCGATCGCGTCGAGCGACAGCGCCATCGCGCCATAGACGAAGACCGCGGCATCGGCAAGCGAGCCCTCCTGCATCGGTGGAATCTTATCCCGCAGATCGGCCAAGAAATCCTTCGTGCCAGCTACCTCATCTGCCTTGCCGAACATACCGGAGATACCGTGCTCGCTCAGCTTGAGCAGAAAGACGGCATAGGCGAACCGTCCATCGGGGCGCCGGCGCATGATTGCCGCTGTCCCCATCCCGGTCGCGCGCCAGACATCGGGCACCGGGACATAGATCCGCTCCACGGGCCACGCATACGCCCCCGGCAGGCGCCCGAGTCCGTCTCTGTGGCTGATGGCGAAGCTGCGCGTTGGACCGGCGATGATGAGCTCATGCGAGGCAACCCGGGGCACCTTCACCGGAGAGAGACAACATTTTTTGTGCTTGAGCCCACTACCGCACGGACACAGCGCGTTTCGAGACGCGAGGCTCATGGTGTACTCCGCGCCGCCCTGCGAGTGATTCCCGCAAGGCGGTCCACTTGGTTGTTGAGCCACGCGGACGTACTCGTGTCCGCGCGCTGGTGCCCCTTGATCCACTTGAAGCGCAGCTCGAGACGCTCCGTGTTCGCCAACTCCCGAAGGCGCTGCTGGAGACGGCGCATTGCCGGCGTAAAGGAGAGGGGCGCGGACGGCTCTGCCACCGCAAGCGCCCCCTGACAGTCTGAACAAATCAACACGCCGGTCGTCGATGGCCAGATCCGGCACGCGATATAGATGCCCGCGTAGATTGCCGACAGCTCGGCGGCGTTGGAGTCTCGCACGTATGGGGGACATACTCCCCGATGCACGGCCCGTCCCGCATCACTGCGCAGCCAGACCGCCCATGCGCCACCGACTTTTCGCTCAAAGGACGCATCCGTATAACTCGTGACCCACACGCAATCACTTTATTCATCTAGCGACAGAGCAATCAAGCACGACCTGTCGTTTCTACGCTCTGATGCACTCGGAACCAAACACAACTTTAAAACCACACCAGACTCGACAATTATATTTTCTGGGGTCAATGCTCCCGAGTTTCCATCTCGCCGGGCCATTGCGCAGCATCGCTGGACAAGATGAAAGGAGCGCTCTCCGTGCTGCAGCTGCCGTTATAGAGCAGCTGCAGCCGGGCGTTAAACAGGAACGAGGCGGTTTCTGGAGTGAATCCAAGCCGGATCACGATCCGGTCGACTTCACCGGGCCCTACTCGCTGCGCCAAGGCGGCCTCGCTGCGTTCCCCGGTGATGAGCAGATCGTAAGCAGCGGATGGAGAATAGCGAGTCCGCAGGACGGTCTTGTCTGACAGCCAGAGTACGGCGCGAGTTACATTGGCGGCGCTGCGCTCCGTGCCGCGATGGCGCAGCCGGACATCGAGAGCCAGTTGGTGGCTCTGCGTCGGGTTGGGGCACTTGATCACGAACAGATCATCCATGGCCAGCGCACCGCAGCCGGTCTTGTTCGTCCATTCTGCAGAGTGGACCGAGTCTTGTACCGTGCGCCGCATCAGGGGCAATGACAGCCAGCCGGGCACACCCAGAACCGTGATCGTCGCCCAAAGGACCAGCCGCTTCTGACCAAGCTGGCTCCGCTCATGCTTCTGTTGCTGCTTGGCCCTGCTTGCACCGGACTGCAGGTTCTTGTCACTGTGCAGCGCGACGGGAAGTCAACCCCACTCCCGGAAAACGCCGGACTGACCATCGGGGACCGCGTCGCCCTGCGGGTCACCGCCGCGCGCGATGCTTATGTCTATGTCGCCCGGACCCTTGCGGACGGGGGAACACTGAACCTCTATCCGCTGGACCGCTCGCTGCAGGTACGAGCCGGACAGCCCCAGTGGGTGCCGACGCGTGACAACCCGCTGGCCCTTACTGCCTTGCAGCCCGGCGATCGGCTCTGCCTGGTGTTGAGCAGCACCCCGATCCGCGGCCAGCTCCCCCACTGTCCTGCTGCGAGCATACCAAGCTCGGTCGACCGCGGCGCAGCAGGTCTACGCGACAGCACGGGCCAGGGCAGCACCAACAGCAATGGCAGCAGCGGCGACAAGCAGGGCAGTGGCAGCTCCAGCGGCAGTAGAGCTGGCAGCGGCACTGCCGGCGGCGGCAGCTCCGGTAGACCCAGCGACGAAAAGCCAGCGCATCTGGGCAAGGATCAGCGTCCTGTCGCAGACGGTGTGACGGTGCTTCCTCTACCCCTGGCCTCGTGCATTCCGGTCCCTAGTGCGGACAAACCGGCGCGGCGGGCCGTACATGGGCTCCAGCGCTGATTCACGAGCCAGACCCGAGAGCGCAGGCAGGTCCCTGGCAAGCCTGACCTTGTGCTTGCCGAGATCGCTCACGAGCTGTAGTGCGCTGCGCAGCATTCCGCGCAGCCTCGATAGCCGGTAGCAAGGGCGAGTCCACCGCCGAGCGGTAGTTCCGGTCGTTCGGAATGGCTGGCCCGGAGGGGTTTGATGGCCGCCGCGGGCAATGAGCACGAGGCGTAGAGTACAGCCCGACCCATCGTCCTTTTACTCGTCGAGGACCACGCCGAGCGGGAGCCCGGCCGTCTCCTTTCCGCATGCCTGCGCTGGGCCTTGCTCGCATCGGGGTAGCGAGGGATGGACCGGCTCGTTGCGGATTCCATGGGTCATGGTCAGAACATTCCGCCGTCGGCGCGTCCGACTGGACTGGTTCGGCACTGGCGCAGCCCCCTGCACCCAATGCCGCTCGCGAGCGCAGGCCCCAATATCACGCCGTCGCCCCAAATGCCGTACGCTCGTCCTCGTCCATGCAGAGTTTCCATACAAGGAGCGTCCCGATGATACGAAAGATCGTTCGTGCGACCGGTGTGAGCATCGCATTGCTAGTGATGGCAATGCTCGTGCTGTGGGTGGTGGCTTCGCAGGCGTCGGCCGAGCCGGCGAGCGCGGCGAAGCCGGTCCTTGCGGGCCGCTGGTTTGTGAATGTCGACTTCTTTGGCACAGCGCAGTACTTCAAGCTGGAGCTGACGCAACAGGGGGAGCGGCTGATCGGCGATTTCGGCGGCGACAAGCTCGAAGGGACGGTCCGCGGGAATGCGGTGCAGTTTCTGGCCAAGGACACCACCGGCGGCTCGGAGAACGCGAGCGCGACGATCGGAGGTGGCGCGATGTCGGGGACCATTGTGTTCGTAGATGGTGACAATCCCAAGCAGTCATCGACGCACAAGTTCACGGCGACGCTGGTGCCACCGCGGGTCGCGAAGCCGCCGAAGCGCCATGACTTCACGCCGACGGTGTTTTATCGCCAGTTCTCGGCGCAGAACAAGCCGGTGCTCACCGTGGCGCCTGGCGATACGATCGTCACCACGACCGTCGACGCCGCAGGGACCGATGCCAAGGGCGTGCGGCGCGTGCTGGGAGGGAACCCGCAGACCGGGCCGTTCTACGTCGAGGGCGCGATGCCCGGGGACACGCTGGTGGTTCGCCTTTTGCGGGTGCGGCTCAATCGCGACTGGGCGATCAGCGACGACGGCATCGTGCCGCGCGGGATGGACGACGGCCTAGCGGTCAAGATGAAAGACGCCGGTGCGCCAGTGCGCTGGCACCTCGACCTGGCCAAGGGGGTGGCGACCAGCGAGAAGCCGGGAGAGCATCTCGCGAAGTACACAGTGCCGCTGCGGCCGATGCTGGGCTGCGTGGCCGTAGCACCCGGGCCGGCAGCTGCGCCGCCGCCGACGGGAGATTCCGGCGGCTGGGGCGGCAACATGGACTTCAACGAGATCGTCGAGGGCACGACGGTGTATCTGACGGTGCGCAATCCGGGGGCGCTGCTGTACTTCGGCGATGCGCACGCGGCGCAGGGCGATGGTGAGCTGACGGGCAACGCACTCGAGACGTCGATGGATGTCCAGCTCACGGTGGATCTGATCCAGGACAAGTCGATTCCGGGGCCGCGCCTGGAGTCTGCGACGCACATTATGGCGATGGGGCTCGACGGCTCGCTGGATGGCGCGTTCCGCACGGCGACGTCGAACATGGCGGCGTGGCTGGCCGATGACTACAAGCTGACGCCATCGGAGATCGCCCAGGTGCTCGGCACGGCGGCGGAGTACCGCGTGAGCGAGGTCGCCGATCGCAATGCCGGGATCGTGCTGAAGCTCAGCAAGGACCGGCTGCGTACGCTCACGCCCGCCGCGAAGTAGCGCGCACCCCGGTCCGTGTGGCGTGCCAGGCAGGTTTTCGGCGCGAAGTTCATCTGCTGGTCGTCGTCGATTCGCGACGACGACCAGACTTCATCGTTCATATGCCGGCGAGTGCGCTCAATATGTCAAATTGTGTTACCCCATGTCGCCCGCGACCTGGCATGGTGCGCTCGATGTCACCCACCTCGCTCCTCGGCTGCCGCGTCCACCTCCGGCTCCTCCGCCTGACCGCGTCCGGCGCCCACCTCGCGCTCGACGACGACGCGACCGACGACGATGTCATCCTGCTGCCCACCGTCGAGCTGCCGGCCGACGCGAAGGTCGGCGACGAGCTCGAGGTGTTCGTGTACGTCGACTCCGAGCAGCGGCTGATCGCGACCCTCCGCAGGCCGCGGCTCGTGCTCGGGGAGGTCACGTTCCTCGCGGTCACTGCCGTCACGCCGATCGGCGCGTTTGTGGACTGGGGCCTCGGCAAGGAGCTGCTCGTACCGTTCGCCCAGCAGGCGAAGGAGCTGCTAGTCGGCGAGCGCCAGCCCATCGGCCTCTACGTCGACAACAGCGGCCGGCTCGCCGGGACTATGTTCGTCGGCCCGCTGCTCGAGCGCACGCCGCCCGATGGCCTCGCTCTCGACGAGTGGGTCGAGGGCGAGGCGTGGCGCAACGACCCCGGCATCGGACTGTTCGCGATCTTGGAGCGATCGTACGTCGGCCTCGTCCCGGCGTCCGAGCCGCACCGCCTCCAGCGCGGCGAGGTCGCGCGCTTCCGCATCGCAAACATCCTGCCCGACGGCAAGCTCGTTCTGTCGCTCCGCCAGTACGCGCACCATGAGATCGCCGCCGACGCCGCGCACGTGCTTGCCGTGCTCGGCCGCCCCGGCGCACCGCGCGTCGGTGACCGCTCCGACCCCGACGAGCTGCGCGCGCTGTTCGGCCTCAGCAAGAAGGCCTTCAAGCGCGCCGTCGGCCGGCTGCTGAAGGATCGCGCAGTCGCGCTCTGCGATCAGGGCTTCGTAGTTGTCACTAAGCGCGCTTGAGGAACGCGGCCAGCACCAGCTGGCCTCGACCGATTCGCCCGCGCGACGGACCCCTTGGGTTGTTGCTCCGTGGAGCTATTGCCTATCGAAACGAGCTTACGCTTGCCAGTGGCGTGAGGCAAATCAGCGATGCCCATCACCGGCGTACCCGTTCCGCAGGTTCCGCCGTCTACCCGCGCTCCGCCCCCGGGTGCTGGAGATGGATGCCGGCGCAGGTCACCGATCCCTGGGATGGACGCACGGACCTGCTCGAACTGATGTGGCAGACCGCGGACGCTCAGCGTTCGCACGTCGGAAGGCCGTAAGCGCACCTGCGCGTTCGATGCCGATGTCAGTCCGGCCGAATCTCCAGCAGCGCCGGCAGCCCGCCGTGCGCGGCCATGCGCATGGCATCGATGAGTGAGCGCGGTTCGCCGGGACCCGCGGCGCCCGACTTACGAATCGCCGGAACTCGGCTCGTGCTCCACAGAAGCGCGGTCAGCACGGCGGCCGGCAGTCGCTCCACCACCGCCATCGCCGACGGCGTGACGCGCTCGCCGAGCCGCCGCACCAGCGCATTACATTATTAAACCATTACTGAATTATGGATTAGTCCAACGCGATAGGAATAATCGGACAATCTCGCTGCATCGCTTGGTGCAGCGAGCGCTCATTGACGCGATGGCAGCCTCAGAACAAGAGCGTTTGGTTCACACAGCAGTCGCTCGTAGAGCGCGGTCGCCCGCTTGGCTGTCAGCTTGCTAAGTTCATCGTCGAGAACGTTGCACAGCCAGACGCGGAGGCGGCCGCTTGCTCCCTGGCGCTTCGCGCGCTGCACACGCCTCGCCGGATCTTGTCTTCGGTGTACTCATCGAGGATCTTGCCGAGTGTGCGGCATCGCGTCGACTTCGGCATCTCCCGCGCGGCCCCCTTCATGCCGGCCAGCGCGTCATTCATCGTCGGAAAGTAGAGATCTCGCTGTCCGGTCGGCTCGCAAATGCGGATGCGAAAGCGCGTCCCGCCGCGCTCGGCGTAAGGGCCCTTGACCCGAGGCGGGGCTTTAGAGCGCGGCATGGCAGCCTCCAGCGGTGAAAGCGCGGATAAGGTAGAGTTCGATGTCGGGCAAGCAGTGCAGATCGCAAGGGCGCAAGCGGGGCATAGGTCCTCCAGAGGGCGCGCTCTGCCGACGGCAGGCAGAGCGCACGAGTAGATCTCTCGAGCAAGCTGGCTGTCGAGAAACAGGCCCTACCCGCAAAACTGTCCGCAAACCCACTCCGACGACGTGCGGACGGTTTCCCTTGCCCTCTCAATCGGGGAAGATAGTCAACCCGAAAACATCCCCGCCGTCTGAGCTCCCGTCTTCATCTTCCGCGGCTGCCGATCCGCCGCCGCGCGTACCGGCAGCCGCGCGGAACGGCGATGCCGATCTAACGGCCGCTGCCGACCGGCCGCGCGCCCGCTTCCGGGACGAGCCGACTACCACGTGTGCGACGCGCGGTGCCTGCTATCCGACCCGCGACCGCGCGGGGTGCGGTACGATGGGAAGAATGCGACTCATCGGTCCGCTGGCGTGCCTCCTTCTTGCTGCTTCGGGCTGCTACAACTGGCACCTGGTGCCGGCGGGGGTGCAGCAGCGTACGCTGGATCTGCAAGTCGCCGGTCTCGTGCAGCGCTATACGGTGCTCGCGCCGGCGCCGGCGCCGGCTCAAGCGGCGGCAGCGGCCCGCCGCGGGGCCGTGGTTCTGTTGCATGCGGGATTCGGCGGGGATGAGACCACGAGCGCCCGCCTTGCCCGGCAGCTGGCCCAGCGCGGCCTGGCCGTCATCCTGCCGGCCTACCGCGGTGAGAAACGCAAGCTCGACGGCCAGCGCAGCGAAGGCAAGATCGAGTTCTGCCGCGGCGAGGTCGACGACGCTCAAGCGGCCCTGCAGTGGCTCCGCCACCAGCCGGACATAGATGAGCGGCGGCTCGGCGCCCTGGGCTCATCGCACGGGGGCTGCATCGCGCTGCGGCTCGGCGAACGTGAGCCGGAGCTGCGAGCGCTGGTGACCTTCTCGGCTCCGGTCGCAGCGGCGCCGTTCATCGAGCATCTGCAGAATCATCCGGCGCAGACTCTCTTTTACAACGGAATCCTCGCCACGCAGATCAAGTCCTATATCAAGACGACTCCCAAAGAGCACCCGGAGCTGTATGAGGAGCGCTCGCCCCTGTCCAAGATCGCGGCGCTCAAAATTCCGCTCCTACTATTTCATGGAACCGCGGATCACATCGTGCCGATGGAGCAGCCATGCTCGCTGTACCAAGCGCTGGCACAGAGCGGCAGACGCATCGAGGAGCTGTGGATCAGCCGTCAGGGCACGGTGTACAAGCCAGCCGCATCCGCCTGCCCGCAAGCGTCCGCCGCGGCGAATGCGGGCAGCATGCCAGCGGCGACACGCTTTGTTTTTATGGAAGGCCAAGGCCATTTCTACGCGCGGCAGGTGCAGCACGCTGCGGCCGAGATGGCGGTGAACTTCCTGGTGCAACAGCTGCAGCCGTAAAGCCGGTACGCAATCACGCCGGCGCGCGGGCCTACGGAATCAAGGAGTGCGCGGCGGCGAGGGCGATGCGGCCGGCTCGCTGGGTGCGGGCGGCTTGGGCGCGGGCGCGGCGGGGGCTTTGGCCTTGTCGCCGGTCGGGGCGGCCCCTCCGCTGTCACCGCCACCGGGCGCGGGGGACCGCGGCGGTTCGGCAGCAGTCGCCGGGCTTGCCGCTGCGGGGCCGGTGGCTGCACCGCGCACGTGAAACCGGATCTCTCCCAATCGGTCGGGACGGAACTTGGCCAGCTGCTCATAGGAATAGCTGCGCGTGCCCGCCGCGCTGGTGATGGTGCAGCTTGTTCCCGGGGCAAGCGTCACCCGGACCGAGAACTTGTTCTGCGCCGCAGTGCGCTTTATCGGCGCAGCGCCGCAGTCAATGCCTTCCACCTCATCTTCATCGGTATACACAAAGCGGATCCGAAGCACCCCATCCGCTTCCGGCGTTCCTGCATCCGCCATAAGTACGCTGTGGGCTAAGGTGGCCAGATCGCGACCAGCGTCGAGGTCCGCTCCGGCAGCGCTGCCATCGAGTCGGCGGACTACCTCATCGATGGTCAAGTCTATCGGCGGGTTGAACGCGGCGTCTTCTTTTGCCAGATCCGGCCCTCCAGGCTGCCGATCCAGCGCGATGGGCGCCGGAGGACGCGCGGAACGGATTCCCCAGACGAAAAGGCCGACGAGCCCGCACAGGAGAAAGAGAATCCAGGCACGCCCCGTCCGCCGTGGCGGCGCGATGGCGCGCGACATCGCCTCCGCCGCCGGGCGGGGCGCCGGAGAGATCGCCGATATGGTCGATGTCGTGTGGTCCTCATGCGGCTCCGATATGTCGAAGACCATGGAGCTCACCGGTGCGCTCGGCGTGGGCACCGTGGGCTGCTCAGAGATGACATCGGGGGCGGCATCCGCCACGAGCTTGGCCAGCGCCGCCGAGCCAGTGGTTATCGCCAGCGCTGGAGCGGATTGATTCTCTGCCGGAGGTGGATAGGAATCTTGGTCGTGGGCGTGCAGCCGCCGATCGAGCTCGACGGCGCTCCATACGATTCCGTTGCCGCTGGAATTGGAGTTGGAGTCCTCTTTCACCAGCGTCGGTTGCGAGTCCGGCTTGCGCACGGCCGCGGCAGCAACGGGAGTGCTCGTAGGAGCAGTGACTGCAACAGGTGCCGGCGCCGTCCCCTTGGCCGCGGGAGAGGCAGGATCTTGTAATGACAGATCGGAAGAGCACACGTCTGAACTCCAGTCACGCCAATGTA
>CALFML010000341.1 GCA_937879845.1 uncultured Myxococcales bacterium
GCCTGGGTCCAGCGCGGGTGGTCGACCTCCGGGTTGACGTTGGAGTAAAAGCCGTACTCGGAGGGGTTGGCTTTGTTCCAGCTCGTCGGCGGCTGGGTTTCGGTGAAGCGGATGGCGACCAGGCTCTTGGCGCTCTTGAAGCCGTACTTCCAGGGAACGATGATGCGCACCGGAGCGCCGTTTTGGTTGGGCAGCACTTCTCCGTACATGCCCAGACATAGGAGCGAAAGCGGGTTCATCGCCTCATCGATGCGCAGACCTTCGACATACGGCCAGTCGAGCACCGGCACGGACTGGCCGGGCATCTGCTTTTCATCTTTGAGCGTCACAAACTGCACGAACTTCGCCTTGCTGGTCGGCTGCACGAGCTTGCAGATCTCGCTGAACGAATAGCCCACCCACGGCACCACCATCGACCACGCCTCCACGCAGCGGAAGCGGTAGACGCGCTCCTCCAGCGGAGCGAGCTTGAGCAGGGCGTCGATATCGATGTCGCGCGCCTTGGCGACTTCGCCCTCGATGCGCAGCGTCCAGGGGTGGGTCTTGAAGTTCTTGGCGTTATCAGCCGGTTCGTCCTTGCCGGTGCCGAATTCGTAGAAGTTGTTGTAGGTTGTCGCTTCCTTGTAGGTGTTCTGCTTCTCGTCAACCAGGTACTGGCTCTTGCGGAGGCCCTCGATCTTTTTGCCGGTCTGGGCTGACGAATCCTTGTCTCCGCCAATCAGGTAAGCGCCCGCGGCGATCGAGACCCCGGCGACGCCGCTGCCGATGAGAAAGCGGCGGCGGTTTATAAACACGTCCTTCGGGGTGATCTCCGAGCTGGACAAGTCATCTGGGTGCTTGATCAACATCCACTACGTCTCCCTATATGTCAGCCGAGCGGGCCGCAGCCGCACGCGGAAATGCCGCCCGATGCAGCAACGATGCCGCAACGACGCCGCGCCCTGACCGGGTCGTACATCGTGCTAGGCCTTACCGCTAGCGTACCAGATTCCGTCATGCCATCCACGCTGAATACCCGGCTAGAGTCGGCGCCGGCCTTGCTTTAGCTTTAGACAAATTATTTGGCCCGTCTGACCGACTGTAAACGCGGCCAAATCCCGTGTCCGATAGCCGACGACGGTTCTATACTGACTGGAAATGATGTTGCATGCTGGCGTGCGTCTTGGTCCATACCAGGTCGTGTCGCTCATTGCGGTCGGGGGAATGGGCGAGGTGTATCGCGCGCATGACGCGCGGCTGCAGCGCGATGTCGCCGTCAAAGTGCTCGCGAGCGATCTGGCCAAGGATGAGCCGCGCCTTGTCCGATTTGAGAAAGAGGCGCTGGCCGTAAGCTCGCTGTCGCATCCCAACATCTTGACCCTTTACGATGTCGGCAACTACCTCGGCATGCCGTACATGGTCGCCGAGCTTGTCGAAGGCAAGACCCTGCGTGAGCGGCTTGGCGAAGGCATGGTGCCGCTGCGCAAGGCGGTAGACTACGCGCTCCAGATTTCCGCCGGCCTGGCCGCGGCCCACGATAAGGGCGTCATCCACCGCGACCTCAAGCCGGAGAACCTTTTGCTGACGCCGGATGGCAGGATCAAGATCCTCGATTTCGGCCTCGCCAAGGTCAGCCCGGGGGAGTCGGTCGGCGTGGCGATTAGCGCGGTGGCGCGCACGGCGCCGGGCGATCTGCGCACGGCACCGGGGGACCTGCGCACGGATCCGGCGGTGCTCATGGGAACGCCGGGCTATATGTCGCCCGAGCAGATCCAGGGACTGCCGATCGACGCGCGCTCGGACATCTTCGCGTTCGGGCTTGTGCTTTATGAGCTGATCTATGGTCGGCGCGCCTTCGCCCGGCCGTCGGCGCTCGAGATGACGATGGCGATCCTCAAAGAGGATCCGCAGATGGACGCCGGCAGCGAGCGAGTGGTCCCCGCCGCCTTGCAGCGGGTGATCCAGCGCTGCCTGGAAAAAAATCCGCAGGAACGCTTCCACTCGGCGCGCGATATCGCCTACGCGCTGGAGGCGGTGTCGGCGGCGTCGGATGAGCGGCCGCTGTTCGGGCCGCTGCCGGTGGGGCGCCTGGCGCCGGCGCTGGTCGGGCGGCGGACGGCGATGCTGCTCGGCGGCATCGGCCTCATCGGCTCCTACGCCGCGGCGTTCGCGCTCGGTCGCCGGCTGCACACCCCGGCGGCGCGGCCTTCGCTGCGGTTCCGCCAGCTGACCTTCCGCCGCGGCGTCGTCGAAAACGCGCGCTTTGCGCCCGATGGCCACACCGTGGTCTATGCCGCGGCGTGGGATCAAGCGCCGCTCAGCCTATATGAGGTGCGGACGGATCAGCCGCAGTCGCGACTCTTATACCCCGACTCGCACATCTGCGCCCTGTCCAGCGCCGGCGAGCTGGCGATGGTGCACTTTGGCAGCACCGAGATTCCCACCGCCACCTTGGCCCGCGCCCCGCTGTCGGGCGGCGCGCCGCGCGATGTCACCACCGGGGTGCATGCCGCCGACTGGTCTCCGGACGGAACCCAGCTCGCGGTGGTGTGCGCCAGCGAGCGCCGCTTCCGCATCGAATATCCCATCGGCCGCGTCCTGCATGAGACCACGGGTCTTATAAGCCGGCTGCGCGTGTCGCCCGATGGCAAGCGCGTGGTGTTCCTCGAGCATCCGGTCATGGGCGATACCAGCGGCGTGGTCGCGATGGTCGATCTCAACGGCCGCTACACCGTGCTGAGCCGCCGCTTCAGTCACCTTGTGAGCCTGGCCTTCCATCCAAGCGGCGAAGAAGTCTGGTTCGGCGCCGCCGAGACCGGAATTCTCACCGGGCTGTGGGCGGTCACGCTGAGCGGCGAAGAGCGCCTGCTGCTGCGCGAAGCGGGGGCGCTGCGCATCCACGATCTGTCGCGCGACGGCCGCGCCCTTATCTCGCAAGACAAGTTCCAGTGCTCCGCGCTCGCCCGGCCGCTCGGCAGCACGGAGGAGCGCGAGCTGTCGTGGTTCGATTTCTCCCGCGCCGTGGATCTGTCCCGCGATGGGCAGACCCTGCTCTTTGACGAGACCGGCGAAGGCGGCGGGCCGCGTTACTCGACTTTCCTGCGCAAGCTCGACGGCTCTCCCGCGGTGCGCCTGGGCGACGGCATGGCGCTGTCGCTGTCGCCCGACGGCCGCTGGGCGATGGCGGTGATTCCCGATCGCACGCCGCAGATGGTGCTGTGGCCGACCGGCCCCGGCCAGCCCATCTGGCTGCCCGGCTACGGCCTGACCTATCAATCGATGGGCCGCTTCACCAACGACAGCAAGCACGTGCTGTGGAGCGCCAGCTCGCGGGACGGCGCGATCCGCTACTACCGCCAAGCGATCGCCAACGGCGGCAGCCATCCCGAGCCGCTGCTCGATGAGGGAATCGAGGTCGTCGATATTTCCCCGGATGGTCAGTGGCTCCTCACCTTCGCCACGCGCGGCGAGCGCCACATGAGCCAGCGCATCGCTCTATACCCGGCAAGCGGCGGGCCGCCGCGGCCCATCGTGTACAGCGATGGCCGGCCCCCGGATAAGCTGGCGCGTCCGCTGCGCTTTGGGACCGGCGGCACGTCGATTTATATCTGGCATCGTCCAAGCGATCGACCAAACGAGCTGCGCCGGCAGCCGACGCGCATCGAGCAGCTGGAGCTCATGACCGGCAAATCGACGCTCGTGCACGAGCTGCGGCCGGCCGATCTGACCGGCTTTGCCAAGATTCACTCGATCACCCTGACCGCGGACGCCCAGGTCTACGCCTATAGCTGCGTCCGCGAGTCCGCCGATCTCTATCTAGTAGAGGGTCTGGCGTAAACCGAGCGCGCCAGCCGCCTGTTGCTTGGCCGCATGCCTTGCTCATTAGGATGGGCCGCGATGCGGCCAAGATAAGGCATGATGCAAAAATCTCATCTATAAGGATGTCGAACCTAAGCCATGGATTCCACCGCCCCCGCGCGCGAGCGCAAGCTGTTTGGTACTGACGGCGTCCGCGGAGTCGCCAACATCGAACCGATGACGACCGAGACCGCGATGCGGCTCGGCCGCGCCATCGCACATCTTTTCCACCGCCCCGGCCACCGCGGCAAGATCGTCATCGGCAAAGACACCCGCCTGTCCGGCTACATGTTCGAGCAAGCCATGGCGGCAGGCATCTGCTCCATGGGCGCCGACGTACTGCTGTGCGGGCCGCTGCCCACGCCGGGCATCGCCTTCATCACCTCATCGATGCGCGCCGATGCCGGCGTCGTCATCTCCGCCAGCCACAACCCCTACCAGGACAACGGCATCAAGATCTTCGCTGCGGACGGCTTCAAGCTGCCCGATGCCGCCGAAGCGCGGATCGAAGAGCTGCTCGATGGCTCGGAGCTCGACTCCGCCCGCCCGCCGGCCTCCGAGGTCGGCAAGGCGACACGCATCGAGGATGCGCGCGGCCGGTACATCGTCTTCCTCAAGAACTCGTTCCCGCGGCAGTTCACGCTCGATGGCATAAAGATGGCGGTGGACTGCGCCCATGGCGCCGCCTACCGCGTGGCGCCGGCCGTGTTCCAAGAGCTCGGCGCGACCGTCTACCCACTTGGCGATGAGCCCGACGGCCGCAACATCAACGACGGGGTCGGCGCCCTGCACCCGCGCAGCATCCGCCAGGCGGTGATGGATCTGGGGGCCAACGTCGGCATCGCTCTGGACGGAGATGCCGACCGCGTCATCTTCGCCGATGAGAACGGCCACATCGTCGATGGCGACGCGATCATGGCGCTGTGCGCCCGGCGCCTGCTCCAGCGCGGCGAGCTGAAACAGAACACCCTGGTCGCCACGGTGATGTCCAACCTCGGGCTGGAGCGCGCCATGCAGCAGATCGGCGGCCGCCTGGTGCGGACTCAGGTCGGCGATCGCTACGTGGTCGAAGAGATGCGCAAAGGCGGCTACAACCTGGGCGGCGAACAGTCCGGGCACCTCATCTTCTTGGATCACATGACGACCGGAGACGGCATCATCGCCGCGCTGCAGGTGCTGGCGCTGATGCTGGAGCAGGGCAAGCCGCTGAGCGAGCTGGCCGCGGTGATGCAGCCCTACCCGCAGGTGCTCATCAACGTGAAGGTGAAAAACCGCCATCCGCTCGATCAGCTGCCCAAGCTGCAGATTTTGCGCGCCGACATCGAACGCCAGCTCGGCAGCGATGGCCGCGTCCTTCTGCGCTACTCCGGCACCGAGCCCAAGGCACGGGTCATGGTGGAAGGTCCGGATGAGGCCACGATCACTGCCTACGCCAACGATCTGGCGGCTGCGATCGTAGCCGAGTGCGGCGCCCCTTAGCTGCCCACCGCACCGATCCGCTCTAACCCCGCGCAATCGCGGGGAAATCCAGTTCAGCGACGGCCCCGTGGTACGATCGGCGGGCGATGCAGTGCGTCCGCGCGACGTATTTGGGGGTGGGTCTGGCCGCCGGGGTGGGTCTGGCCGAAGCAGCGCTCGGCGCCGGCGCGGCGGCAGAGCCGGCGGCCCCCGCGCTGCTGCGATTGGCCAACCTGGCGGCCGCGCCTGAATCCGCGCGCATCGGCTTTGCGTTCACGCTGGAAGGCCCGCCGCTTGTCGATGAGCTGAAAGCCGGAGCGCTCACGAGCTTGTTACCGGGACCGTCTTCGATCGGCCCGCATGAGCTGTGGCTCGTGCCGCGCGGGCTCACGCTTCCCAAGTCGCTTCCCGAGCCGCTGCCTTTTGCGCTGCCCGAAGTGGAAGGACCGGGCGCCGCGCCGTTCCGCTCGTATACCGTTTTCCTTTTCGATCGGCCGGGTCCGCGCGGCGAGCCGATGCGCCAGCTTGTGGCCGGTGCCGCACCGACCGCACCGGCAACATCCGCCGCCGCACCGATCACGCCGACCGCATCGGCCGCGCTGGCAACCCTCGCAGCCGCACCGACCGGATCGCCCGCGCTGGCCACACCTGCAGCCATGGACGCGCAGCTTCGCGTGCTGAACCTGGCGGGCGGCGCCGAGCTGGATCTGTGCACCGCGGCGCAGTCCGCGCTCACCCGCGCCGTGCCGGCCTGGGGGCTGTCGCGCGCTCCGCAGTGGTTTGCGCGCGGACGCGGCGATCGCGAAGCGTGGACCGATGTGCGAACGGCCACCGCGCCGCCGTGCCGCGGCAAGCTTCTCGGCGCGCTGCCGCTGCCCCAGCAGGGCGCGTTCACCATCGCCGTGCTGGCTGCCGCGGACAACGACGAAGCCGGGCTGCGCGCCCTCCTTCTAGATGAAGCGAGCCTGGCCCCAGAGCGCGCGATGCCCCTGCCCGTCCGCCCGCCTCCGCAGCCGAGTTCAAACGCCAAGTCCGCCCAGAGTTCGGTACGATAAAGGGGAGTGCCGCTGTCCGGGTCCGAGAGCCCGGGGCCCTGGAACCGGAACAAGCGGCGCGGCCCAGTAAGGAGTTTCGACCATGGGAACGATCGATCAAGCGAGCTTCCAAAACTACATCCGCGGCCAGTGGGCCCCAAACGGCTATGACGTGAGCGAAGTCACGGCCACTCCCTACAAAGAGCTGAACAAGCCGCTAGCGGACGGCTGGTCGTTCGGTCTCTCGGTCGCCCGCACGAGCGATCCCAATCAGAAAGCGCGCGTCGGCGTCTGGTTCCGACCCGCGCCGGGCGGCATCAACGACCTGGCCTCGCTGCGCAGCCACTACCAGCAAAAGCTGGCGCAGCAGGGGCGCGGCTGCCGCATCCACAACTGCGGCACGGAGCCCGGCAGCTTGTTCTTGTTCTGGGAGACCACCGCACCGCTGCCGCAAGCCGCGTTCAAGGACTGGGTGACCATGGTCGATGAGCTCACCGCGCTCTGCTTCGACCAAGAGGGTCTGGACAACTTCTTCGCTGCGTAGCCTGCCGCTTTTTGCCGCCGGGCAGCACCTTTGCCCGGACGCGCCTTTAGCAGTTTGTGCTGGCGGGCCGGTGCGGGGCCGGCAAAGTGGATGAGCGAAGCGACTAACATGGAGGCTCTTATGACCCGCAAGCTTAGCCGGACCTTGGGTGCTGTGTTTGGGTGGCTGTGGCTCCCTGCCGCGGCCTTGCACCTTGACTGCCAGGGTCCATCGATTCAGGTGATCGGCGGCGATATGGGCGGAGGCACGCCGAGCGATCTCACCGGTGCGGCGCAGGAAGCTTACTTCCGCGTCGGCCATTTTCTCGTCGGGCCCGGACCGTTTGATATCTGCGTCAAAGGTCCCGGCGATGCCGATTTTCGCGGCCCGCTGGTGCGGCAGCAGACCCAACGTCCGGGCGGCGTGTCGTACGCCAACGTCAGCGCCTACGTGACCGTGGCACCGACCTCCTACAGCGTGCGTGCGGTGCCCGGCTCTGCGGTGGACTGCAAGACTTCGATCGGCGGCCTCCCGGATCTGGGAGTCCCTCCGCTCTCGCTCGGCCGCCATTACACGGTCGTGGCCAGCGGTGTGACCAGCCGCCTCTCTTCGATCAAGTTCAGCCTGATCGAAGATGATCTGAGCACGCAGGGCGGCCAGGCGCGCTTGCGCTTCATCAACGGCGCGGCCGATCTGCCAAGCGCGGATCTGGGGTTTGGCTCCGGGGCCCAGTACGTGCCGCAGCTCACCGGCGCGAGCTACGGCAACATCGGCCAGGCCAGCGGCCAAGTGTACCTGACCACTACGCCGCTTATGAACGCGACGATCGCGGTGCGCCAGGGCGGCATCAACATGGACGCGCTGGTGATCGCGAACAAGGCCAACATCGAAGTGGGCACTGTGGCGACCGCGGTCATTACCGGCGTTCCCGGAGATCCGTTTACTCCGCTGTCTCTGGTGCTGTGCAACGACAGCGCGCCGGCGGCAAACGGCCTTGCAAGCTGCACGGAGCTGCCCTAGCGGAGTCCCTTCGCGCGAACAAACATTCTGCCTACCTCAAGAATTTCGTTTGTATTTGGGAACGCGCGGTCTAAATTCCCAAAATGCCATCTAAACCCAAGACCCCCAAGTCGTCCGTTTCGTCCAGCAAGTCCTCCACTACTAAGAAGGCGGCAGCTCCGGCCAAAAAAGCCGCAGCGAAAAAAGCTCCGGCCAAAAAAGCCGGAGCCAAGAAAGCCGCAGGAGCTAAGAAGGCTCCGGCCAAAAAAGCTCCGGCCAAGAAGACCGCCGCCAAGAAGGTAGCCGCCAAGAAGGCCCCGGCCAAGAAGACCGCTACCAAGAAGGCGGCGCCGAAGAAGACCGCGGCCAAGAAAGGCCCGGCCAAGAAAGTAGCGAAGAAGGCTGCTGCCCCCAAGAAGACTGCGGCCAAGAAGGTAGCCGCCAAGAAGGCTCCGGCCAAGAAGACCGCGGCTAAGAAGGTAGCGGCCAAGAAGGCTCCGGCCAAGAAGTCGGCGGCGACTGCCAAGCGCGCTGCGGCTGCGGCGCCCAAGGCACCGGTGGCGGCTCCGGCTGGCAAGACCGACGCGGCTCCTTCTGCCAAGAGCACGCCGGCTCCGGCCAAGAAGGCCGCGGCGCCCAAGGCCAAGCCCGCTGCGGCTCCGACCGTCTAGCTCAAACGAGATTGCAGCAAAAAGGCTCCGCCGCTACCTAGCGGTCGGAGCCTTTTTGCATTTGGGGAGATGGCGGCGGCCGGGATGCGATGCCAGGCGCCTGCTACTTGTGCCGGACCAGGAAGCGCTTCTTCACCACGCCGTTTTTGTCGGCGCCTTCCGCGGCGTTTCCATCCTCGCCTTCCACGATCACGCCGCGGTTGTCCGCGCTCAGGTGCGAGGGCGAGTCCTTGTCCTTCTTCTTCGACTTGTGCTTGGCCGAGGCCTTGACCAGCTCCACATCGGCGTTGAGGAGGTTAAGCTGCTCTTCCGCGGCCAGCGGCTTCTTGGCGGCATATACGAACACGTTCTCCTGCCCGGTGTTGGCATCGAGCGAGATCCACTTCTCGGGATTTTTCGGGATGCGCAGCGGCTCGCTCGGCGTCACCTGCTGATCGCCCTCTTTGGGGAAGAGCCGCCGCGAAGAGCCGTCGCCGCTTATCAGCGTGACGTAGACGTAGGCCGCCTGATCCACGCGCACGGTCACCGCCATGCGGTCGCCGCTTTTGAGCTTATCGCCGGGCTGCAGCTCGAAGGCGCCTTTGAGATCGGAAGAGCACACGTCTGAACTC
>CALFML010000342.1 GCA_937879845.1 uncultured Myxococcales bacterium
ACGATCTGCGCAGCCGCACGCTGCTCAAGCAGAAGACCCAGAAGGTCCACATCGAAGGCGGCGTCCCGCCCGACGGCGCCATGCAGCAGCTGGCCGAAAAGCTCTACGAGGGCATCGACTACGATAACGACCTGCGCGCCCCGGAGGATGCGCCGATTCCGGTCGCCGCGCCGCAGAAGCCGCTCTATAAGAAGTGGTGGTTCTGGACGGCGCTCGGAGTCATCGCCGCCGGCGGCGCCAGCGCTCTGGCGGTCGGACTGCTCTCACGTTCGCCAACCTGCCCGGATGGCCATGTCTGCACCGGAGAGCTCATCTACTCTCTCCGCGTGCCGTTTTAGCCGCGTGTCCGCATCCATGGCGGCGCGCCGGCACCAGTAGGAGAACCGCCATGGCAAAAGCAGAGGGCGCTCCCGCGCTGGGATTCGGGCGGCCGCTTGCGGCGCTGCTGACTCAGGTTCGCGATCCTGGGCGCAGCGAATGGGAAAATGCGTGGGTGAGTCTGGCCCCGGCCTTTGGCGAAAAGAAGGCGGCGAAGTTATGGCACCGCATCGCGGTCGCGGGCAGGGATGAGGCCCGGTTCTTCGCGCACAAGCACACGCTGCACCTGGAAAAGACCCTCTTTAAGACCATCGTCGCCAAGTACCAAAAGGGACAGAGCAAGAAGGAACCGTGGTGTCTGTTTGATTCCTGCGAGCGGCAGGACGATGCGGCGCCGCAGCACGGCTCTCGCCGCAGCCTGGTGTTCCGCTGTCAGGAGGAAGGGAGCGAGCTTGCGGCCCTGCGCATCCACATCGCCGCGACTCCCGGAGCCTTCACTTGCCACGTCGAACCCTTTCCCTTGCGCTGGCTGTACGATCCGCGTTTTGTCCGATTCTTGCAGGAGCTCTTGTGGGACGTGCCGCTAGGCTTGGGACTCAGCCCGACGATCAGCGGCGGCGGCGGCGAGTTTGCCGTATCGGCCAAGAACTACCTCTCCGGGAGCCTGCTGTGCGACGAGCTCGCCGACAAATTCAACCATCCGGAGCTGGCCTGCTGGACGCTGGATACGCCGCGCGCCGCCAGCCGCGGCTTCCGGTCGACGCGGGAGCGCCGCGCGGCCTTTGACCGCATCATAGAACAGTACTGGGCCGGCGCCTTCCATCCCCGCGCCATCGGTACGCTGCTGGTGGAAAATGCGTTCCTCGATCGCGGCTTCCTCCCCGCCGCGGATCCGCCCGAAGCGCTCATGACCAAAGAGAGCGCCGTCGCCGGTCCGGTCGGCAGCCTGCAAGAGGTCTTCCAAACCAACTTCGCTCTGGGACGCGCGCTCCGCGGTTGTGCGCACAGCGTCCATCCGGGCAGCTGGCAGAAGGCCCGTCCGGACTCCGTGCGCTTCCATCCGCAGCAGATCTATTACCGCGCGGAGGCGGCGCTGCGCTGCTTCGCCATCTGCGGTGAGCTGCACGACGACCCCAGCCCGCAGGCCGTTCCAGAGCGCATTCCGGAGTTTGCCGCGCCCCTGGAGCAGGCCTTCCTCAGCGAGCAAGCCGCCTGGGCCTATCGCGCCGGCTACGGCCGCACCAGCGCAGAGGATTTCGTCGAGTCGGTCCTGCTGCAAGTCCATCGGGCGCAGTACCTGCAGCAGCACCCCTGCGTGCGGCCGCGCCCGACCTTGCTGCAAGATCAGCTCCTTGCCGATGCCGAGGAGTCGTTGCTCCGCCACGGCGGCAAAGCGCGCCTTGCTGAGCTGCGCGAGCAGGCCCGCGCCCGCAACCTGCGCGACTCCCACGGCCGCATCAAGAGCGACTTCATCGAGCCTGAGACGCTGTTCTGGGAGGCGTGGCAGGTTCTACCGGCCTCCGAGCGCACCGCCATCGCCCGCGAAGTGGTGCGCGGCTTCCGCGAGTATGTCGAGGAAGCGGCTTCCTGCGACCCGCGGCGGATGGAACACGGAGCGGATTCCGAGCCGGGAGATCCGATGTCCAGGCAGCGCCATCGGATTCATCCCGTCCTGTGGCAGACCCTCGCCGCGGATACCACTCCCTATGCCGATCGCGATCCGGTCCTGCGCGAGCTGCGCAAGTACAAGGAACGCGAGTCGCTTTACCGCTCACGCCGTCCGCTGTTCGCATTGCACACCCGCCGTGTCCCTTGGGATCCGCCGCCTTCCCAAAGTAAGTAAAAGGATAGCGATTCGGGCTCCGCCAAGCCGGCGGAACTACGCGGTTATTCCGATTCCGGTTGCGATTCCTTTTCCGGGGTACAAAGTACATTCTGTACCGTGTTCCGTATCGCCCGATTCCGCGGGAGCCGATCACGAGCAGCACGGTAGTCTTGTTGGCGCCAGAGCATTCCCCTAGCTCTAGCGCGGTGGGCTCCCGCCTGATCGGAAGGAGTTCGTCAACTATGTCCCCTGAAATAGTGCAGTTGGTCCGGCTGGCAGGCGTTGGTGTGCTGTCGTGCCTGGTCTTACTTACGCTTCTAAACACCTTCCGCTACATACCGAACAACAAGGTCGGTGTCGTCGAGAAGATGTGGAGCCTGAGCGGCTCCCTCAAGCACGGTCTCATCGCTTTGAACGGCGAGGCGGGCTTCCAGCCGCACGTACTGCGCGGCGGCTGGCACCTGCTCCTGCCGTTTCAGTATCGAATTCATATGCTGCCGCTCGTCACCATCCCGCAAGGTCGGATTGGCTACATATTCGCGCGGGACGGCAAGCCGCTGGCGCCGACCCAAGCTCTGGCCAGCAACGTCACCGCCGCCGACTTTCAGGATGCCGCGGCGTTCCTGCGCGCCGACGGGCAGAAAGGTCCGCAGCGCCAGATCCTGCGTGAAGGCACCTACGCCATCAACCTGGCGCAGTTCGCGGTCATCACAAGTGATCGTTTGTACTACCTGCCCCTAGATCGCAGCGATGACAACGTCTTTACCGGAATGGCGCAGGTCATCCAGAGCCGCCAAGGGTTTGAGCCGGTGGTGATCAAAGGCTCCGAAGATCTGATCGGAATCGTCACCGTACATGAGGGACCTTCGCTTCCGCCCGGCCAGATCATCGCCCCCACCGTAGGCGAATCACCGGCGCAACCCCACATCTACCACAACAGCTTTCAGGATCCCGAGCGCTTCCTGGCTGCCGGAGGTCTGCGCGGGCGGCAGCTGCAGACCCTGGTCGAAGGCACCTATTACATGAACCGCCTCTTTGCCACCGTGGAGATGATTCATAAGACGGTCGTGGAAGTGGGCACCGGCGTGTGCAAGAACATCGCCGAAGCCCGCGCCGACTTGCTGGAGCTGCGCCAGCACATGGTGCGCCTGGCCGGCGACGACGAGCCTGGGGAGCCGGGCCATGGAAGGCAGCTCAGGCCGCGTCGGCGAACAGCACCCGACCGGTGAGCCGCTGGTGCTCGCGCAGCGCGAAGCGGTCGGTCATGCCGGCGATGTAGTCCGCCACGGCACGCTCGCGGCGCGGCTGCAGGGCGTGTTCCTGGGGCATCTCCTGCGGCCGCTG
>CALFML010000343.1 GCA_937879845.1 uncultured Myxococcales bacterium
GATACATTGGCGTGAATGGAGTTCAGACGTGTGCTCTTCCGATCTCAGCTGCCAGCGGGCGCGTAAATCGGCTACGCTAGGCAAATGAGGTTGACCGTGCACAGCCCCAAGGGGCCGGCCGAGGTCCGCCCGCGGCGGCCGGCTCGCCGTAACGCGCGTCGCGCGGAGCCCCTGGGGGAGCGCGGGCTCGCGGCGCGATGGGGGGCGGCGTCGGCGCGGCGGGCGGGGCTGCGGGTCGCGCTCGTCGGGCTTGCGGGGGTGGTGACGCTTTTGGCCGGGGCGAGGGCGGCGCGGGCGGCGACCGCGGTGCTCCTGCCGGCGGTCTTGGACGGGCCGGCGGCGCAGGCGGAAGAGGCCAAGCTGCGCCTGGCCGCCGAGCGGGCGCTGCAGGCGCAGCAGTACATCCTGACGCCGCAGAGCGACCTGGAGATCGCGCTGTCGGGGGAGCCGCAGCTCAAGGACTGCCACACCGAGCTATGCCGCGAGCGCATCGGCCGCCTGCTTGATGCCCAGATCGTCGCCCGCTACCGCATAAGGACGCAGCCGGGGGCCGGCAAGAAGAACCCCGACTGGCACATCAACGTCGAGATCTTCGACGGCGAGGTCGGCGCCTTCGCGGCGCGCCTGACCGAGGACTGCGCCGACTGCGGCGCCGCGAAGGCGCAGGAGCAGCTGGGGGATATGCTGATGCGCGCCGTGCTGCAGAGCGCCTCGCAGCCGCGCGGGGTGCTGGAGATCTTCACCCAGCCGGCCGGCGCCACGGTGTTCGTCGATGGCACGGAGCTTGGCATCACTCCCTACAAGCGCCCGGCGCTGGTCGGCACCCGCAAGATCGTCCTCCAGCACGTCGGCTACCGCTCCGAGCAGTTCGAGGTCCAGGTCGACGAGACCCGGCGCCAGCGCACCGAGCGCACGATGGCCGCCGGCACGGATCCGATCAAGGTCGTGGTGGTCGAAAAGGAGAAGACCCCGGTCTACAAGAAGTGGTGGTTCTGGGTCGCCCTGGGCGGCGCGGCGGCGGCGGCGGCGGCGATCACCGCCGGCATCGTGGTCGGCACCAGCGCGCCGCCGAGCGAGCCGACGATCCCGGCCAATACCCTTAAGTTCACGTTCTGACGCTGCGGTACTGGCGTCACACGTTCGTAATACCTCGGCTAGTTAGGGATTCGCTGGGCAGTGGGCCGCCGGACCGCGGGCGGGCCGGCTGCGGCGAGCCAGGAAAGAAGGGCTCCGATGACAAAAAAGGGCCGTCTCGGCTTGGGGTCGAAAGCGCCGGCTAGGGGGACGCGGCCGGGTCTGTTCGGGCTGCTGCTGCTGGGGGGACTCTCCTGCAGCCCGAGCGGCAGCGCGGGAATCGATGGGACGCTGGTGCGGCTGCGCCCATCGATCGTCGATGCGGCCACGGTCCGCGCCGACCTGAGCGTCACGGCTAAGAGCCCGACGGGGCAGGATGCGACGGTGGCGCAGATGTTCGCCAGCGGCCCCTTCGAGGTCCTGGGCGTCGAGTTTCCCGCCGGGACGCGCGGGGCGACAAGCTATGCGCTGGGACTTTTCAACGATGCGTCCTGCCAGCTCGCCAGCGGGCAGGCGACCTTCAACCTGGAGGACGACGGACTGTTCGACGTGCCGGTGGCGATGTCGACGACGAGCTTGTGCGGCAGCGGCGCCCAGGTCGAGGTCCAGGTGGCCAACGTGAGCGGCGGCACCGGCAGCGTAAGCTCCGCTCCCGCTGGGATCAAGAGCTGCCAGGGCAGCGGAACCGGGTGCTCGGCGACCTTCACCAAGGGGACGCAGGTGACGTTGACGGCGACGGCGAGCACCGGCGCCTTCGCCGGCTGGTCGGGCGGAACGTGCAGCGGCCTTGGTCCTTGTACGTTCACCGTGACCCAGGATGTCCAGATTCAGGCGATCTTCACGGCGTGCCACGGCTGGTGTCCGGAGAAGCTGCCGGGCGGGGTGACGGCGAACCTGAACGGAGTCTCGGGAACGGCGGCGAACAACGTGCTGGTGGTGGGAGACGGCGGCACGGCGCTGTTATGGGACGGGTTGACCTGGAAGACGCTGACGCCGCCGTCCGGAGCCGCGGTCCCGCTGTACGCGGTCGCGGGGAAGACCGGAGGCACGACCCTGAACGTCGCCGGCGGCGGCGGCGCGGTGTTGCAGCTGACGGGGATGGCGTGGAAGACGATTACCAACACCTCGACTGCGAACCTGCGGGCCGCGGCGATTGGACTCGGCGCGAGTCCGAACACCTATTTCGTGGGCGATAACGGGACCGCGCTCTCGCTGTCGAACAACGGCAACAGCGTCAGCTCCAAGAATACGGGAACGACGACCGTACTGTACGGACTGTCCGAGAATCCGAACGGCGGCAAGGACGACCTGTACATAACGGGAGCCATCAGCAACGGCAGGGGCTATGCCAGAAGCTGGGACGGCAACGGCTCCTTTCAGGACCAGATGACCGGCGCCACCAACATCCCCGGCAACATCTACGCCATGCTGTGCGGCATCACCTACCACTACGCGGCGGGAGACGGCGGGATGATCGTCCGCCGCCCGAGCGCTCCCAATAACTCCGACAAGTGGATGGCCTCTCCCTCCGGCACGACCCAGATTCTGCGCGGACTGTGGGCGAGCGCCGACAACAACATCTACGCCGTAGGAGACGCTGGAACGATCCTGCAGTTCGACGGAGCGAGCTGGATCAAAGTCGTCTCCAACACCAGCACGAACCTGCGCGCGGTGTGGGGGAGCAGCTTCAACAACATCTACGCGGTGGGGGAGGGGGGAGTGGTTTTGCATTACTTGCCGTGAGCGCAGCGAGAAGCGGTCCCCTTGTCATTGACTTTCCTGCGTCTGATACGCTAAGTTGCGCACCCTGGTTTGAGATAAGCCTGACTCTCAAGCGGAGTTAATCATGGCCAACCTAGGGAATGCGATCTACGCGCAGGCTGACTGGATGCGGAGAAAGCACTATCTCTGCTACCTGCTACCTGCTGCCGTGGCTGTGGATCGCGTGCGCTGCCGCCCCACAAACGTGGGAATTGGGCCTACCCAGCTCTACCAGCAGAGATCAGAGACCGATCGATACGGATCTTGCCGAAGCGGCGCAGGTTGGTCGAGAAGCACTGGAAAAAGTCGGTTATGAAAAGATATTGAGTATCGCCGTACAGGCAGGATTTCTGCAAAAGTACGACGAGGTTGATGCCAACGCATCAGACTATAAGCTCGTAACAATCACTTTAGAGGCAAGGGCGTTTGGTTTGGTTTTTTCCAGGTATGCTGTAAGTGCCGGCATAACCTCGCAGCTTGACTCACCAGCGCCAGGTCCAGCTGATGTCGCGGCATTGGGCATCCTAGTCATTGGATTGGTTGACGCGGGTCTTCTAGACGGAGCTCCTATCTCGTTTATGACCGCGCGCGGTAGAGTTGCAGATACTGGCGTGGAGGAGGAGATGCAGGCTCTCATGAACGGCACCGCCGCGTCAGCCGGTGCTGCTGCTTTGAGCCGCTGCGATGCTTTAGATATATTGCTGGAACAGGCCCATAAAGCAGGAAACACGGCTTTGAAGAAAAAGATCGTAGCCACTCAGAAGTTTTATGATTGCCGAGGAAGTCGGTCTTTTTGAAGGCATGCCATGAGTCATATCCCAAAGAATGCTATTTGGTATCTCGCAGAACTGGTTGAACGGATCTCGGTCGTCGGTGATCCTCGTCTGGTGGTCCATAAAAACATGCGTCTTATCCGGGCAGATTCGCCGGAAGATGCCTATGCGAAAGCGCTAGCCTTTGGGCGAGAGGCCGAGACCACCTATCTAAATCCTGCGGGTCAACAGGTCTCGATCGAGTTCGTCGGCATAGGCGACCTGACCGTCATCTACGAGTCGCTAGAAGACGGTGCCGAGCTTGCGTATACGCGGCATGTAGTATCCTCGCGCGAGGAATCAGAGCGCTTTGTGCGAGAGCGGAAAGATTTAACTGTTTTTGCGCCGATCCTTCCAGTAGACGGTCCAGACTACTCGGCAAAAGACATCGTAGACATGGTTGGCAAGCTACCTTCCTGACTGAGAACAGCGGCATCGACTCATGAAGGAAGAGAGCGGACGCTGGACTCATGGCCGCTCGCCGCTTTTCCGCTCCTCCCAGCGCTGGCGGCGCTCGGCGATCTGCGTTGCTACCAGCGTCGCCTTTGCTTCGGCGGTTCGCTTTGGCTCCCGCAGTCGCCCCTGTCGCGGTCGCCCTCGTCGCGGTCGCCCCTGTCACGGTCGTCCAGCTCGCGGTCGCCCTTGTCGCGCTCCGCCCGGCTCGGGTACCCTTAGGGGATGAGTGATTCAGTGAGCCCGGGTCTGCCGTATCCGCTCGGGGCGACGGTGCAGCATGACGGGGTTAATTTCAGTGTTTTTTCCAAGAACAGTACGGCGGTAGAGCTTCTGCTGTTCGATCACCCGGATGCGGCGGCGCCGTCGCGGGTCATCAAGCTCCATCCCAAGCGCAATCGGACCTTCTACTACTGGCACGTACACGTAAAGGATGTCGGGTCGGGTCAGCTCTACGCCTACCGGGTCTCCGGGCCGATGCAGCCGGCAGAGGGGCTGCGCTTTGACAGCAGCAAGGTGCTGCTCGATCCGTACACGCGGGCGGTCACGACCAGCACCTATCAGCGCCGGCCGGCGATCCTGCCCGGAGACAACTGCCCGTTCGCCATGCGCGGCGTGGTGGTCGATGCCCACGCTTACGACTGGGAGGGCGATGTGCCGCTGCAGCGGCCGTTCGCCGGCTCCGTGATCTATGAGATGCACGTCGGCGGCTTCACCCGCCACCCGAGCTCCAGCGTCGCCCCGGAGCGGCGCGGCACGTACCTGGGCCTCATCGAAAAGATTCCCTACCTCAAGGAGCTCGGCGTCACCGCGGTCGAGCTCCTGCCGGTGCAGCAGTTCGACGTGCAGGACGCGGCGCCCAAGCGGCAGAACTACTGGGGCTATAGTCCGATCGCGTTTTTCGCCCCGCACCGCGGCTACGCCAGCGCGCCGGATGTGATGGCCCCGGTGCGCGAGTTCTGCGATTTGGTCAAGGCGCTGCATCGCGCCGGGATCGAGGTCATCCTCGATGTCGTGTTCAACCACACCACCGAAGGGGCGGAGGACGGGCCGACGCTGTCGCTGCGCGGCTTTGAGAACCGCGGCTACTATACGCTTTTGCCGCACGACCGCTCGCGCTACGCCAACTACAGCGGCTGCGGCAACACGCTCAACGCCAACCACTCGGTGGTGCGGCGCCTCATCCTCGACTGTCTGCGCTACTGGGTGCGGGTCATGCACGTCGATGGGTTCCGCTTCGATCTGGCGTCGGTCATGTCGCGCGATCCAAGTGGCGAGCTGCTCAAAGAACCGCCGGTCCTGTGGGAGATCGAGTCGGATCCGACCCTCGCCGGCACCAAGATCATCGCCGAGGCGTGGGACGCCGGCGGCCTGTATCAGGTCGGCTCGTTCACCGGCCACCGCTGGGCGGAGTGGAACGGCCAGTACCGCGACGATGTCCGGCGCTTCGTCTGCGGCGAGGGCGACACGGTGCAGCGCCTCTCCCAGCGCGTCACCGGCAGCCGCGATCTGTACCACCAGCCGGCGCGCGACCCGAGCCGCAGCGTCAACTTCATCACCTGCCATGACGGCTTCACCATCAACGACCTGTGCTCGTACGCGCACAAGCACAACGAGGACAACGGCGAGGAAAACCGCGACGGCTCGGACGACAACCACAGCTCCAACTACGGCGTCGAAGGACCGACCAAGGACGCCGCCATCGAGTCGCTGCGGCTGCGCCAGGTGAAAAACCTCCTGTCCATCCTGTTTGTCTCGCAGGGCACGCCGATGCTGCTCATGGGCGATGAGGTCCGGCGGACGCAGCGCGGCAACAACAACGGCTACTGCCAGGACAATGAGCTCAGCTGGTTCAACTGGGACGATGTCGAGCACCACGCCGGCCTCCTGCGCTTTGTCCGCGGACTGATCCGCCTGAACCTCGATCATCGGCTGTTTCAGGAAGAGGTGTTCTGGACCGAGCCCGGCGGCCCCGACATCGTCTGGCACGGCGTGCAAGTGGGCTCGCCGGATCTCCGCTCCGACTCGCACACCCTGGCGTTCGCGCTCACCTATCCCGAGCACAACGAGCACCTGTATGTGATCTTCAACCTGTACTGGGAGCCGCTGTCCTTCGCCCTGCCGCCGCTAGAAGGCGGCAAGCGCTACTTCCGGGTCGTCGATACCGCCCTGCCGTCGCCGCTTGACTACACCGAGCCGGCGAGCGCCCCGCCGGTCGACACCCAAGCGTACGCCGCCCAGGGCCGCTCCGTCGTGATCCTCATCGCCCGCTAGTCCTTCCACTACCGCGAGAAAAAAGGAGATCAGGCGATGCCTGAGTTCCGCGACCAGACTCTGTACTTCATCGTCATCGATCGGTTTCATGACGGCGATCCGCAAAACAACGTCGGCAAGGACGGCGCGGCCTACGATGCGGCGCATAAGGAATGGTACAAGTACTGGGGCGGGGATCTGCTCGGCATCGTCAAGAAGCTCGACTATCTGCGGGGGATGGGGATCTCGGCGATCTGGATCACGCCGGTCTTCGATCAGGTGGATACGCTGGTGCAGCTGGCGGTGCCGATGGCTCCCTACCACGGGTACTGGGCCAAGGACTTCAAGCGGCTTGACGAGCACCTGGTGGAAGATCCGGAGCATGTCCGGGTCTTTACCCGCAACGACACGATCTTTGATGAGCTGCTGGCCAAGATGCATGAGCGCGGGATGAAGCTCGTGCTCGACGTGGTGTGCAATCACTCAAACCCGACGACGGTGGGGGCGCGCGGAGAGCTGTACGACGACGGACGCAAGCTCGCTTCCTATGATGAGGATCGCGGCCAGTGGTACCACCATGCCGGAGAGGTGACCGACTGGCGCAACCTGGAAGAGATCCAAGAGAAGAGCTTCGCCGGACTGTCCGACTTCAACGAAGCGAGCTTCGCCTTCCGTTCCTACATCAAGAGCTCGATAAAGATGTGGGTCGATAAAGGCTGCGACGCGCTGCGGGTCGATACGGTAAAGCACATGCCGCTGTGGTTCTGGCAGGAGTTTACCGGCGACATCCTTTCCCACAAGCCGGATGCTTTTCTGTTCGGCGAGTGGTTCCTCGGTGGTGTGTACGACGCCGACGCCGTCGAGTTCGCGAACAAGAGCGGCATGAGCATGATCGACTTCGCGCTGCACTTCGCGCTGACCAACGCGCTCGCCAAAGACAAGAGCTTCGCCGAGATCGCCGACGTCCTTGGCAAAGACGGACGCTATCGCGCCGCCACTGAGCTTATGACCTTCGTCGATAATCACGACC
>CALFML010000344.1 GCA_937879845.1 uncultured Myxococcales bacterium
TAGCCGCCGAAGCGGTCGCCCGCCGTGCGGATGGTGTGGGCGATGCGGTGCACGACGTCGCGGACGCTGCGCTCGCCGACGTTCTTGTCGCCGCGGATGCCGGCCTTCCGCTGTTCGAGCTGCCGCAGAGCCAGGCCACGACCAAGGCGGCGCAGCTTGCGGGCTTCCGCCGCGTCGAGCTGATTCAGGAGCCCATCGCTTCGGCGCTGGCCGCGGGCTGGACGGCATCGGAGGGGACGGGTCACTGGCTGGTCTATGATCTGGGCGGCGGCACTTTCGATGCCTCACTGCTGGAGACGCGCGAGGGCCTCTTGCGGGTGGTCGGGCACGACGGCGACAACTTCCTCGGCGGCCGCGACTTCGACTGGGCGATCGTGGACTGGGCGCTCGGTGAGCTCAATCAGCAGCACGGGCTGCACGTCTCGCGCGCCGAGCCGCGTTACGCCGCCGCGGTGCGCAAGCTCAAGCTGGCGGCGGAAGAGGCCAAGATCGAGCTCACCCGCGCCGAGACCGCCGAGCTGCTGGTCAGCGAGCTGCTTGAGCACGAAGGCAGCCCGATCGACCTGCAGCTGACGCTCAGCCGGGCGCAGCTTGAGACCCTGACCATGCCGCTCGTGCAGCGCTCGGTCGAGGTCTGCCAGCGCCTGCTCGCCGCGCACAAGGCGAGCGAGCTGTCGCGCATCGTCCTGGTCGGCGGACCCACGGTGATGCCGTGGCTGCGGCAGCGGGTCGGGCAGGCGCTGCGGGCGCCGTTTGCCGAAGGGCTCGATCCGATGACGGTGGTCGCGCAAGGGGCGGCGGTATATGCCGCGACCTCGGGCCTTGCGGCGATGCCGGCGCAAAGCGAGGCGCAGAGCGGGCACAAGCTGTGGCTGCAGCATCCGGCGATGTCTTCGGATCTGACGCCGTATGTCGTCGGCAAGCTGCTCGGCGGCGGTCCGCCCGGCGTGCCGCCGCCGCAGCGCATCCGCATCACGCGCAGCGACGGTCTGTGGCAGAGCGCGGACACGGCGCTCGATCCCGAAGGGGCGTTCGTTGTCGCGGTGGAGCTCCTGCCGCGCCGCTCCAACGTGTTCCGCATCGAGGGATTTCTGCTCGACGGCAAGGCGGTACCGGTGGCGCCCGGCGCGCTCACCATCGTGCAGGGTCTGACGATCAGCGATCCGCCGCTGTCGCGCACCATCGGCGTGGCCCGCGCCAACGATTCGGTGCAGATCTACTTCGAGCGCGGCACCCCGCTGCCGGCGCGGCGCACCATCAACCACCAGACCATCGAGACCGTCTCCCCCTCCAAGCCCGGCGCCGCCGATGCGTTTGCGCTGAAGATTCCCATCGTCCAGGGCGAGTATGAGCGGGCCCACCTGTGCCGACTGGTCGGCACGCTGGAAATTTCCAGCACGCAGATAAATGCCAGCCTGCCCGCCGGCTCGCAGGTGCAGGTCAGCCTGGAGCTCGACCGCGGCGGCCAGCTGTCGGCGCGGGCGCACGTGCCGAGCCTTGGCCAGGTGTTCGAGCAGGTGGCGCATCTGCTGGTCCCCGAGGCGTCACCGGAAGTCCTTTTCGCCAACATCAAGACCATGCGCGACCGCCTGGCGGAGCTGCGCACGAGCGCCTTCCGCCAAGGCCAGGCCAAGGCCGTCGCGCACCTGGCCCGCCCCGAACAGACGCTGGCCGAGCTTACGCGCGACGTCGAGGCGGCCAAGGGCGGCGATGCCGATGCGGGGCAGAAGGCGCGGCGCTCGCTCTTGGAGCTCGATGCGCAGCTGGAAGAGCTGGAAGCGGCCAAGCACTGGCCGGAGCTGAACGAAAAAGCGGCGCGCCGGCTGTCCTTCGCCGGCACCTACATCGCGCAGTTCGGCACCCCGGCGGAGCAGCGCCTGTTCGCCGAGGTCTCCGCCGCCTTCGATCAGGCGCGCCAGAGCCGCAACGTCAGCGAGCTGCAGCGCCAGCTGCGCCTGTGCACCGAGCTCGGCAACGCCGCCTACTACCGCGACCCGAGCGTCTGGGAGTCCGAGTTCGAGTGGGTCTGCACCAACCTCGAAAAGGCCAGCGATCAGGCCAAGGCGCAGACGCTGGTGCAAAAAGGGCAGCAGGCGCTGGTCGCCGGCGACAAGCTGGCGCTGCGCGATACCGTCGAGAAGCTGTGGAAGCTCCTGCCCACCGATCCGGAGCTGCGTCGCCAGGGTTACGACTCGGGAGTACGCTAGCGCCTTGCGATGACCGGCCAGCGCTTCAGCGAAAATCCGTTTTACATCCTCGGGCTGCGCCCCGACTGCAGCCGCGCCGACCTGGAGCGGGAAGGCCAGAAGCTCCTGGCGATGCTCGAGCTGCAGATGGAGGCGGCGCGCAGCTACCCGACGCCGCTCGGTCCGATGCCGCGCACCGCCGATGCGGTTCGCCAGGCGATGGCGGAGCTGCGCGATCCGCAGCGGCGGCTCCTGCATGAGCTGTGGGCGCAGCTGCCGGCGGATGCCGCGGCGGCCAGCTTGCCGGCTGCGTCCAGCGCGGAGGCATCGTCCACCCCAGCGGCCGCAGTGGCGACCGCCGGCATCGTCGATACCTCCGGCGGCGACGCGGAAGACTCCGGACAAACCGCGGCGCCGCCGCCGGGTCCGCCCGCCTGGCCCACGGCCCGCGCCGCGCTGGGCTTCGGAGTGCGACGTTGAGCGTCGGCGCGCTCGGTATCATCATCTGGCTCATCTACTGGGCGGCCACCCGCGACCGCAGGCAGCAGCCGCCGCCGCAGGGCAGCAGCCTGGGCGTCGGTCTGGCGGTGCTCTTGTGGATGTTCCTCGGGGGCTTGCTGATCCTGTGGACCGTGCAGCTCCTATCCGGCGAGCTGGCGGTGATTCCCAAGCTGCTGGGCGCGATTGCGGTGCTGTTCCCGTGGCCGATCGTGCGGCTCTGCCTCTTGCCGCTCGGGCTTTTGCGGACGGCGTACTACGCCTCGTTTCTGTGTCTTGTGCGCTTTCAGGGGGATCGGCGCGGGGCGGCGCTGGTCGTCGCGGCCTGGGCGATGCTGCGCCGCCCGCTGCCTCCGGAAGGCGGCGCAGATCCGGCGCTGCAGTTTTTCAACCGCAAGCTCAACGGTCTAAAGAAAATGCGCGGGGCCGCGGTGGTGGCGCTCGGGCTTGCCGCCGCCCGGCGGGGGGAGCTCGATACCGCGCGGGAGTTTCTGGAGTCGGCCTTTCATCTGGATCCGGCGGCCTGTCCGCGGTGGGCGCTGGAGCTTGCCGGCGAGTGGCTGAGCGTCGATGCGGTAGCGCGCGGCGACTGGGCGCAGGTGAGCGCGGCGGCGACCATCCTGCGGCCGCGCTCGCGGCTGACCCGCTTCCTGCGCGCCTGCGCCGATCGCTTCGTCATCACCGATGAGCCGTCGCTGAATCCGCCGAGCGACGCCGGCCTTTACCTGCGCTGGCTGTGGGCGCCGTACCGCCAGGCGACCTGGCCGCTTTTGCAAAAGGCGCTGCCGAGCGAGCCGCAGCCGGTTGCGGGGGCCTCTTCGGCGGCGCCGCGGCGCGCGGAGGAGGTGGTGAGCCTGAGCTCGGCGCTCGCTCAGCTGGCGGCGGTGCTGCGGCAGCCGGTGAGCACGCTCACCCAAGACCAGCTCGTCCGCGTCTGCGGCAGCTGGGATGCCGCCCTCCGCAACCCGGAGACCGTGCGCCATGTGACGGTGCGCGCGCTGAGCCTTGGCCACAGCGGCCCGGACGCCGCGCTGCAGACGCTGCGGACCCAGGTCGCGGCGGCGCTCAGCGCGATTTTACGCGAGTCCGGTCTGCCGGTCGGCCGGCTGCTCGGCGACGGTCCCGACGATCCGCAGGCGACGCAGACGGGCGCCGCCGCGGCGCAGGCGGTGCGCACCCAGCTCCTAGAAGAGATCGAACAGACCTGCGACGCCCTGCATGATCGCGTCGGCAATAAGCGCATCCTTCCCATCACCGATGAGTGGCGCGAGTGGGCCGCCCTGCGCATCCGCTACCACCGCGTGTGCAAGCTCGGCGGCCTCGCAGTCCGGCGGCTGGCTTGGGTGCCGATGCACCGCGAGGCCTGCAACTGGGCCGTATGGCTGTGGAACGAACGCAAAGAGAAAGTCCTGGCCAACGCCGTGTTCCGCTTCCTCCTGGCGGAGGCGGAGCTGCTAAGCGATGAGAGCCGCATCGCCCTGGCGCGCAAGAACGTGGACTGCGGCATCTGACTTGGTAGTACCGGCCGGGCCGCACGGTCCGCCCGCTGCGATGAAGGGCTGCAGCCGAGCCGGCGGACGCGGTAGCATGGCGCATGGCCGCTGCGCATGAGTTCTCGGTCGTTGACTTCTCGGTCTCGCCGCCGCGGGTGACGATTCCGCGGGATTACAACGCTGCGGTGGATCTGATCGACCGGCACGTGCTGGCCGGACGCGGCGCCCGCATCGCCATCCGCGATGAGCAGGGCGCCTACTCCTATGGCGACCTGGCGGCGCGCACGGACCGCGCGGCGGGCGCCCTGCGCGCCCTGGGTCTGGAGCAGGAGCAGCGGGTGCTTCTGTGCCTCCTTGATACGATCGACTTTCCCACGGTTTTTTTCGGCGCGATGAAGCTCGGCGCGGTGCCGGTGCCGGTGAGCACGCTGCTGACCACCGCCGACTATCAGTTCCTGCTCAGCGATACGCGGGCCCGCGTGCTGGTCGTCAGCGCGGCCCTGTACCCGAAGTTCGCGCCGCTTGTGGCGGCGGGGATGCTGCCGCAGCTACGCCATGTGGTGGTGGCCGGCCCGGCGGACGAGTCCGGAGCGGTTCCCGCTTGCCCGCAGCTCGCAGAGCTTCTCGCCGCGGCGCCGGCGGATCCTGCGGTAGCGGCGACCAGCTGCGATGACGCGGCGTTCTGGCTTTATACCTCGGGCTCGACCGGGACGCCCAAAGCGGCGGTGCACTTGCATGGGAATCTGGTGCCGACGGCTGCGCTGTACGGCTGCGGCGTCTTGGCGCTGCAACCTGAGGACGTGATCTTCTCCGCCGCGAAGCTGTTTTTCGCCTACGGGCTGGGCAACGCGCTGACGCTGCCGCTCTATGTCGGCGCGAGCTCCGTGCTGCTTTCGGGGCGGCCGACGCCGGCGGCGGTCATGCGCGTGCTGGCGGCGCAAAAGCCGACAATCTTCTGCGGCGTGCCGACCTTGTTCGCGTCCATGCTAGCGGACCCGGAGCTCAAAGACGCACCGGGCTCGCCGTCTCTGCGGCTGAGCATCTCGGCCGGGGAAGCGCTGCCGCGGCATCTTGGCGAGCGCTGGCGGGAGCGCTTCGGCAGCGACATCCTCGACGGCATCGGCTCGACGGAGATGCTGCATATTTTCCTCAGCAACCGGCCGGGCAGCGTGCGCTACGGCACCACCGGCCAGCCGGTGCCCGGCTATGAGTGCAAGCTCATCGACGACCGCGGTGAGCCCGCCGCCGACGGCGTCCAAGGCGCGCTGTGGGTGCGCGGCCCCTCCAGCTGCAGCGGCTATTCCCGCCAGCGCGAGCGGACCCTTTGCACCTTCCACGGTCCGTGGACCCGCACCGGCGACCGCTATCTCCGCGACCGCGACGGCTACTTCACCTACTGCGGCCGCGTAGACGACATGCTCAAGGTCGGCGGCATCTGGGTCTCGCCCTTTGAGATCGAGTCGGTGCTCGCCGCGCACAAGGCGGTGCGCGAGGTCGCCGTGGTCGGCCGCGCCGACCCGGAAGGCCTCATCAAGCCCCAGGCGTTCGTCGTCCTTATCGATCCTGCCGCCGCCGGATCCGAGCTCAGCGCCGAGCTCAAAGCCTTGGCCAAGGCGCAGCTTGCGCCCTATAAGTACCCGCGCTGGATCGAGTTTGTCCCGGAGCTGCCAAAGACCGCGACGGGAAAAACCCAGCGATTCAAGCTGCGTGGCCCTTGTGACCGGTAAGCTGTGGCATAGAGACGGCCGCTCGCGGTAACGTCGCTTCGCTGCTCATGGATCGTACGCTCGACCTCAACGCCAGTCCGGATCGCCGGCCGGACTCCCTTGGTTCGCCTGTCCCGCCCGACCCTCAGACCCAAGCGGAGGCGCGGCAGGAAGGGGCCAGCGCCAGGTCGTCGAGCTCCCCGCGGCGGCAGCGGATCGTCCGCTCGCTCCTGGCGCTGATCATCGGCATTTATCTTGCCTACTCGTCGTTCGGAATCGCCGGGCCGTTTCTGTGGGGACATCACGGCTACCACGGCGCGACCTACGCCCAGCGCGCGCGCATGACTCTGCGCTATCACATCGTCACCCCGGCGACGTGGAACGGGTTCTCGCAGCCGCCGGAGCCGCAGTCGTTCTACCTCCATCATCCGATCGGCTACCACCACGTGCTGGTGCCGTTCATGGCGCTCCTGGGCGAGTCCGAGTGGGTGGTGCGCGGCGTCGCGGTCCTGGGCGGCGTGCCGCTGCTCCTAGCGCTGTTCGCGCTCGTGCGGCGGTTCTTTTCGGACGGGGCGGCGCTGCTCGCCTGCGCCGTCTACGTCGCCCTGCCGGTGATCTGCAGCTTCAGCGTGCTGTCGGATCCGATGATGCTGGAGATGGCCTGCTCGCTCATCGCGGTGCACGCATTCCTGCGCTACCTGCAAGCGCCGTCGCGGCGTGAGCTTGTGATCGGCTGCGCCGCGCTCATCGTAGGCGGCCTGCTCATGTGGGAGGCGTACTTCCAGGCGTTCTTTCACGGCCTCTACATTCTGTACTTTCTCACGACCCGCCGCGGGCGGGAGCTGCGCCTTGGCGGACCCGCACCGGCGGGCTGGAACGCCGCGGCGGCCTGGTTCTTCTGGACCTTTATAAGTACGTCGGCGGCGATGGCCTTCCACTTCGTATTCACGTGGAAGATCGGCATGCTCGGCGATTTCTTCGCCTCGTTCCGCGAGCGCAGCAGCGCCGACTGGGCGTGGGTGATAGCGCAGCACCGGCTGTGGCTCACCCTGCTTTACGGGATGCCGCTTGTGGCGATAGGAGCGGTGTGGCTGCTGCTGTTTCTCATCCGCCTTGGGCGCGGACGGACGCGGCCGCGTGATCAGGCGGTGCTGCTGTTCTTCCTTATCAATACGATCTACATCGTCCTATTCCGCCGCGGCTCTTCGATTCACCTTTATCGGGTGTTTTATTATTCGGCGTTCTTCGCCCTGGCGGTGACGGATCTGGTCGATGAGCTGTACCGGTTCCTTGCCCGCACCCGCGGCGCCCGCGTCGCTGTGGTGGCCTCCTTTGCGCTGGCCGCGGCCTACTTCGCGATGATCGTGCCGCGCGCCCTGCACAACCTGATCGAGAGCCGCGAGCTCATGGGAACGCACGGCTTCAAAGGTTACAATCCGGACTATTCCAAGCTGATGTTCGCCCGCGCGGCGGCGCAGCACACCCCGCAGTCCTATTTTGCCGTCTTCTATAACCTGCCCTACCGCTTGGAGTTCACGTACTACTTCGATCGCAGCTACGGCGTCTCGCCGTGGGGAGAGATCGGCACGCTGGCGCAGCTGGAGGGCGTGCGGCGGCAGCATCCGGACCTCGTGCTGCTGACGCAGAAGCAGCTGCCGGCGGCGGAAGGGCGCAAGCTGCAGGAGCTCCTTCTGCATCACCCGGCTTACGCGTACGATAACTTCCTGCTCGTGCGGCTCGATGAGGAGTCCCAAGGTCCGGATCTGCATGAGTACCGCTTCGTTCCGCAGCGCCCGTCCTTTGTCTGGTGGTGGTTTTACTCCCACAAGTACCCACCGCTGGAACCGGTAGGAACCACGACCGAGTTCGGCACCGCTCTGCGCGCCGCGGCGGCTTCGCAGGCTCCGCCGATTGCGCCAAGCCCGGCGCCGCGGCCAAGCCCCGCGCCGGTCCCGCTCCCCGCGCCGACCCGGCCTTGAACCGGTGCGGACGCTGTCCGCGGTCGGTCCCCCAAAAAGTCTGTCATCACCAAAGCCGCCAGCGGACGGCCAGCGTCGATATCGTCCCGGTAGCCGGAGAGGCCGGCGATGCGGTAAGATAGGCGGGGACCCCTGCCGATGTCGCTCCGCTTCACCCTGACCTACCCGAACCTGAAGAGCTGGGCCGATCGCCTGAGCGTGCCCTACCGCTTCAACGACGAGGTCGCGCAGGTGGCAGTGCTGACGCGGGTGATGGATACGGACGTGCCGCTCGTGTTCATCCCGCGGCCGGATCGCGGCATGGTGACGATGGCGGTGACGCTGCCGTTCACCGTTCCGGGTGAGCGCTACCCGGCGATCGGCGAGTCGCTGACGATCCTCAACGCGCGCTCGTATATGGGCGCGTGGATCCTCAATACGGATAAGAGCGAGGTCTACTTCCGCATCACCCTGCCGGCCAAAGAGCTGGAATATGGCGACGATACGCTGCGATTTTTCGCCTCGCTCGTCGTAAGCTCCGCGGAGGCCATGGCCAAGCTCCTGTACGCGGTCGCGCACAAAGGGTCAAGTCCGCAGGTCATCGCGCACGCCCAGACCTGATCTGTCTTTGCATCGCCGCCGCATCGGCTGCGCCCGTCTGCCACGGACTATCGGCGGCGCGAATAAAGCGCCGATCATGCTATGTAAGCAGGCATGG
This sequence comes from uncultured Myxococcales bacterium, assembly GCA_937879845.1. GTDB lineage: Bacteria > Myxococcota_A > Polyangia > Palsa-1104 > JAEUJZ01 > CALFML01. The sequence goes on from CALFML010000344.1 coordinate 8,560, forward strand.
ACACGACCCCGACAGACCTTATCTTCGATGTTTCCACCGCCGACTTCCAACAGCGGGTCATTGAGCGCTCGCACGAGCTGCCGGTCCTGGTGGATTTCTGGGCGCCGTGGTGCGGACCGTGCCGCACGCTCGGACCGGCGCTGGAGCAGGCGGTGCAGACTCTGGCGGGCAAGATCCTGCTGGCCAAGGTCAACACCGACGTCGAGCCAGCGCTGGCGCAGCAGTTTCGCATCTCTGGGATTCCCGCCGTCAAGGCGTTTCATAAAGGGCGGGTGGTAAACGAGTTCGTCGGCGCGCGCGATGCCAAGTTTCTCGGCGGCTTTCTCGCGGCGCTCGTGCCGGCGCGGGGGGAGGCGGAGCTTCTGGAGGCCGCCAAGCTTCTCGGCAGCCGGCAAGCGGCGGCGGCGGAAGCGCTGCTCCGGCCGCTGTGTGCCGGGGAGCAGGCGCTCGACGGCAATCGGCTGGCGCGCGCCCAGGTGCTGCTTGCCGAGTCGCTCCTAGGCCAGGGACCGCAGCGCTACGCCGAGGTGCCCGAGCTCCTAGGCCGGGTCGATCCCCGCAGCCCGGACAGCGAACGCGCCGAGCTGCTCGGACAGGTGCTGGCGTTTTTTCAAGCCGGGGATGAAGAGGGCGGCGCGGAGGCGGCCCAGGCCCGCCTGCAGCAAAACGAAGGCGATTCGGCGGCGCGCTATATCGTTGCCGCGGCGCACGCCCGCAGCGGCCGGCTCGCCGAGGCGCTGGAGAACCTGCTCACCCTGATTCAGCGCGACCGCCGCCACCGCGACGACGGAGCCCGGCGGGCGCTGCTGACGCTCTTTCAGTACCTGGGACAAGCCTCCGGCCCCGAGCAAGATCTCATCCACGAGTGCCGCCGCCGGCTGCAGCTGCTCATCTAGAGTCTCCACATCCGGGCCGCAGGGTCTTGCGGGGTCGGACTGACGACGCCGGCAAGCCTCCTGATTTGACTGAACATCCGTTCCGATGTATCAGAACGCATGTCCGTCAAACCGGTGAGCAATCCTCCCAACCCCTGGCAGTCCACAGAGGTCAGCTACCTCGAGGAAGTTCCCCTGGCCCGCCTGGAGGTCTTCGAGGATCACAGCCGCCAGATTCTTTCGCACAACGACAGCCCGGACATCGGCTTCAGCCACAGCGTGAATCCCTACCGCGGCTGCATCCACGGCTGCGCCTACTGCTACGCCCGCCCCACGCATGAGTACCTGTCGTTTGGCGCCGGCACCGACTTCGAGCGCAAGATCGTCGTCAAGCCCGACGCCCCCGCGCTTCTGCGCCAGGCGTTCGAGCGCCCGTCGTGGCGCGGCGAGCTCCTTATGTTCAGCGGCGTGACCGACTGTTATCAGCCGCTGGAGGCGAGCTACCGGCTGACCCGCGCCTGCCTGGCGGTCTGCGCCGAATATCGCAACCCGGTGGCGATCATCACCAAGGCGCCGCTCATCGAGCGCGACCTCGACGTGCTGACCGAGCTGCACCGGGTGGCGCGGCTGTCTGTTACGCTGAGCATCCCGATCTGGGATCCGGCGCGGGCGCGGGCCATCGAGCCCTACGTCGCGACGCCGCAGCGGCGCATGCGCACGGTCGAAAAGCTGGCGGCGGCGGGCCTGCGGGTGGGAGTCAGTGTCGCGCCGCTCATTCCGGGGTTGAGCGATGAGGACATTCCCAAGCTCCTGGCGGCGGCCGCGGCGGCCGGAGCGCAGTATGCCGCCACGACCTTCCTCCGCCTGCCCGGCTCGGTGCGCCAGGTGTTTACGGAGCGGCTGCGCGAGAACCTGCCGCTGCGGGCCGAGCGCATCTTGGCGCGGGTGCGCGAGGCGCGCGGCGGCAAGCTAAACAGCTCAGAGTTCGGCGAGCGACATGAGGGCAACGGCCCCTATGCGGAATCGGTGCGGGCGCTTTTCCAAGCAAGCTGCGAGCGGCTTGGTCTGGCCACGAGCTTCCCGACCGATGAACCCCCGCAGGCCTCATCATTCTGCCGCCCGCCGCCGCCGCCGCGGACTGGCGATCAGCTCCAGTTGTTCTAAGATCGGCGTGTCCGCGGGACTTGCCGCTCTGTTACGATGACCGCTTTGAACCCAAGAGGCTCCCAATGATCGAACTTCACTCAGCGCCTACTCCCAACGGTCAGAAAGTCATGATCATGCTGGAGGAGACCGGACTCCCCTGGCAGCATATCGATGTCAACATCCGCCTCGGCGAGCAGTTTAGTCCCGAACATATCAAGATCAATCCCAACAACAAGATTCCCTCGATCGTCGACACCGAAGGACCGGGCGGCTCTTACTCCATGATGGAGTCGGGAGCGATTCTTGTGTACCTGGCGGAGAAGACCGGCAAGTTCCTGCCGCCGGATCAGCGCCAGCGCTACGAGGTCCTGCAGTGGCTGGCGTTTCAGATCGCCCACGTCGGCCCGATGATTGGCCAGTCCAGTCACTTCAACAACTACAAGGGCGAAAACGTCCAATACTCGCGCGACCGCTACAACAACGAAGTCCTGCGCATCTTTCACGTGCTCGACAACCGGCTGCGCACCCAGGCATGGCTCGGCGGCGATGAGTACTCCATCGCCGATATGGCGACGTACCCGTGGACGCGCGGGCACAAGGATCGCGGCATCACGGCGGAAGAGTTCCCGGGCTTTCACCGCTGGTATGCGGCGATGGAGGCGCGCCCGGCGGTGCAGCGCAACAATCAGCTGACGGTGGAGATCCGCGAACGGATGGAGCGCGCGGCCGAAGGCAAGTCGGCCATCGACATCTACAACACCCGCGACAACGCCGAGCGTCTGGCCAAAGCAACCGGCCGGTAGCCGCGGCGCATGATCCTGCTGGTTCTTGGGATTTAGATTCCGGCCGGGCTCACCGCGCCGGCGCGGCGCGGCACGGCCGGATGATGGGGATTAGCCGATGTCGTAGACGCACTTGCCGGCGCGGCAGGACAGCGGAGAGCAGCAGTCTTCCTGACCGGTGCAGGCGCCGCCGCACTGGCCGCCTTTGCAGGCCTGGCCGCCGCAGTCCTGGCAGCGCGAGCAGGTGGGCGGCGGCGGCGGCGGCGTGCCTCCGCCACCACCGGTCGGCGTGTTGCACGACTGGGAGGCGTTGAGGATGGCGATATCGTGGTGGATCTTGACCGCGGCGCTGGGGTTAAACGAGCGCACGAACACCGAGCCGTAGACATCCAGCGAACCGGAGGTCACCAGCGACGAGTCCGGCGCGTAGACGTTGCCGCCGAGCACGCTGCCGGCCGACAGGTTGATGTTGCGTGAGCCGCCCATGTACAGGCGCACGCGCGCCGGCGCGTCCTTGTTGCCGAAGTTGAGCGGCGCGGAGCTTGTGAGTCCGCCGTTGATGAACAGATCGAGCTCGCCGCCCGCCGTCAGCGTGACCGAGAACGCATCGGTCAGGTTGACATCGCCGCCGACAAACAGCGCCGTCCGGCCCGAGACGTTCAGGTTCACCTTGCCGCTGCCGCCGATGCGGTTCAAAAAGAACCGCCCGCAGGTGAGGTTCAGGGTCTGATCTCCGGAGAAGTTCGTGAGCAGCGCCGGATCCAGCCCAATCGCCTGGTTGTCGTTGCTGTTTCGCCGCTGCTCGACATACGCGGCGATGTCGTACGTATTGCCGGCGCCGCAGTCGCACGGCGGGGCCACCGTGACCGGCGCGCGCACGATCGAGCCGATGGCCGTGTTCTTCGCCGTCAGAGTCTTGCCGGTCGGATAGGTCAAAGAGCCTGGGATCGTCAGCGTGCCGTTGTTGCACTTCACATCGCTGCCGACCTGCGCGTTGCGGCCGATGGTGATGCTCTGATCACCGGACAGCGTCGCGCCGACCTGCGCATCCACCCCAATCACCATTGGACTGCTCACCGTCACCGATCCGGACACGATCAGGTTGCCGCCGACCGACAGCATGTTGCTGACGTTCACGTCGGCGTCGCAGCCCATCGAGCCGCCGGTGCCCAGGGTCATCACGCCGGGCCGCGTGCTGTCAAAGGAGTCCACGGTAATCGCCGCGCCGGAAGACAGACCCTGACAGGTGCAAAGTCCGAAGCGGAAGGCCGATGCCGCGACATCGCCGCTGCAGCGGCCGCCGCTGCCACCGGTGTCGCCGACCAGGATCGGTGGACCGTTGCCCATGCAGTAGGCGCTCTGGCCGCCGTCGCCGCCGCCGGTGCCGCCGTCATCGCCGCCGCTGCCGCCGCCGTCGTTTGTGGCGTTGCCGCCGATCGTGCCGCTGCTGCAGCCGGGAACCCCGGTTGCTGCCGCGGCGCCAAACAGGAACCCGCAGAGCAGAGCCGAGACAAGAGGTCTTAAGGAGGATCTACTGGAGGCTAGTTCAGGGTTTTTCATTGCCTGATTGTACTCCGGAGGACACCGGACATACATCACACTCAGCGACGGGGTGTGAATCGGCAGTAACGACGCGGAGTTAGTCCGCTGGGTGTTGTTTGCGAGATGCGATTCGCGGAACGCACACCGCGGCGCCGGGAGATCGGAGCGGAAGGAGGACGGCTCAGAATCCGTCTGCGCCGGCACCGCAGACGATGGCGCAGACGCGCTCACCGGCGGCGATGCGGACGCGCTCGGACAGGAGCGCGGCGACGGCGGCGGCGCCGGAGAGCTCGGCCGCGATGCCGCACTCCAAAAAAAGCCACTGCGCCGCGGCGCGCATCTGTTCATCGCTCACCAGCACGATCTCCGCGACATGCTCGCGCACCAGATCGAGGTTTATCGGCGCGCTCTTTCGCGGCGCCAACGTCCCGGCCGCGGTGCTGATGCTAGGGAGCTCGATCACCCGACCCGCTTGCAGGCTGGCGTGCAGGGTCGGCGCCCCGACGGGCTCGACGCCGATGATGCGCAGGCGGGGATTGCGGGCGTGCGCGGCAACCGCCACCCCGCTTATCAGTCCGCCGCCGCCGATCGCCACCAAAAGTACATCGAGCTCCGGCGCCTGCTCGACTATCTCCAGACCCAGCGTTCCTTGCCCGGCGATGACCTGGGGGTCGGCGAACGGATGCACGTAGACGGCGCCGTCGCGCTCCGCCGCGCCCAGGGCGGCCAGGTTGGCGTCGTCCCAGACCTCGCCTTCCCAGACCACGGTGGCGCCCCAGCTGCGCAGCTTGTCGGCCTTGGCCGGCGGCGTGCTGCGCGGCAAAAAGACCGTGGTCGGAGTCTTGGTCACGTAGCCGGCATAGGCGACCCCGAGCCCGTGGTTGCCGCCGCTCGCCGTGACCAGCCCGCGCCGCAGCGCCTCCGCCGGCATCGTCGTCACCGTGTTTATCGCTCCGCGGACCTTGAAAGAGCCGGTGACTTGTACGCTCTCGAGCTTGAGCCAGACCTCGCCCGCGCTGACAAGCGGCTTGCGGGCCGGACCCAGGCGCAGCATCGGCGTCAGCCGCACCGCTTGGGCGATGCGGCGGCGGGCCGCTTCTATGTCCGCGAGCGTCACCATCTCTAGCACCCGGGCTTGTCCGGACAGACTCCGGTACGCGGCGTCGCTGCCCCCGCGCCGATGGCGCAGAACGGCGGCATATCCGACGGCAGCCCAGAGGTCTTATAGGGCGACTCGCCGGCCTTGAGCCAGAACTCCGGCTCGATATCGTGCTGCTCCAGCCAGCGATCGACGTTCGGCTCCATCTCCTGCTCGATGAAGCGACGGAAGGTCTGGCGGAACATCTCGTGCTCGGGGCCGTAGAGGTCGAAATCGCTCCAGCGCGGCGTGCCCACGAGACGCAAGCGCCTTCCGTCGGCGGCCGTGAAGAGCGCCGTCTCGCGGTGCAGCAAGGTGAAGCCGAGGCGCCGGCACAGGGCCTGGAAGGCTGGCAACGCACGGCCGATGTCGCGCCCGTCGAACTCGTGGTTGCCCGGCACGACGAACACGGGCACCGGCCAGCCGGCGAAGCGCGAGTAGGCGGCCCAGGTGGCGTCGATGTCGCCCGCGAGCACCAGCAACTCGGCGCCGGCCAGCGGCTCTGGCTCGAAGTTCTCGGTCTCGAGGTGCAGGTCAGAGAGCAACTGCAGGCGTGTCAATCGGACCTCCACGCCCGCTGGCGATCGCGCCCCCTCGAGGGCGTTCGTGCGGCGGTCCGGCAGCGCCGGATGCGCGCAGGCTCTCGGCTCGAACGCGGCACGAGACGGCGCTAGGCCGCCAGCCGCTTCTCGATCAGCGCCTTGGTGGCAGGCAGCTGGGCCGGCAGGTGATGAGACAGCTGCGCGAAGAGCGCGTCATGCAGCTTCAGCTCCTCCTGCCAGGCCGCACGGTCGATGCCGATGACGGTCTCGAATTGCGCCTGCGTGAAGGGCAGGCCCTGCCAGCGCAGGTCTTCGTAGCGTGGGCTGACCCCGAACACGTTCTCGACGCCGCCGGCACGGCTCTCCAGGCGACCCAGCATCCACTCGAGCACACGCATGTTCTCGCC
>CALFML010000345.1 GCA_937879845.1 uncultured Myxococcales bacterium
CAAGCCGCTGGCCAAGGCCCTGCGCAGCGCGAAGCTCGGCGCGGTCGCGGCCGAGATCGACGACGGCCACGGCTGGGTGGTGGTGCGCGTGCTCGAGCGCCACGCCGCCGGGACGTTGCCGCTCGAGACCGTGCGCGAGGACGTCCTCGGCGAGCTCCGCATCGCACGACTGGCGGACGCGTTCGCGAATCTGCCCACGACCCTGCGCTCGCGCCACACAATCGAGCTGCACCCGTCGATGGAGTCGCTCGACGGCGAGCCCGGTGCCGACGCGCCGTAGTATGCTCGGTCGCATGTCTTGTCACCCGTTCCATGCGCCGGTCCCGACGCTCCGCCGCGCGCTGGCCTGGCTGTGCGCGGCGTTCGGCATCGCGACAGTCGTCTGCTTCTGGCTGATGCAGCAAATTCCCTTCGATCCGTTCAACCTGCTGACCGACCCCACGCAGTGGATCAGCATGCCCTTGTACTACGCGGTCCTGGCACTGCCGTTCTATTTCGCCGGCCTGGCGCTGGCTGCGGGCTTTATGACAAGCTCGCGGCCACCCAACCTGGATGACTATGCGCGGCTCGATGTCGGCCGGCCCGGGCTGCTCCTGCCGACCCAAGAGACCCTGCGCTCCGAGAGCGCCTACTCCGCCGAGGGCAGCTTCCGCGTCGCCTACCAGCGAGTCGAAGGCAGCGCTACCTATGCCTTCACCTACCTTGACAGCCCGCTCGCCGTCGTTCCGGTGGTGCTCTCCGGCCAGCCGTGCCGGCTTGCTCCGGATGGCAGCTGCATCGATCGCTTCCTCACCCGGCGCAGCGAACCAAACGCCGTGCTCCACTCGGTCGAAGCGAGCGCCCGCGTCTACCTGCTGGCGGGGATTTCGATCCTGGGAGCGGTGAACTACACCCACGGCACGGTCAACCGGCAGGCCGATCCGCAGGGGCCGGCCCGCACCGAGCCGCTGTGGCGCGTACCGCCGCTTTATGGTCTTGGCGCGATCCAGCTGCGGCGGCCGCGCAGCGTGTTGAGCTTCCTTGAGGTCGGGCTGCGCTGGGCTGCGCCGCAGACCCGGCTGTCCTCCCAAGACCTTTACGACAGCACGATCTGCCTGCCCACCCAGCGCGTGTGCACCGAGACCCCGGGCTACCTCGTCATCTCGGGCCGCACGTCGCTGCGTGTGTCGCGCCGCATGTACCTTACCGCTACGCTGGAAAACGTCAGCAACGCCACCTACCGCCTGCACGGCTCAGGCATCGTCGGCCCGGGACTTGGGGCCAACGTCAGCTTCGAAGGCAATTACTAAAGCCGGCGCGCTACTCCGTCCCGAGCCGCGCGTGCAGGGCATCGATCCGCAGCTGACGCTCGGCGTGCTCTTTTTCCAAGATCGAGAGCTCGGCCCGTAGGGCGCGCTGGGTCGCCTCGGCCCGCGCTTTGTCGCGCGCCTCGCGCTTGGCTTGGAGATCTTTGTGGATGGCCCGCTGCTTGGCGAGCTGGTTTTCCAGCCGGCGGATGTTCGCCTCGACCCCGGCCAAGGTCGGGGTCCGCGTGCGCTCGCTACTCGGGAAGAACTGCTCCGCGAAGTCTTCCGGCAGCGTCGGGTCTTGATCGATAAGCGTCTGCAGCTTGGCGTGGGTCGCCTGGCGCAGGGCGCTGAACCCGTCGATGAAGGCCTTGCGCTCCCCGCTCTCGGAAAAAGCCGTCAGGGCGCGATCGGCGGCCTGCTGATCGGCCAGGGCGCGGTCGGCGTGGGCGATGGCGGTCGCGAGCTCGCTGGCGTGACGCTGCAGGCCGGGCGACTCGCACTCGCCGAGCGTTCCCACCCACGAGCGCATAAGCTCCAGCTGCTCCCCGAGCACCGGTCGCTTGGCGTCGCTCGGGCGCTGGTTGCCGAGCAGCCTGACATAAAGCGGAGCGCTGCGGTCATTGCCCACCACGACCAGGACGCTGTTGACGATCGCCGTCAGCAGCTGATCCAGCCGTGCATCGGTGAACCGGATCATGGCATCGGCCGTCACCACAGCCTCCGCCAGCTTGATCTCCTGCTCCATCACCTTGAGCCACGCCGCGTGCAGCGCATCGTAGTCAGAGGCCAGCTGAGTAGTCAGGGGGTGCGCTTTGAGCTGTGCGTCGGTATAGGCCCGCTCTTGCAGTAGCTCGATCAGGGTCATGGAGTAATTCAATGTACGCATGATTACAAAAACATTTTCACTCCATCTGCGCACCCTGGCAAGCCCGAGCTCAGCCCGAGCTCAAGGTGACAGCCCGCTGACCCCGACCTCCGCCCAGCTGGCCGTAACGGCCGCCGCTTGCCCACCTTCGCCATAGAGGTCGCGCGCCGCGGCCGCCATGGCGTCCAGCGCATCGGCGAATCCGGCGTAGCGGTGCAGGTAGGTGGTGAGGGCGCGGTAGACGATGGCGGCGGTAGGCTCGACGCCGATGCGCTGTGCGAGGAGATAGCCGGCGTGGGCGGCGATGCCGGCGTTGTGGTGGCGGGCATCGCGGACCAGCAAGGTGCGCGGGTTCAAAAGCGCCAGGCTCCCTGTCGGCTCCGGCTCATACTCGGCGAGCGACTGGGCCTGGCCGGTGCGCTGCGGCTGCGCCAGATCGCGCAGCGCCAAAAGCGGCTCACCCGTGTCGCGGCGCGGGTCGAGGTTTTGGCCGAACAGTCGCTCGCCCAGGGTCCAGTTGCCGCGCATCGGCTCCATGGTCTGCTCGACCAGGCAGCCCCACAGATCGGCTAGCCCTTCATCGAGGGCGCCGCTCTCCCCGGTGCTCGCCAGGTCGGCCGTGCTGCGCGAAAGCGCATGGCCGTATTCATGCGCCACTACGTCGAGCGCCGTCCCCGCCGGCCGCAGGACTTCGCCGTCGCCATCGCCGAACAGCAGCCGCTCGCCATCAAAAAGGGCCAGCGGCGCCTGCACCCCAAGATGCGTCACGGCGACGATGCCGCCGCCTTTGCCGTCCCAGCCATAGCGCTGGTGGCGCGCCGCAAAATAATCCCACAGCGTCTGCAGATGGGCGTGTACATCGACCGACTGGCCAGCGGCATCCCAGGCGTCGGGATCTTTGCTCGTCACGGTCTTGCCGGGGAGCTGCTCGCCGCTGCGGACGGCGGTGGTGCGCTGCTTGCCGCGCGTCGGATCTTGCATCGAGTAGGTCGCCCCGCGCCGGCTCAAGGCCAGCGTGTAGGCATCGCCAAGAACGCCGCGGCCGCGGCCCAGCGCGGGTACGGTGACATCGACTCGCGCCACGCGATCCTCATAGCGCACGAGCTCCCCGGTGTGGGCGCTGAGAAACAAGGTCAGCCGCACCGGTACATCGCCGATCTGGCCGGACACCTCGACGCGGTAGACCAGAAGCAGCCGCTGATCGCCCGGCAGGTAGTACAGGCTCGGCGTGTCGGCGGTGACGCTGAGCGACGAAAATTCGCGGCGCAGCCCGGCCAGCGCCTGCTGCCGCGCATCGGCGGACGAGAGCGTCGGCGTACTGAGCTCGCTCGGCCACAGGTGCAGCCCGATGAGGCGAGCGTGCATGCCGACCAGCAGGCCGCGGCTGTCGAGGTGGCCGACCAGCACGCTCCCCCACAGCGGGACGCCGTCCACCACTTGCACAAGGCGCACGTGCGTCATGCCGCGTGCGTCTACGCTGCTGCCGGTCGACTTGAGATCATCGGTGCTCAGCACCCCGTACAGCGACCGATACATAAGGACAAAGTCGGTCAGCGCCGTGGTCAGGGATGAGGCATCGGACAGAGCGATCGGCGGTGTCTGGAGGAACGCCACCGTTCCGTGCTGGGCATCGGTGCGCAGCCGCAGCTGCGGCCCGTAGAGGGTCTGCAGCTGCGACCGCGCCTGCGCCTGCGCCGCCGCGTACTGCATCGGGTCGAGGAGATCGGGATGGTCCGAAGAGGACGCTGGGGACGCCGGGGGCGCGCACGCCGTCGCCAGCAGGAGCAGACACGCCGCCGCAAGATTTCGCACGCCGCCTCCCAGGCGCAGCGCGGATCCACCCGGCCGTAAGCCAGCGACGCAGCGAGGCAGTCGTTGCCGCGCCAGGTGGAAGATGGAATTGGCGCGGCGGGAGCCAGAACGATGGGAAAGGTCGGAGTGAAGGGTCATGGCCGCGTGGCAATGCAGCCGCCATGCCGACCTGCGGGCGAATTTCCCGTCGAGAATCTGCCGCGATGCCGCTACGGCCTGTCCGGCGTCCGGCTTTTGTCCGACGCACCGGACGTTTTTCTGTAGCGCGGCGCGGCCTTTGGCTATGTTGCCGCGATGTCGTCGTTGCCGCGTCTGTCGTCTGCTGATTTTCGCCGCTTCGCTCGCCGCTCCGCAGCTTATAGCGGCGGCCTCTTTGCGCCGCTTGGTCGTGCGGCCGCGGTCGGGCTTGTGGGGGGAGCGCTGCATCTGGGCTGTGGAACCGCGCCGGAGCCGGCCGGAGTCATGGCGCTGCACGCGCTGCCGGGCAGCCCGGCGGCAAGCGTCGACGCGGATTTTTTCGCCCTGCCGTTTCCCAGCGATCTGCGCCTGCGCGCCGCGGCCGGGACGGTCAGTTCGCCGGCGGCGCCGACCGAAGCGGAGCTGCAGCGGGGCTACGATCTGAAGGGCTTCCCGCGGCCGCATGGGCAGCCCGGCCACTACGTCGAGCTGCTCGATGGGCAGCTCACCGGCGCCGGCACCAGCGCCGCGATGTATTTCCGCTTCGCCGGAGCGCTCGATCCGGCGACGCTGCCGCGGGACGCGGAAGCCAGCGTCGCCGCCGAGGCCACCGCGTTCGTCGTCGAGCTTGCGGCCGGTTCGCCGACGTACGGCCGCCGGGCGCCGGTGAACATCAAGTTCCATGCGGAGGAGAACCGCTTCATCGGACCGAACTGGCTGTCGCTGCTGCCGCTTCCCGGCGCGCCGCTGCGGCAGCTGACGACGTATGCGGCGATCGTGACCTCCGGGGTGCGCGCGGGAACCGGCGGGCGCGTGCAGCGGCATCCGGATCTCGATCGGCTGCTGCAGAGCGAGGCCCCCGCGGAGGAGCCGTATCGCTCTGCCTGGATGCGCTACGCGCCGCTGCGCGAGTACCTGGCGCGGCAGCCGGAGCTTGAGGTGGTCGCGGCGACGGTCTTTACGACGCAGAACGCGACCTCGCTGATGCTCAAGATGCGCGCCGCGCTGTACGAAAAAGTCGCCGCGCCGACCGCGGAAAACCTCAGCTACCTGCGCAACCACGACGGTCTGTGCGATGTCTACCAGGGGACGTTCGCCTCCCCCAACTTCCAGGCCGGCGAGCCGCCGTACTGGGCCGACGGCGGTCAGATCGAGCTCGATGAGCGGGGCCAGCCCAAGATCGTCCGCACGGAAAACCTACGCTTCGCCGTCTCCGTCCCCAGCGCCCAGATGCCGCCGGAGGGCTGGCCGGTCATCCTCTACGCCCACGGCACCGGCGGCGACTACCTGACGTTCATGCGCGAGACGATGGACCTTCGCGCCGCCTACATCGAACACCCCGAAGCGCCGGGCGCCGCGCCGCAGCCGCCGGTGCGGATGGCGATGATCAGCATCGACCAGGTGCTGCACGGGCCGCGCGATCCGACGGGCAACAACCCCGACATCACCTTCTTCAACCTCAACAACCTGCCGGCCGCCCGCGACAACGTGAAGCAGGGGGCGGCGGACGACTTCCAGCTGGTGCGCCTGGTCGAGTCGATGCGCATCGACAAGGCGCCGCATACCGGCCAGCCGATCCGCTTCGATCCGCGGCACATCTATTTTGTCGGGCACTCGCAGGGCGGGCTCACCGGGCCGCTGTTCCTCGCCGCGGAGCCCAAGATTCAGGCCGGGGTGCTGTCGGGGGCGGGGGCGGTGCTCATCCTATCGCTGCTCAATAAGACCGAGCCGTCCGACGTGGCGGGGCTGGTCGAGAGCCTGCTGCAAGAGACGCCGTCGCCCGAGCATCCGATGCTCAACCTCTTGCAGATGTACTTCGAGTCCTCCGACCCCGGCAACTACGGCCCGCTGCTTTTCCGCGAGCCGCCGGCGGGCAACCCGCCCAAGAGCATCTTCCAGACCTTGGGCATCACCGATCACTACACGCCGGTGCCCAACATCGCCGCGTTCGCCCTGTCGCTCGGGGTGCAGCCGCTGGAGCCGCGCTTTTATGAGATCCCGGGCCTTGGCCTCACCGATCAGCGCTGGACGACGGGACCGGTGCAGAACAACGTCGCCGGCGGTCGCGCCACCGGCGGTCTGCACGAATACATCGCGCCCGGCGGCGACGACGGCCACTTCGTCATCTTCGACCTGTGGGCCGCCCGCCATGCCTGGACGCGCTTTTTAGCCAGCCAGAGCCTGACCGGCACCGCCGTTCTTCAGTAAAAAACTCCGGCTACGGTACGAGCACCCGCGCCCCGCGCGCCGGCACCGTCGCCGCCGGACCGCTGACCGTGTCGCCGGTGAGCTGGTCGGTGTAGCTGCCGCTCGGCAGGCCGCCGACCGACTTGGCGCTGTCGCTGCGGTTCAAAAGCACGTACACGGTGTCGCTGCCGTCGACCATCTTGTAGGCCCAGGTGTCGTCGGTGAGCGACAAGGTGGTGCGGGTGCCGCGGCGCAGCGCGGAGTGGGCCTTGCGCGCCGTGCCGAGCTTCTTGTGGCGGTCGAGCAGCCACTTCTGGCCGGCGTTGTAACCCGCCGAGTTCCAGTCCATGGCGCGGCGGTTGTCGGGATCGCCGGCTCCGGCAAGGCCGATCTCGTCGCCGTAGTAGATGAGGGGCACGCCGCGGTTAGTCAAAAGCACCGCCATCGCCAGGCCCATTCGCTCGTAGGCTTCGGTCTCGGCGACGGTGCCGGGCTTGTTCATGAAGTTGCGGTCTTTGCCGTCGGTCCAGATGTTGGTCCAAAGCGGCGTGTTCTGGGCGAAGTGGATGCTCCGCGGCACGTCGTGGTTGCCGATGAACGTCGACATGAGGCCGGAGCCGTAATAGCTGACGTTGTCGTCCATGAACGCCGCCAGCTCCTGCATCTTGCCTTGGCGGAGCAGGATGTTGTTGTCGAGCTGGGCGCGCAGCGGGAAGTCGAACTGCCCATCGAGCTTGGTGCACGGGTCGATGAACGTCTTGATGAGGCCCTTGTCGCCGGTATACGTCTCGCCGACGAGGTAGATGTGCTGCTTGGTCTTGGACTCGACATCGGCGATGAGGCGCTGGCGCAGCTCCAGGTACCAGGAGGCCTCGATGTGCTTGACCGCGTCCAGGCGCAGCCCGTCGAGGTTGTACTTCTGCACCCAGTCAAGGACATTGCTTACGGAGTAGGTCCGCGCCGCCGCGACGTTGAAGTTGAAGTCCGGCAGGTAGTCGGTGAACCAGCACACCTTGGCCTTGTCGCCGTCCCACGGGCAGTCGCTGGAGCCGCACAGGCACTTGCCGCCGCCGCCGAGGTCGAGCGGGTTGAACCAGTCCTTGTGCATCGAATAGACCGGCGAGTCTTTGTGCACGTGGTTCATGGCGTAGTCGACCATGACCTTGATGCCGCGGGCATGGGCGGCGTCGACGACCGCGGTGAGCTCGGCGGCGGTGCCGAAGCGGCGCTCCGGCTTGTCCAGGTCGCGCGGCCAGTAGCCGTGGTAGCCGGTGTAGTTGCGGCCGTCGGTGCCTAGACCGATGGCGTCGGTGCTGTCCATGGGCACGGTGAGCCACAGGGCGTTGACGCCAAGATCGTCGAAATAGCCGCTGTCGATCTTCTGCTTCAGGCCCGCCCAGTCGCCGCCCTGCCAGTTCGCCGAGGGATCGACGCCGCCCATCGTCCACGGGGCGTTGTTGGCGTTGTTGCCGTCAAGGAAGCGGTCGATGAAGACGAAGTACAGGACGGCGTCGCGCCAGTCGAAGCTGCCGGTGGAGCCGGCGGCGCACATCGGGGCGGGCTCGGCGCAGGTGAACTTGTCGCAGATGATGCCGGAGAGCACCGAGTTCTGGCCGCCGAAGCCGTCGGGCTCGCTAATCGGATTGTCCGGGTCGGCGATCCACGACTCCTTGTTGGCGGCGTCGATGATGTGGAACTTGTAGACGAACTTGGTCTGCCACGGCACGGGCGTCGTGAGGCGCCAGCGCTTGCCGTCGAACGCCAGGGCCTCGCCTTTGTCCCAGCCGCCCATGCGGTAGTCGCCGCGCAGCTCGACGAGCTTCTCGCTGCCGGTGGTGACGCCGCCAAAGCCCTTCCACACGAACTCGTGGGCGCAGCGGCGCTCCGGCGCCTCGCACATCGGCGGCGGCGGCATCATCGCCCCCGAGCCCGAGCCCGAGCCGTAGCCGCCGCTCTCCCCGCGCGGCCCGGGATCGAACGGATCGCCCGGCGTCTTATCGATCACCGAATAGTCCGAGCAGGCCGCAACCAAGAGCCCCGGAAGCATCAGCCCGAGCGCCAGCCCGCGGAGCCCGGTGGGGCTCGCCGCCGCCTTGGTACGCGCTCTCGCTATGGCTCTTTGTCCCCCGGATGCAGACCCAGACCCAGACTCAGACGACATCGTGACTCCTTTACGACGAGCTTTCGCCGGACCTCGCCGCGTCAAGAACATTGGGAAGTCAACCATACCGGCTTTGCGGCTGCGGCGCAGGGAAATCGCTGCACCCGCGCGGCCGGAATTTGCAACCATTTCCCGGCCTTGAAGGACCTGGGCGCCGGGCGGATGCGGCTGTGAATCAGCGTTAGCTCGGCGCCGTTTCGTGATACGAAATGCCATGCGCGATTTGGCCCAGAGCAAGGCTTGTTTCCCTCCTTTTTCGCCTCCTTCGCCGGCCCCTTCCCCGGTCGGTTCCGGTTCACCGCGGTCGCAGCGCCAGACGGCGAGGCGGCGGTCGTCAGCGCGCAGCTGGCTGGCGGCGCCGGCGGTCTGCTCGCTTCTGGCGGCGGCGCCGGCGTGGGCGGGCGACTTTGTCGATACCCGCCTCAACGTCACCCTGACCAATGAGAACGTGCTCGCTCAGCCCGGCGAGACCAACCCCCCGGTGCCCGGCTGGCGCTTCGACCGCCCGAACTCGCTCGGCGTCTTGTTCTTCGACAACTACGACACGCGCTTTACCGGCTACGAGAGCCTGACCCACATCGTTTTGTACAAGCAGATCCAGCGCAAGCGCTGGGAGGCCGAGGCCGCCTACGTCCTGCGCCTTTTGCAGTTCTCCGACGTGAACCTGTCGTCGATCGACGACGGCAGCTACATCAAGGTGAACTACTACTTCGATCCCACCAAGCAGCGCCGCACCAACATCTCGCTGACCGCGTTTCCGCTCAACTCCGACCGCATGCGGCTTGGCTACTCGTGGCGTCTGTCGTGGGGCGGCTCGCCGATCTTCTTTAAGACCAACCCCGATCTGCCGTCGAACTTGAACCCGCCGCCGACGCCGCCGGTGCCGGGCCTGCGGGTGCAGATCGCCGACGACCGCTGGTACGTATACGCCGGCGCCAAGACCAGCGTCCTGCGCTATGAGCAGGATCAGGAGCTGCACTCGGTCTACGGCATCCTCGGCGGCGCCGGCTTCGACATCATCCCCAGCCACTTCCGCATCGAGGCCAACGGCGGCTTCTTCGATCGCGGCACGATCCCGCGCATCCTCACCCAGCAGCTGCCGGTGCAGACCGCCGGCGCGTCGTTCCAGATTGCCGTGTTCAACGGTCTGCCGCCGACGCTGTCGGCCGATACGGCGCTGTATCGCAACGACTTCAACAGCGCCGCCCGCTACCTCACCAAGCCGCTCTATACGCCGGGGGTGTCGTGGCTCGTCATGTCCGAATTCACGATCGAGGGCACGACGCTGGAAAATCCCAGTCAGGCCGACACCACGCGGCGCCAGCTCGGCATGGCCGGCGACGTGAACATCCGCGTGCAGTACGGCCACGCGCGCTTCCGCCTCGATGCGACCTACCGTTCGCTGGAGTTCTTGCTGCTCAACCAGCCGAGCTTGGTCCCGTTCCAAGACTTCCCGCGCGACGAGCCGCCGGACCCGGTCACCGGTCGCCCCGGCACGAGCGGCGCCGAAGTCACCCCGGACATCTTCGCCTCGGTCGGCTTCGACTACAACATCGAGCGGTCGAGCACCACCGTCGGTCTGACCCTGGGCGTGGACCGCCCGGCGAACTATCGGCCGCCGGCGGGCGGGGTAAACCCCTATGAGCCGTCCTCGGCCGTTTTGGTCGTGCGCGAGCAGGGCGATGTGGTGATCCTGCCGCTTGGCCAAGAGGTGTTGCCGGTGGTCGCGACCAAGCTCCTGGTCCGCCAGGACTTCCTTGAGCTGTTCGCCTTCATCGCCGAGGCCTACTACCAGCACGATCCAAACGGCACGCGCCTTATCACCGGCGACGACATGACCAAGCAGCGGGTGTTCGAGTTCCCGCACCGCCTGGGCTTTAACTTCACGCTGCAGGCGCGGTTCTAGGGTATAAAGCGGCTGATGGGAACGCTGGCTCGCCCCGCTGCGGAGGCGGAACGGACGCGCTTTGCGCTCACCCCGATAAAGCCGCGGGTGCTGAGCGTGCGGACGATCGCCCAGGTGGCGGAGCCGATGGCGGCGCAGCTCGGGCTTATGGCGGGGCAGCGGGCGGTGGGGTTTATCACCTGCACCTCCGACGATGCTTTGTATGTCGCGCTGGACGAAGGGACCAAGGCGGCGCAGGTCGAGGTGGTGTACGCCAAGTCGTTTTACGCCGGCAGCGCTCACGCTTCGGGACCGCTGTCCGGCGAGATCATCGGCTGCTACGCCAGCCATGACATCGATGAGGTGCACAGCGCGCTCGATGCCTGCCAGCGCTGCCTCGCCGATGAGGCGTTTTTCTATGCCGCGGATGCCCAGGGGCAGCTGGCGTTTTTCCCCCACGTCGTGCGCGCCACCGGACGCTACCTGTCGGCGCAGGCCGGCATCGCTCCCGGTGATCCGATGGCGTACCTCATCGCCCCGCCGATCGAGGCGATGATCGGCGTCGATGCGGCGATCAAGGCCGGCGGCGTCGCCCTGCTCAAGTTCTTCGGTCCGCCGACCGAGACCAACTTCGCCGGCGCCTACCTCGGCGGCGATCTGCCGGCGTGCGAAGCGGCGGCGGAAGCGTTTGCCGCCGCCGTCATCGATGTCGCCCGCACACCGCTCGACTCCCGCCGCTCCGCCCGCTCCGCCGGCGAGCTTCTGGGTCCGCCCGCTTTTCGTCCCCGCGCCGCCGGCTCTCGGCGCTAAGGACGGCAGCCCGCAGCGGCGCGCGAACGGGCGGCTGGGCTTGCCTTTTTATCGCGCCTCTTTTAGGTTTCCTGAACATCTAATCAGATTGGCGACCTCGGCTCTTTGAACGGGCTGCACGGTTGCCGCGTTCGGGAAGGGCTTCCGTGGCGCTCGATACGTTTCACCCGCTGATCGCCCAGTGGTTTACCCGCCGCCTGGGGGCGCCGACGCTGCCGCAGCGCAAAGGGTGGCCGGCGATCGCCGCCGGACGGCATACCCTCATTGCCGCGCCGACCGGCAGCGGCAAGACCCTGGCGGCGTTTCTGGCCAG
The DNA here is from genome assembly GCA_937879845.1 of uncultured Myxococcales bacterium. Classification (GTDB taxonomy): domain Bacteria; phylum Myxococcota_A; class Polyangia; order Palsa-1104; family JAEUJZ01; genus CALFML01. The sequence goes on from CALFML010000345.1 coordinate 11,500, forward strand.
CCTGGATCGGCTGTTCCGCCAAGCGCTGGCGGGAGAGCTGCCGGAGCACACCGCGGTGGTCTATGTCTCACCGCTCAAAGCGCTCTCCAGCGATGTGCGCAAGAACCTGGAAGAGCCGCTGGCGGAGCTTTACGCCCTGGCCCAGCAAAAGGGTCTTTCCCCCGCGCCCCTGCGCATCGGGCTGCGCACCGGCGACACCACCCCAGCGCAGCGGCAGGCGCAGGCCAAGCGGCCGCCGCACATTTTCATCACGACCCCGGAGTCGCTGTATCTGTGCCTGACCGCCCACCGCACGCGGGCGAACCTGAGCGCCGTGCGCACGGTGATCGTCGATGAGGTTCACGCCGTCCTGCCCGATAAGCGCGGCGCGCACCTGACCCTGTCGCTGGAGCGCCTGGATGCGCTGTGCCGTCAGGCTGGGCAGCCGGCCCCGCAGCGTATCGGCTTGTCGGCGACCGTTCATCCGCTCACGGAAGTGGCGCGATTTCTGTGCGGCACCGACCGGGTCACGCCGGGGGCCGATGGGCTGCCCGATACGGGCGCTGCGGACTACCACATCGTCGATGCCCGCGACGAGCTTGTCCGCGGCGAGGTACCGGGACTTTTGCGAAAGCTCGATCTGGAGGTCCGCATTCCGGCGCAGCCGCTGGGCGCGGTGTGCAGCCATGAGCAGTGGCACGACGTGCACGATCAGCTGGCCCAGCTCATAAAAGAGCACCGGACGACCCTGGTGTTCGTCAGCACCCGCCGTCTGGCGGAGCGCACCGCCTACAGCCTGGCGGAGCGGCTGGGGGACGGCGCGGTGATGGCGCACCACGGCAGCCTGTCCCGCGGCATGCGCCTGCGGGTCGAAGACCGCCTCAAGCGCGGCGAGCTCCAGGCGGTCGTCGCGACGGCGAGCCTGGAGCTGGGGATCGACATCGGGGCGGTCGATCTCGTGTGCCAGATCGGCTCGCCGCGGGCCATCGCGACGTTTCTTCAGCGCGTCGGCCGCGCCAACCACCGTCCGGAGCTGGCGGCCGTGCCGCGCGGCCGGCTGTTCGCCCTGACGCGCGATGAGCTCTGCGAGTGCGCGGCGCTGCTGCGGGCGGTGGCGGCGGGGCAGCTCGACCGCCAGCGCGTTCCCGACGGGCCGCTCGATGTCCTGGCGCAGCAGGTGGTGGCGGTGTGCGCCGTCAGCGAACAAAGTGAGGAGGAGCTGTTTCAGCTGTGCCGGCGGGCCTGGCCGTTTCGCGACCTGACGCAGGACGACTTTCAGCAGGTGCTGACGATGCTGGCGGAGGGCGTGGCGACCCGGCGCGGCCGGCCGAGCGCCCATCTGCACTGGGATCGGATAAACCGCCGCGTGCGCGGTCGGCGCGGCGCCCACCTGTTCGCGCTGCAGAACGGCGGCACCATCCCCGAGCCCGGCGACTATGAAGTGGTCTCCGAACCCGATGAAGTCGTGCTGGGGCGCCTGGATGAAGAGTTCGTGGTCGAGAGCAGCCCGGGCGATGTCTTCCTCCTCGGCTCGACCGCTTGGCGGATGCGGCGGGTAAGCGGCGGGCGCGCCTACGTCGTCGATGCCGGCGGGGCGGCGCCGACCGTGCCGTCGTGGGCGGGGGAGGCGCCGGGGCGGACGCTGGAGCTCTCGCAGGCGGTCGCGGCGCTGCGCCGCCAGGTCGAGGACGCGCTGTGCCTCCCCGTGCCGGATGCGGAGCTGGAGCAGACGCTGCAGCGCGAGTGCAAGATCAGCGCGGATGCCGCCCGCCAGCTGCGCGACTACCTCAGCGCGGCGCGGCGGGCGCTCGGGCGGCTGCCGACCCAGGACGTGCTCATCGCGGAGCGCTTCTTCGATGAAGGCGGCGGCATGCAGCTCGTGCTGCACATGCCCTTCGGCGCCCGCCAGAACCGCGCCTTCGGATTGGCGCTGCGCAAAAAGTTCTGCCGCGCCTTCAACTTCGAGCTGCAGGCCGCCGCCACCGATGACGGCGTGCTGTTGTCGCTGGGCGAGACGCACAGCTTTCCCCTAGAGACCGTGTGGCAGTTTCTCACCGCGGCGCGGGCGGAGGCGGTGCTGGCGCAGGCGGTGCTCGGGGCGCCGGTGTTCCAGCCCCACTTCCGCCACGTCGCGACGCGCGCCCTGCAGATTCCGCGGCAGCGCAACGGCAAGAAGCTGCCGCCGCCGATCGTCCGCATCCTGACCGAGGACCTGCTGGCAGCCGTGTTTCCCAGCGCCGCCGCCTGTCCGGAGAACCTGCCCGGCGGCGACATCGAGATCCCGGATCATCCGCTCGTGCGCGAGACGCTGCGCGAGTGCTTGCGGGAGGTCATGGACGTGGCGGGGCTGCACCGGCTGCTGTGCGGCATCGAGGCGGCGCAGATCCAGGTCCAGGCCTGCGACACCACCGAGCCTTCGCCGCTCAGCCATCACCTGCTCGCGGCGGCGCCGTATGCGTTTTTGGACGACGTACCGCTGGAAGAGCGGCGCACGCGGGCGGTCGTGGTGCGCCGCGGCACAGCCGGCTCTCTGGCGGAGGAGGTGCTGGCTTACACGCCGGAGCAGGGGCTGTGTCCCGATGCGGTCGCCGCGGTGCGGGCCGCCGCGTGGCCGCGGGTGCGCGACGCCGATGAGCTGCACGATGCCCTGCTCGGGCTTTATTACCTGCCGCAGGGGCAGCTCGACTTTTACGCGGTGTACGCCGCGGAGACCGCAGCGCTTTGCGCGTCGCGGCGGGCATGCGTGCTGCGGCTGGGCGATTTCACCGCCCTGTGCGCCAGCGAGCGCGTCGCCGCCCTCCGCATCTTGTTTTCAGCCGTCGCCGCCGAGGGTCTCTGTCCGCCGCTGCACCTTACGCCGCCGCCGCCGGAGCTTTACCCCGTATCGCCAAACCGACCGGTGCCCGCGGCAACCAATCCCGAGGTGGGCGCGGACGAGCGGGTGGTGGTCGAGGTCGTGCGCGGCTGGCTGGCCGTCACCGGACCCTGGAGCGCCGCGGATCTGGCCTTCGCACTGCATCTGCCGGTGGAGCGCATCACCGCGGCCTTTTTGCATCTGGAGGCCGAAGGCATGGCGCTGCGCGGTCGGTTTCTGCCGCGCCCGGCGGGCTCGCCCTTTTTGCCGGCACCGGAGCAGTTCTGCGATCGGCGGCTGCTCATGCAGGTGCATCGGCAGATGCGGCAGCGCTTTCGGCGCTCGATCGAACCGGCGACGCCGGCGCAGCTGTGGCAGCTTTTGGCGCGCTGGCAGCATGCCTGGCCCGGCACGCAGCTATCCGGTAGCCCGGGCCTTTTGCGGGTGCTGCACAAGCTGCAGGGCTTTATAAGCGGCGCCGCCAGCTTCGAAGAAGAGCTGCTGCCGCTGCGCCTGCGCGACTACACGCCGAGCCTGCTCGACGGGCTGTGTCTGTCCGGCGAGATCGCCTGGGGCCGTCTGCGCCCGGGCAGCCCGAGCAGCGGCGAAGGGCGCTTTGGCCGCAGCACTCCCATCAGCCTATGGCGCCGCAGCGATGCCGACTTCCTGGTCCCGCCGCGGCCGCCGTTTGCCGAGTGGGTCGCCGCGGCCCGTGCTGCCGCGAGCGCCGCTGCCGCTGCGACCGCGCCGTGCTACCTGTCCCCGCTGGCCGAAGCCCTGGGCGAAGCCCTATCTCGGCGCGGGGCGCGTTTTTTCGCCGAGCTGTGCCGCGAGGTCGGCCGGCCGCCCCGCGAAGTCGCCGCCGCGCTCGGCGAGCTGTGCGCGGTGGGGCTCATCACTTCCGACGGTTTTGCCGGGCTGCGGCTGCTGCTCGGCCAGGGGAGTGCGAGCATGGGCGCGGCAGCGACCGGGCAGCTGGCGATGGCGGCGGGGCGATGGGCGCTGATCGAAGGCCCGCGTGAGCCCGCCGCGACGGCCCTGGGGCCGGTGGCGGTAAGCCGCACCCGTTTCCGCGGCGCGCAGCCCTTGTTGGGCGACGAAGCGGACTGGGACAACCCGGCGATTTTGGAGTCGTGGTCCACCCAGTACTTTTTGCGCTATGGCGTGCTCACGCGCGAGCTGCTCACGCGCGAGCCCCTGGGTCCGCCGCTCTATGTGGTGCTCCCGCTGCTGCGCCGGCTGGAGGCGCGGGGCCGGCTCAAGAGCGGCTATTTCGTCTCCGGCCTGTCGGGCGAGCAGTACGCCACCCCGGAAGCGCTGGAGGGCCTTTCGCTGGTGCGCAAGCTCGAAAAGACGCGCGCGGCGCCGGTCGAGGTGCGGATCTCGCCAGCCGATCCGCTGAACCTGGCGGGCATCCTCTTTCCCGGCCCCAAGGCTCCGAGCAGCGGCAGCGCCCCGCTCATCTATCGCGACGGCGTTCCTATGGACGGCGCAGCCAGCGCAAAAAGTGAGACCGCGCAGAGTGCTTGAAGGAGAGGCGATGCCGCGTCCGGCGGGGACGCGGCGGCCGGCGGCCGGCTAGAGGCAGCAGAGGGTTACGCCGCCGCTCGCCGCAAACGCGCCGGAGACCGTGCCCTGGGCGTTGCACGTCGGGCCGGCGATGTTGGTGCTCGCCGCGGCGGCCTGATAGGTCATGTTGTTGGTGTCCAGCGCCTGCACGCACTGGCTGTCGGTCTTGATCGCCGACAGGATCTGGGTGCCGTTGCAGCCGGCCTTGTCGGTGAGGTTGAACAGGTTGGTCGCGCCGTTGGTCAGAGCGCACCCGCCGCTGGCGGCGCACGAGCAGTTGCAGGTGCTGCTGCCGGTGGTGCCGGTGTAGTAGACCGCGGCCTTGGTATAAGGCTTGGCGGCGGCGCAGACCGAGGTGTCGGTACCGGTGAACACCACGCACGGGATGCCGTTCCGCTGCATGTCGCCAAAGCGCACGAGCTTGGACGCCGACTCGTCGCACAGCACCTTGTTCGTGCCCCAGGTCGGGTTCAGCGGGACG
>CALFML010000346.1 GCA_937879845.1 uncultured Myxococcales bacterium
GATCGTGGTCGGTGCCGTCGCTCGCCGCGGCCGCGCCGGTCTGCGCCAGGGCCGCGTCCGTCCGTCCGCGCAGCGGCCGCCGCATATCCGCCAGCATCCGCTCGATCGGCGTCACCCCGGCCACCGGGTCTTTGCCGAAGTGCCAGCCGTAGGCGAGTGCGCCCGCGAGCTTGCCGTCGATGTAGATCGGCGACCCGGACATTCCCGCCGCAACCCCGCTGTGCACGAGCCGCGGGTCGTCCGAGTCGATGAGGATCAGATCCATCTGCGGCAGAAAGTTGCGTAGCACGCCGATGACGCGCACCGCGAAGCGCTCGGGATGAGTGCCTTTGAAGACGGTCAGCCCGTAACCGGTCATGCCGGGCCGCACGTCGCGCACGGCGATGATCGGCCCGACGGGCAGGGGGCGGCTCGCCGCCGCACCGTCGGTGCTGAGCGTCGGCGTGGAGGCCGGCGGAGTCGCCGAGGCAAGCTTAGGCGCGGCCGGAGCCGCCGTCGCAAGCGACCCCGCGTGCAGCGTCGTGCATAGGGTGGCGATCGCCAGCCCGCGCCGCATACGCCGGCTCCGCTGCGCGGCCGGGGAGCTCTGCCCTGGCCCAAGCCTAGACCGAGTCATCGTGTCCCTCAGTCTAAGAGCACCTCTACAGGGCGTCAAACCCGGAGCGCGGATTGCTAACGGAAGGGGCGGAAGCCGACGACGCGGGGGCGCCGCAGGGAGCGGGGGCAGTCTTACTCAGAGGCCTTTTAGCAAAAATCGGAACGCGGCCGGCAGGCGCTGCGCCCAGTAGATCTCGTTATGCTGGCCGCCCCTTTGGACCACGTACAGAAGCGTGTCCTCGGGCCGGCCGGCGTCCTTGTAGCCGATGTCGCGGTAGGCCTGCGCCAGGTCGCGGGTGTTGTCGACATCGTCTTTGCTGGCGCCGCTGTCGCCGCTGTCGACATAGACGCGCACCGGCCGCTGGGCGCTTGCTTTGACCGCGCCGATGATGTAGCGCCCGTCCCACCACGTCGATGGCGAGAAGATTCCGATGCGCCCGAACACATCGGCGCGGCGCGCCCCCGCGTACGCCGAGATCAGCCCGCCCAGCGAAGACCCGGCCATTGCGGTGGACGCCGCGGCGGGGATCGTACGCAGGTCGCGGTCGATGACCGGCTTGAGCTCTTCGACGAGGAAGCGCAGGTACTTGTCGCCGCCGCCGCCGGTGTAGTCGGGATCGTCGCCGACGGTCGGCGTGTACTCGTAGATGCGATCGGCGGTGTTCTCCGGACCTACGACCAGGACCTCCGGCATGGAGTAGTTGGGATCGAGCGCGTCGATGCCGGCGTCCAGCGCCTCGGCGACTTTCCAGGTGTTGCCGCCGAAAGCGTAGCGCGGATCGAACAGATTCTGACCGTCGTGCATGTACACGACCGGGTAGCGGGCGAGCGGGTTTTCGGCGTAGCTCGGCGGGTAGTAGACCCAGACGTTGCGGGAGTTGCCGAGGACGCTGGAGGCGAAGCCGAGATAGCGGCGCTCATACCGTCCCTGGGCGGTGCGGAAGTGGGGGTAGACATCGACGGTCTGTCCGGGCTCGGCGCGGTAGTTTTTGCCGCGCGACCAGGTCGTGTCGTCCAAAAGCGGCTTCCACTCCAGCGGCGTCGTCAGCGAGCGGATGCGGATCTGATACGTCGTCGCATCCACCCGCTTCATCGCTTGTCCGCTCCCCCAGGACAGCGGCGCCAGCGAGCCGCGCACCCACAGCTGCGAGAAGCCCGGATCGGCCGGATAGTGCACGCGCAGCACCGTATCCCCGGCGAGCGGTATGAACTCCGGATCCGGCAGGACCGACGGATCCATGATCTGCGGCTGCCCGGGCTGTTCCAAGGGATCGGGCAGACCATCCGGAGAGTCGGTGCAGCCGGTCGGTGCGAGCAGCGCGCCGCAGAAGACTAGCGCGCAGGCTCCGGAGACGGCGGCGTGAGCGGACAAGCGCCGATGAGGCGCAAAAAAACGAAGCGGAGTAGCCCACATAGTGGAAACATACTCCCCCCTACTGAGCGTTGGAAGCAGGGAAACATTGGGAAGGAAGGAGCCCCGCGGCCGCCCGCGGGGTGCGCGGGCGGCCGGGGACTGGGAGCGAGGTCAGGCTAGGTCGCGCCGGGTCCGCAGACCCTTTGCGGTCGGCCGACTAGGTGGTTCCGGGCTTGATGATGGTGGCCCCGAGCGGCGCCGAGTAGTACTCGCGTACGTCGTCGGTGCTGCCGCCGGTCACGGCGTACAGGACGGCGCCGCAGGCAGCGCTCGTGCAGACCGCGGTCGGGATGGCGGCGTTCAGGTCGCCGGTCGCCGGATCCCAGTTCATGCGCGCGTTGGTCATGATGTCGCCGAAGTAGCCGCCCGGCAGCTTGCCGGCGCCCTGGACGTACAGGAGGTTGGCACCACCGGGAGCGCCATCCGGCCACCCGTTGCGCTGGTGCGGGTTCTTGATGGTGTCGCCGCTGATCGTCATGACCAGGCGCTCGCCCATGAACTTGCCCGCGACCACCGGATCGGGAACCGTGTCGAGGAACGCCTGGAACGAGTCCAGAGAGCGTCCCAGACCGTCGAACAGATCATCCGGCTGGCCGGCGAAGGCGCCGTGCGGATCGTCGAAGAACCCGCCGAAGGTCACGTGCGGGGTCAGGCCGAGCTTGAAGGCGTTGGAGGTGACGATGAGGGTCTCGACCACCGGCTGCATACGGTTGTCAGTGGCGACCAGCGGTCCGGCCCAGGTGGCGGCCTGGCCGGGCTGTACCTTGAGCTGGTTGCCCAGGTTCTGCACCACCAGCGACAGCGCCGTCTGGGCGTCCTTGGCCGAGGTGGAGTAGGTGGGCTTGCCGGCCCAACGGGTCAGGCCCAGGAGCGCGGTGTAGTACTGGCTGTAGAGGTTCTGATGCGCCGGATCGCCCAGGCGGTTCATGAGCTGGGAGGCGGCGCTGGCGAACAGGCCCACCATCGCGTTCTGGTCGGTCACTGCGGACAGTGCCGGCGAGCCCGGAGAGGCGGGGTTGTAGTTGGGGCTCATGCCGCCGCGCTGGATGCCGATGGCCGGAACCAGCGAGTGCAGCGAGGTCTGGAGCTTCGCGGCGGCGGAGAACAGGCTGACGTTGCCGTTCATGGTCACGGTGGCGACGTTGCCGTTGAAGGCCGGGAAGTTCGAGTGGGCCTGGCTCTGGCCGCTGACGAACACCGTCCAGGGCTTCTTCTCGCTGAACGGCTTGCCGTCGATGATGCGGCTGAAGTGCGGCTTGCCCGAAGCCGGCTTGATGTCCGTGAAGCGCGACGAGATCGCCGCGCCGGTGGTCATCGGGTTGAGCGCGGTGTTGCCCGCGTTGAACGTCGCGATGGCGTTGGGAACCGCGACGAGCTGGGTGGCGCGGCTCATCGCGCCGTTGCCCAGGATGAGGTTGACCATCAAGCTGCGGTTGACCGCGGCCTGGGCCAGGGCGCTGCCGCCCATCTTCTCAAGCATGTCGAGCGCCCGGGTCGGGCCAAGGCCAAGGGCGGCGCTGGCGGTGAACACGCCGCGCATGAAGTCTCGGCGGGAGGCTCCCCGCAATCCAATGTCTTTTTTCATGGTTTCCTCCCTAATCACACATGGCGACGGTGCCAACCATCGATGCAACGGCCAGGCGCCGACGATCGAGTGCGACGGTGACTCCCGCGGTGGCGTCGTTAATCATGCTCGTGCACGCAGCCAGCTGGTTCGTGCTGGGGGTCGCGCCCATTACGCACGCGAAGCCGTCCTTGTCGCACGTGTTGTTGTTGAACAGCTTCGCTCCGGTGCAGGCGGTTACGCCGGCCGGATAGGCGCCGTCCATGTTGGCCGCGGTGACCAGCTCCTCGGCCGAGGCGAGCAGCACATCGTGCAGGCTGACCAGGCTGCTCGTAGTGTCGCGGATCGTCTCGGGAGCGCGGCCCGGGAAGTTGGCGACGCCCCACACTCCCTGCGCCTTGGTGAGCAGGGCGCCGGCGCTGTTGGCGGCGGTGTTGGTAACGTTGACACCGCGCGACGACAGGATGGTGCTGAGCCAGCTAAAGCGCAGCTTGCCGCAGGAGTGCAGCTTCTCGCCCACGGCCGGGGAGACCTGGCGGCCGTCGGTGAAGATGTTGCCGATATTGTTGAGGATATCGTCGTGGTTCAGACCGTAGTCCGGACCCTGAGCCTGCTGCGTGGTCTGCAGCGGATCAGTGGTCGGCGGCGCTTCGTTGTTCGAGCAGAAGGCGAGACCCAGCGACGCAGCCAGGCCCAAGCCCCGTAGCAAAGATTGCTTTTTGCGCATCTTTTTTTTTCTCCTTGCTGTGGCCTAGAAGCTGACAAACGAATCGCTGGTGAACACCGAGCGAACGCTCTTCTTCAGGTTCCAGTTGTTACCCATGAGTTCAGTGGTGAGCTGGGACGCCAGCTCGCTCGTGAGGATCGCGCCGTCGTCGATGACGTCAGGACGCGACATTCCCCAGTTCCACACCCGGTTGACCATGCAGCTGGCGAACACCGGATCAGCGGCGATCGCAGCGGCGAACTCGGTCAGGTCCTTGGTCGGCTTCTGGTAGCGCCAGGCCGTCTGCTCGCCAGCCGGGAGCCAGTCGGCGAGGGTGGCGATCGGCGTTCCGGGAACCGGAACCTGAACCTGCGGGGTACCCATCGGCACGCCGGTCGCGCTGAAGTTGGCGAACAGCGGAGCCTGGTGATTCATCGTCCCATGGCAGTTGGCGCAGATGATCGACTTGTCGTCTTGGAAGTCGACCTTGGGCTTGGCCGCGGTCTGGGCGCCCGTGATCGAGCTGAACGGCCACGGATTGACGTACGAGCCGCCCGGGTGCTGCTCGGCGGTGCCATTGGTCTCAGCGGGGAACTTGGCGCAGGCGAAGGTCTCCTGCACCCAGCGGACGCGGCGGAAGGCCATGTTCGAGAAGAACTGCGCCTGGACGCCGGCGTCGGTGAACACGCCGATGGCGTTGCTGTTCGGGCAGGTCGCCGGAGCGAACGTGCCGTTGGTGGCGTTGAAGGTCTGGCAGGTGCCGGTGGTGGCGGTGAGCACCTGGTTGATCGGCTGGCCGCTCACGACCAGCGAGGCGGCGTAGTTAGGAGCGTAGTCAAGCACGACGGTCGTGCCGTTGACGGTGATGTTGCCGCCCATCTTGAACGTATCACGCCAGAAGTCGACCATCGCGGCGGCGAAAGTAGGCCGGCTGATGTAGTCGTCGATGAGCGTTTCGTACGCAGTCTTTTTGTCGGTCGCGTTGCGGACGTTCTGAACTTCGGTCAGCGTTGGATAGTTGCCCGTGAGCTTAAGTGATGCCGAACGAAGCGCCTGCTCGTAGTCGACCGTAGTGGTTACGGTCACGCCCGAGGTCAGGTCTGGAGTCGTGCCACCGTCAGCTGTATTTCCGGTGCCTGTACCGTTACAGGCACTCAGCACAGCTGCCAGTGCCAGGGATAGCGTAACATTGCCTAATGTTTGTTTCATAGCGCCTCCGACTTGTTATGGAAAGACCTACTTCTCTCCCGCCGCCCAAGTTGTGACTTCGGTTGTAAATCTCGTTATGTCAGCAGCCACGGAGTACTTGAACGGATGATTCGCCGTTCCTCCCTGTGCCTGCGGAATTGCCTGCAGTAGCAGGATGCTCTTTGCCGGATCCTGCTTGTTGATGCGACCGAGCGAGCTGACACAGAAGCTCATGAGCATCGCCATGTCCGTGCTCGTCGATAGCTTCATATCGTATGCGCTCGTCGCCGCGCCGTTTCTGCCGCCGTGGCAGGTCGCCGCGCACCCCTGAAGGTCCTTGACCAGCGCGGGGTTAAAGTCCTTAAAGTCCTTGCACGCGACCTGTACCGGCTGGACCATGGACTGGGTGAGGCTCTCAAACGCGATGCCGATGCGCGTGTTGGGATCGTTGCTCGGCGCGTTGGTCAAGAGCACCGTGCCGGTGCCGATCGTCGCGCTGCCGTTGGCCGGAACCGAGAGATCGACAATTCCCAGACTGTCGGCCGGATCGGCGAACGAAGCGCTGTTGGTAATGAAGTAGAACTTCGGGTGCTTGATGTGAATGCCGGTGGTCGGCCCGGCGGTCAGGGTCAGCTTGGAGACGCGGTAGAAGTTGCTCGAATCCGGAGCCAGGTGGAAGGTGATGTTGGCCTGCGGATCGTTGATCGGCGCCTCGTTGCCGAAGTTCATATTGAAGTCGCCGGTGGTGATCGGCGCCGTCGGCAGGAGCGCCGACTTCATCATGCCGTTGACGTTGGAAGGACGGGCCGCGATCTCGGCCTCGATCCAGCCCTGCACGGCGGCGTACTGATCGGGCTCAAAGGCAGGACCTGTGTGCGCGCCTTTGGCCAAAAGGACGCTCTGGTTGGCGCCCGGTACGTTGATGAACTTGCCGTTCTCGTAGTTGGTGATCGATTGATACTCGGTACCTTCGGCGAGAAACGTCGCTACGCTGCCCTGCGGACGGTCGTGGCAGTTGGCGCAGCTTTGGACAAGCTGCGGCTTGGCCAGAGTCTCGAAGATCGCGGTCGGCGATACGTCCGGCTGCGTCATATCGCCGGAGGAGGAGTCGTTACAGCCCGGAGCGATGGCCAGAGTCAGCAGCGCCCCTCCCAGGCTGGAGATGCGGAGCCCAGTGCTTATTTTATTTAGTCGAACTAGTTTCATCGCTGTTCCCCTTGCCTTCCTGTCACCTGCTGGTTGTGACAGCGGGTCTACATGTCATTCCCGGGTACACAGATCCCCGATGGAGGAGTTCGATGGCTCCCCCAACATGGAATTTTCCTCCGCATCGCAGCAAAAGTTGCGAAAAATGTTTTCACCGTCGCTGAATCCCTCACCTGTGGGATAGTCAGTGGGGATTCCTGACTCCTTTTTGCTCTTCCCATGTTGGTCTGCGATCGATTCCGGCGCCTGATCGCATCCTCTAGGCGATCGGGTGACCAGCCGATGGACCGACAACCTCACCAGCGCGGTGTGCGACGAAGGAGCCGGGGTGCGGACATAAGGGACAGCGGACTTACGATTCCAGACAGAACTCCTGCCTCATCGGTCCGGTGCGTCCATTGAGCACGCTGACGCCGCGAGTTCCGATGCGCTGTCCGGAGTGCGGAAGTGAAATGATTCCGCCGGCTGCGGCCGAAATGTAGGGACTCCGCAAGACAGTAAAAGGAGCCATCGTCCAGGGGATAGGACGGCGGCGCGGCCGGCTAGGGAATCGGCCGCGCCGGAGTCCCTAGGACTCGGCGTCTTGCAGGCACTCCAGGGTCTCTTGCAGCGCGGAAAGCTCGCTGACCCAGTGCTGGTGGGAGGGAAACTGGGGAAAGGTGAGCGGGAAGATCGGATCGGCGAAGCGCCGCGCGATCCAGGCGGCGTAGTGAATCAGGCGCAGCCCGCGCAGCGGCTCGATGAGCCACAGCGTGCGGCGGTCGAAGCGGCGCATCTGTTCATAGCCGGCGAGCAGAAGCTCGCGCTGCCGCACCGCTTCGCCATCGCGCCCGCGCACGACCATCCATACGTCCTGCACCGCAGGACCGGTGACGAGATCATCGAAGTCGAGAAAGAACGGACGCTCGTTTTGCCACAGCAAGTTGCCAAGGTGGCAGTCGCCGTGCAGGCGGTGCAGCGGCACCCCTTCCCAGCGCGGCGCGGCCGCGGCGAGAAGCGCCTGCGCCGTACGGGCGTAACGGGCGCGCAGCGGCTCAGCGATAAAACCGCTGCCGAGCAGCGCCGCCAGCGCCGGTTCGCCGTAGTCCCGCGGCGTCAAGATCGGGCGCGCCGCGGCGGGCTTTTCGGCGGCGACGTTGTGCAGCCGGCCAAGGAGCCGCCCGATCTGCATGAGCTGCGAGTCATCGAGCTCCTGCAGGCTGCGACCGACCACGCGCGGAAACAGCGCGAACCAGATTCCCGAGGGCAGCAGCGCCAAGGTGCCGCCGTCGCCAAGAGACAGCGGCGCCACCACCGGTACCTCCGCTGCCGCAAGCTCGGCGAGCAGCGCGTGCTCTTGCAAGATCGCCTCTTTCGACCAGCGTCCGGGGCGGTAGAACTTGGCGATGACGCGCTGGTCATCTTCCAGCTCCAGATCATAGACGCGGTTCTCCAGGCTATTGAGGGTGAAGCAGCGGCCGGTAAGACGCCGGCCATCGCCAAGGGCCGCTTCTACGGCGTCGAGCAGCGCATCCGGGGTCAGGGTGAAAAAATCCTGCACCCAGGCACCATAGCAGACCCGCGCCGCTTGCTTCACCGGCTGCACGCCGCGAACCAGAGTCCGAGGCCCCGGCCCGGACGAGCCCGAGCGGGCCCGAGCAGGCCCGAAGCGCCGCGGACAGCCGCGATGGCAAGCTATGGCAAGCTATGGCACCGCGGCACAAATCCGTCTCCAAGCTCGGAGCGCGGGCGGAGCTCCGGCCGACCTGAGCGCTGACGCCCAGTCTTTACGCCGCATACGTCCAGAAGGTGTACTTCCTGTTTCTTGCCGCGTTTCTTGATAGATTGCTGTAGTGGGGGTCCTGCGGCTTGCTAGCACCATGCTGGGGCCCGCGCTCCTATTAGGTGGGATCGCGGCGCTGCTTCTGCCATGGCTTTTCGTGCGGCGTCTGCGCCCCGGTCGTCCCGCGCTGCCGAACAGCCGCCCCAATGCGCTCCAGATAGGGTTTACCGACATCGGCCAGCACCCGGTGCGCTTTTCTTCGGTAGGCGGCGCGGCGGCGGCCAAGGCGGCGCTGCTCCGGCTATCGGCGCCGCTGCGCCCGATGCCCAGCGATCAGGATCTACCGGAGACGCGCAGCGGCAGCTACCGCGCCGCGATGAACGCGGTCGGCGGCGTGCTGCACGGTCCGCCCGGCTGCGGCAAGTCGCTGCTCGCGCGGGCGCTGGCGGGAGAGCTCAACTTGCCGCTGTTTACGATCTCGGCCGCGGAGCTAGTCCGGCTGCCGACCGAGATCGCCGAGCGCCAGCTGCGCGAGCTGTTTGCGGCCGCGGTCCAGCGCGCCCCGTGTCTTTTGCTCATCGATGAGCTGGATGCCCTGGCCACCGCGCGCACCGCCGCGCGCGCCGCGGGGGGAGCGGGCGAGGTGCTCGTGGGGCTCCTTTTGAGCCTGCTCGATGGGCTGTCGCGGCAGCCGCCGCGGGTGGTGGTGCTGGGGACCGCGCGCGGTCTGGATCGGGTCGATGAGACGCTTTTGCGCATCGACCGCCTCATGCGCGCCGTGGCTCTGACCTTGCCGGAGACGCGCGAGCGCTCCGAGATCATCGCGCTTCTCGCCCGCGAGCACCCGGAGCTGGCCGGCTTGGACGTGCTGGCGCTGGCGGCGCGCACCGATGGCCACAGCGGCGCTTCCCTGCGCGAGCTGCTCGCCCGCGCCGCCCGGCACGCCGCCGAGCGTCAGCGCAGCGATCCCGCGAGTCCAGCCGGCGTCGAAGCGGCGGATCTGGAGCACGCCCTTACCGCGGTGCCGGCGCGTCCGCCGGCGGCGGGGTAGACGGCGCCACCGGGGTCCGGCCGTAGCGGACATAGCCCACGGCGCTGACGAGCAGGATGACCCCCGCCGCCAGGGAGAGCACCGGGCTTATCCCGAAGCGCTGGAACAGGATCGGCGAACCGAAGAACAGAACGAGCTTGGCGGCGAAGCTCACCGCCAGCTGCATGCGGTACACCGGGGCAAAGTCCTTGGCCGGGTAGCACGTCTGCAAAATTCCGAGGAAGCCGAGATCCGTGGCCGGGCCGCCGCTGGCCGCCAGCAGGCAGCCGGCGAGCATGAGCCCGCGCTGCGGCGCCAGCGCGGCCAGGAGGAAGCCGGCCCCGCCGATCATGCGGCCGGCAAACAGCAACAGCTGCGGCGCGATCGTCACGCTGCCCAGAAGCAGGTTGGTGGCGAGGTTGCCGGCCCCGTAAGCCATGATCGCCGCGCCGAGCGCCGAGACGTTGTCCGGCTCCCGCTCGTGCAAAAGCAGGCCGATGCCGAGCGGAAACACCAGGCTCCAGGCCGCGAACACCAGCCCGCCGCTCAAGATGCAGTGGCGCACGAGCGGCTGCGCCCGGATGAGCGCCACCGTCCCCCGCAGCCCCGAGCGAGCCGCCGCCGCGGTGCCTTCCGGCTGATAGAAGTGGCTGCCCGCGACGCTGGCGATCGCCAGCGCCGAAAGCGCGAAGCTCGCCGCGTCCACCGTGAATAGCTGCACGGTGGGAATGAGCGCTCCGAACACCGCCACAAGTCCCGGTCCGCTCACCCGCGCAAAGCGCGTCGTCATCGCCAGGAGCGCGTTGGTCGCGCCAAGCAGCTGCGGCTCCGGGGTGAGCCGCGGCAGACAGCGCCGCAGCACGCTGTCGAACAGCGGATAGGCGATCCCCAGCACCACCACGCTGCAGACCAGAAATCCGCCGAGCGGCAGGTGCAGCAGCGCGGCGAGCGGAATGACCGCCACCGCCAGCGCGCGCAGCACATCGCAGGCAATCAGGGTGCGCCGCGAGTCGCGCGACTCGACAAACCCGCCGAGCGCGAAGATCGCCGCCACCGCGCACGCCGAGTGCACCGCCAACAGGTAGCCGGCGCCGGTGCGGAAAACGGTCGCCGCCAGCCACACCGTGGCGACGGTATTCATCTCGTCCCCGATCGCGGAGAGGAGCTGCCCGCCCCATACCCGGCGCATGGCATGGTGGCGCAGCGGAAGGAAAATGCGCACGCCGCTACATACTCTGTTTTGGGTTACGGGGAGGGAATAAACCGCGTGCGGCCAAACCCGCGCTGCTGCTGTTCGACCTGCGCGCTTTTTAGGACTTCATCGTCTTGGAACGCCAGATCGAAGGTGCGGTTTTTGCGCCACAGCTCCACCTGGTCGCGGTAGTGCGGCGACTCGGGGTCGAAGATCTGTCCACCGGGCAGCGCGTTGCGGGCGTGGGGACCTTTTGGGGTCATCTCGCAGACAAAGCGGATCGCCGCGCCGTCCTGAAACGTAAAGCGCGAGGTGGACAGTCCGTGCGCGCCCACGTCCACCGTGCCGTTGGTGCCCGGACGCGGGAAGCCGCCGGGATAGTTCGGATCATCGCTCGGCGGCAGGTTGAGCGCCGACAGACCCGCCGGGAACGCCAGCGTGAGGGTGTGCAGCTGGCCCCAGCGCCACTTGCTGCCGTCCGCCCCCAGGCGCCCGATCAGCGCCTCCAGCCCGGCAAGCAGCGCCTTGGCGGCGATCACGCTCTTGGACTCGATCTCCGGCGTGCCCAGGTCGTCGAAAAGGATCGAGTCGCCGGTGCGCGGATGGACGCCGGTCTTGAGCGACATCGGATCGTTGCACATGCGGATGAGCAGCCGGATGCGCGAGTCGCTGCCCGGGCGCACCCCCAGCACCGTCAGCTCATCGCCAAGCGCCAGCTTGTCGAGCTGCGCCGTCCACATGGCAAACAGCACCGTCGCCTGCGAGTCGTTTATCTGCTCTTCGCTCGGGCTGTCTTCCGGCATCGCCGCCGGGGTCTCGAACGTCCAGTGGTGCACCCAGTGCATGGCTTCCGGCAAGAGCGCCTTGGCCTGCGGGCTGGCGGCGGCCAGAAGCGGGGCCAGCTCCGGGGCGCTGCCCGGCGTGGCGAGCTCGTTGACCAGCGCCTCGGCCGCTTCATGCAGAGTCGTCACCAGGTTCTCGCCGTATTCGGTGGCGTGATCCGCCTGGATGTCGGCCATGTCGCCGAGCGTCAGCTTCTCGCCCAGGCTCTGCTTGGCGACGATGCGCTTGGTGATGCGGCCGGCGCGGGTGCCGGTGTCGTAGTCGGCGCCGAGGTAGCGCGGCGACCCGTCGATGAGCGGCTGCCCGAAGAACGGATCGTTTTTCGCGGTGACGCCGATCGGATCGTTGTTGGCGGTGACCAGGAAGCCCTGCTTGGGATCCATGGCGTGCGGCACGTACTTGCGATCGAGATCGCCCAGCCACTCGGCGCTGCCGTCGCCCGGCAGCACCTTCCACGGCGCGTAGCCGGGCGACCGCCGCGGCACCCGCGTCGCCTGCGTCCAGCCGAAGTGGCCGCGGTCATCGATGAACACCCAGTTCTGCCGCCCGACCAGGAAGTCGCGGTCGAGCGCCGCCACCGCCTCTTCCATGGTGTGCGCCAGGTTGACGCCCCAGACGGCCCGCAGCAGCTGGGCCGGCTCGTAACCGGTGTAGCGGATCGACAGCTCGGTCTTGCCGAGCGCCTCGGGCTGATGGTCGGTGGTGAGCCGCGGCACGATCGGGCCGTGGTGCGGCACGTCGTACAGGGTGATCTCGCGCTGTTCGCTCAGCTTGCCGAAGCGGCCGACGCCGATGCGCTCCGTGCGCGCGACCAGCGGCACCTTGGCGCCTTTCCACGTAACGCACGGGCCGGCGCCGCCGTCGCACGGGGTGATGGACTCGCGGTAGACGTCGGTCACGTCGATCTGGTTGACGGTGCTGCCCCAGGCCAGGTGCTCGTTCATTCCCAGCACCACGCCGGGCAGCCCGGCGAACTGCACGCCCATCACGCTGTCTTTGCGCCCCGCCGCGGTGACCTGCAGGTGCTGAAGGTAAAAGATCGGCGGGTTGCTGAGATAAAGGTGCGTGTCGTTGGCGAGCAGCGGGTGGCCGGTCGCCGACATCCCCGCGCCGACCACCCAGTTGTTCGAGCCGACCGCCGGCCGCAGGGTGTGATCATCGCCGATACCGGTCACCGCCCGCCGCGCCTTGCGCAAAAGCCGCAGCTCCGCGGCGCTGGGCCGGAGCTTGGACTGCGCCGCTCGCAGCGGCTGACCCGCCTCCGGGAGCGTGAACGTCGGGTCCACCGGCGCCAGGATCTGCAGGTCGGCGCCGATGCCCTTGCGCGCGGCGCGCACCGGATCCGGCGAGGCGTCAAACTTCAGCGCCGCCGCCTCCTCGATTTCGGAGAAAGTGATCTCACTGTTGGCATCGAAGCTCAGCGAGAACGCCTGGAACAGCGCCAGCTCGATGGAGTCCTCCGGGCGCCACGGCCGGGCGGTCTTGATGTCGTAGACCAGCGCCAGCGCCGACGGGAATCGGCGGCTGTCGGCCTGCGCTTCGGCGATGTAGGAGTTGACGCCGGCGGCAAAGCGCTCGACCGCGACGACCAGCGCCTGATCCTGGGCCGCGGCGCTCTGGCGGAGCTCGGCAAGGGTCTTTACGGCGGTGGCGCCCAAGTGATGCACGCGCATCTGGATGTCGCTGTCGATGAGATCCGGGCTGACCTCGCCGAGCAGCTCGGCCAGCGTGCCTTCGGCCTGGCGGCGGCCCAGATCCATCAGCAGCAGCCGATCCTGGGCCATGAAGTAGCCCTGCGCGAAGGCGGCATCGGCGAAGCTCTGGGCGTAGATATGCGGCACGCCGAACTCATCGCGTACCACGTCCACGGGGGCGGTGAGTCCGGGGGCGGCGACCTGGCTTGTCTGCATCACCGACTCGACCGGCGAGACCGGCGGCGGACCGGACGGCGGCGCGTCGGGATCAGAGGTGCAGCCGGCCAGACCTAAAGCGGCAACGACACCCCGCAGGGCGAGCGCGACGGAGACAGAGCGGTGAGACGGCATGGAGGCTCCTTGTGCCGCGTAACGTACCAGGGAGCGCCGCCGGGGCGAAATTTCGGGACCGATCGCGCGGCGAAATGTCCGCGCCGGCCCGCGGCGGCCGGCCCGCGCTCGCTCTGCGGCCGCCGCGCCATGGTCATGCGCCACGCCAGAAACCCGCCGAGCAGCGCCAGGATGAGCCCCAGCCCGCACAAAACGTACGGCCACAGCGCCCGCTGCGGTCCCCAGGCGCGGGCATTGGGCGCAAACTCCCGCAGGCGCCTTGCGATCTCCCCGTGCTCGGCGACCTGGGCGAGCAGCGCGTCCACTTGCTGCGCCCAGTCCATGTCGTCGCGGAGGCCGGCGCGTACGCGGGGAAAGTGGTTGGCGCAAAACGCCGTCACTTCCTTGGCCGTGGGCAGCACCTGCTGGAGCAGGGCGCGCACGTGGGCCTTTTCTTCCGCGTCCTTTGGGGAAGGTTGCATCGGCGTACGGTAATACGTCCGCCGCACCGGTCCTACCGCGATCGCTCGCGCCGATCGGCTAGCGGCCGGCGCCGGGCAGCGAGATTCCCTTGAGCCGCCGGTACAGCGTCACCGCATAGCCATCGGTCATGCTGGCGATGTAGTCGGTGACGCGCAGCGCCCGCTCGTAAGCCAGGGGCTCCGCCGGCGGCGTGCCGAGCAGCGACAAAAGCTTTTCCTCATGCGGGCTGCGGCTCTGCGGGAGCTTGAGCGCGGCGGGAATGAGCTCGTGCAGGAGCGCGCCGATGAGGTGGTAGCCGGCGATCTCGATCTCCAGCACCCCGCGGGAGCGGTAGCAGTAGGTCTTGGTGAGCTCGTGGATCGCCGCCAGCTGCGGCGCCGACGGCACCTCGTCGAGGAGCGAACCGGGATAGCGGCCGGCGAGGATCGCCGGTTCGTGGTCGAGGAAGACGGCGTAGACCTCGATGATGAGCTGCTTGATGGCGCGGGCGCGCAGGTGCTCCACCGCGTCGTTGTGATCCTCATCGTCCGGACGGACAAAGCGCGGGGTTTTCTTGGCGATCTCGCACAGCGCGTCGATGCCTTTGCGGCGCGGGACCAGATTTAGGCGCAGCCCGTCTTCCAGATCGAGGATGCGGTAGCTTATGTCGTCGGCGGCCTCGACCAGAAACGCGAGCGGATGGCGGCAGTAGCGCAGCGCCGGACCCGGCGCCGGCAGCAGTCCGAGCTCGGTGGCCACGGCGTGGAAGATGCGGCGCTCCGACTGAAACACGCCGTACTTTTTCCACGCCGAGCTCGCGTCCGCCGCGAGGGCGGCCGGAGCCTGCGTACTCTCACACGGATATTTGGTGAACGCCCCGAGCGTCGCCGCGGTCAGGCGCATGCCGAGGTTTCGTTCGTCGTGCAGGCGGGTGAGGATGCGGAAGCCTTGGGCGTTGCCCTCAAAGCGGCTCAGATCCGTCCACTGCTCCGGGGTGAGCGCATCTTGATACAGCGCCGCCAAGCTCGGCAGCGCCGCCGCGGGCTCCGCCGGACTGAAATAGCGGGCGATCGCGTCCTCGCCGGCGTGGCCAAACGGCGGGTTGCCGATGTCGTGCGCCAGGCATGCCGCGGCCACCACATCGGCCAGATCCTGGGCCCAGCTGCGGCCCGGCTCGCGGCGGATCGCCGCCAGCTCCGGATGCCGCGCCGGCAGCTCCCGCCCGACGGCAAAACCGAGCGACCGCCCGACCACCGCGACCTCCGTCGAGTGGGTCAGGCGCGAGTGAATGAGGTCGTTTTCCGGCAGCGGAAACACCTGCGTCTTGTCTTTGAGCCGGCGGAACGCCGGGGAAAAGATGATGCGATCGGCATCGCGCTGAAAGTCGGTGCGCAGCGGCGGCTCATCGGCGCCGTGGTCGGGCTCCGCGCTGCCATCGCTGCAGAAGCGCCGCGCCGAGAGAAGCTGGAGCCAGTTCATCGCCATCGGCGATATATACACGCTCTTTTGCCGCCGTCCCAAGGGCGACGCGCCGCTTCCCTGGCCGATCCGCTGGCCGCACTGCCGCGCGCGCCGCAGGCCGCGACCGCGATCTTTGGCTGCAACGCAGTGCGCTAGCGCACTGCGCATCGTCGGCTCGGCGCTTTTTTGACGCGCTCTCCCAATACGTCGTTGCGGTCCGCGCGGCTAACCTGGCGCGTCCATGCTGAAAAGCGTCCCGCGGCCGTAGTAAGATGACAATCGGACGCGAGTCTTGCCGCTGTCGTGCTCCGGTCGGGGGAGCCATGCCTAGGTAAAGGGGAGTGCATCGGCACCGAAACAGACAGCTAGCAGACTCCTTTTTTCATACGACGGATAGGCGCCGCTGTCCTGAAGGCGAGCGTCCTACCTGGGAGGCCCCGCGATGTCGAATGCTTTTGCCGACGTGAATCGCTATTTTGAGCGCGCCGCCGCGATCCTGCAGCTGCCGCGCGAGGTGGTGGAGCCGCTGGTCACTCCCTACCGCGAGATCCGCGTCGAGTGCACCATCCGCATGGACAACGGCCACGTCCGCACCTTCACCGGCTACCGGGTCCAGCACGACAACTCCCGCGGGCCGTTCAAAGGCGGCCTGCGCTTCCACCCCGAGGTCGACATCGACGAGGTCCGCGCCCTGGCCTCGCTCATGACCTGGAAGACGGCGGTGGTCGGCGTGCCTTACGGCGGCGCCAAGGGCGGCATCGCCGTCGATCCGACGCAGCTGTCGCCGCATGAGCTGGAGCGCCTGACCCGCAAGTTCGTCGCCGGCATCCACGATCTCATCGGCGACCACGTCGACATCCCGGCGCCGGACGTCAACACCAACGCCCAGGTGATGGCGTGGATCATGGACGAGTACAGCAAGTTCCACGGCTTCCATCCCGGCGTCGTCACCG
>CALFML010000347.1 GCA_937879845.1 uncultured Myxococcales bacterium
GGAATTTCTCGACGGAGATTTCGGTAAGTACTATCCATTGGGAACTATCGCGTCCGTCGAGCACCGTGATTCACCTTTCCCGGGCGGGCGGCGGCGCGAGGGAAACTCCTGACCGCGGCGCGGGAACAGCGCGGCACGAAAACGTGGGCATTCACGGCGTGTTTGCGTACTCGCTGACGGCGCGGCATGCAGGCTTGCCCAGCAAAACTCGCGATTGTCTGTTCTTACGGAATGATGTAAAATTTTTTTGACATCATGTCATTTAAGTTTCACATTAGAAATGTCAACAATCTTTGACACGGAGCCGCGATGGCCTTCGAAGAAAAGCGCGCCTGGATCATGATCGTGGTCACTGTGGCCGCGTATCTGACTTATCTCGTGGTCATCCTCGGGCGGGCCGCGGGCGCTCCCCTGCCCTCGGTGCCTTATGCGGCGGCGCTGCTGTGGACGATCGGCGGGGCGATTGCGGCAGCGATCACCTTGAACATCGCGGTCGCGCTCCTCTCGCCGCAGGACGCCAACAAAAAGGACGCCCGCGACCGTGAGATCGGCCAGTTCGGAGAGTACGTCGGACAGTCATTCCTAGTCATCGGGGGCGTGGCGGCGCTCGCAATGGCGATGGCCAAGGTCGATCATTTCTGGATCGCCAACGCGGTCTATCTCGCCTTCGTCCTGTCGTCGCTCCTTGGCTCGACCGCCAAGCTTATCGCCTACCGCCGAGGCTTGCCGCAGTGGTAAAGCCCACCCGAGTCACCAACTCAATCCGGACGCTGCGCTTTGCGGCCGGAGAGATGACGCAAGCGGAGCTCGCCGATCGCATCGGCGTGACCCGGCAGACCGTCATAGCCATCGAACAGGGACGTTATTCGCCGTCCCTGGAGCTGGCATTCCAGATCGCGCGGGTGTTCAAAGTTCCGCTCGATACTGTGTTTCAGTACCCAGATAGTGAGGGATGAATCGTGAACGCAATCGGCAAAAGTACAATGAAAGCTATTGTTCAAACGGAGTATGGCTCGCCCGAAGTGCTGGCGCTTAAGGAGATCGACCGGCCGGAGATCGGCGCCGATGATCTGCTCGTGCGCGTCCAGGCCGGCGGCGTCGATCGCGGCGTCTGGCATCTTATGACCGGACGCCCCTATCTCTTGCGCATCATGGGCTTCGGACTCCGCGCTCCCAAGGCCCGCGTACGTGGTGCCGAGGTGGCCGGGCAGGTCGTCGCGCTCGGCAAGAACGTAACTGATTTCAAGATCGGCGATGAGGTCTTTGGTACGTGCGAAGGCTCCTTCGCCGAGTATGCGTGCGCGCCCGCGCAGCGCTTTGTCCGCAAGCCGGTGAGCCTCTCCTTCGTGCAAGCGGCGGCGGTTCCCATCTCTGCCGCCACCGCGCTTCAGGCGCTGCGCAACGTCGGCGGGCTGAAATCAGGACAGAAGGTTTTGATCATCGGCGCGGCCGGCGGCGTGGGGACCTTTGCGGTGCAGCTGGCCAAGGCGCTCGGCGCGGAAGTGACCGGGGTGTGCAGCACGGCGAAGGTGGATCTGGTCCGCTCGCTCGGCGCCGATGCGGTCATCGACTACACGCGCGCCGACTGCGTGGACGGAGCGCACCGCTATGACCTCATCCTCGATACCGGAGGGAACCGCGCGGTGGCGCACTTGCGGCGAGCCCTGACGCCGCACGGAACGCTGGTGATCGTAGGCGGCGAAGGGGGAGGACGGTGGTTCGGCGGCATCGGCCGCCAGTTCGGAGCGATGCTCCTTTCGCCGTTTATCGGGCAGAAGCTGCGAACGCTGTTCGCGATCCCGCACCGCGACGACCTCCAGTACCTGGCGCAGCTCATCGAGGCCGGCAAGCTCGCTCCCGTCATCGACCGGACCTACCCGCTGCCCGACACTCCGGAAGCGATCCGTCATTTGGAACGCGGCCATATCAGCGGCAAGCTTGTGATTACCGTTTAACAGGCTGAGACAAAATGCTGCCGTTACGCCGAGCGGCCAGTCAGACTCCGGCGGCCAGCCAGGAGGCGGTCGGCGCCACCTCGGCATGAAAGAAGCCGAGCGCGCTCAGAAAGGCCGTCTGCACCTGCGCCGCCGGAACCGTCTCTCCCTGATAGCTGAGCGCGCGCGTAGCACAGGCATCGCCGGCGATACGGCAGTGCAGCCCCAGATCGAACGCCGCCCGCGTGGTCGCATCGACACAGTTGTGCGTCATCATGCCGGCGATCAGCAGCGAGTCCACGCCCAGCGTGCGCAGCGTAGGAAGTAATTCGGTCTCACGAAAGCTGTTGGCAAAGTGCTTGATGATCACCGGCTCGCCTTGCACCGGGGCTACGCGCGCATGAATCGCGACGCCTGTCGTTCCGGGGACGAAAAACGGCGCGCCGGGTTGAGACGCGATGTGTTGGATGTGAATGACCGGCTTGCCCGCCGCCCGGAAGGCCGCGAGCAGCTGCGCGGCGTTGGCGACCGCCGCCAAGCTCCCGCTCAGCTCCCACGCGCCGCCGGGAAAGTAGTCGTTCTGGAGATCGATTAATAGGAGTGCATTGCTCATCGATGGATTCCTTTCGGTTCAGGCGGAAGCGCCAAGATCAGTTTTAGGAGCTACCATCGAAGTTGACAATCCATCCTTAGGTAACAAAACTGTTTCCACTAGAGAAACAATCGATGGATGCGCTGAGCCACCTGCATGAAATGGCCGTCTTCGCCCGTGTCGTCGAAGCGCGCGGCTTCTCCGCCGCCGCCCGCGAGCTCCATCTGAGCAAGTCGGCTGTGAGCAAACAGGTCAGCCGGCTGGAAGATGCGCTCGGGGTGCGGCTGCTCCACCGCAGCACGCGCACGCTGAGCCTGACCGATGCGGGCAGCGCGGTCTTTCAGCACTGCGCGCGCCTTGTCGCCGCAGCGGAGGAAGCGGAGCGGACGGCCGGCAACCTCAGCGCCGCCCCGCGCGGCACGCTGCGCCTGAGCGCGTCGGTCACTTTCGGTACCCGCCACATAGCGCCGGCGATTCCGGCCTTTATCGCCCGCTATCCGGAGATGCGCATCGAGCTTGTCCTCCTTGACCGCTTCGTCGATCTGGCAGAGGAAGGCTTCGATCTGGTCGTCCGCCTCACCGGCCGCCCGCCCGAGGGCCTTGTCGCGCGCCGCCTGCTCGACATCGAGTTCCGCGTCTGCGCCTCGCCGGCCTATCTGGCGCGGCATGGAACGCCGCGCCGCCCCTCCGAGCTTACGGCCCATAACTGCTTGCTCTACGGCCACGAAGGCTTCGGCAACCTCTGGCGTTTCCGCGCCGCGGGTACGCAAGCCACAGTCAAAGTCGGCGGCAACTATCAGGTCAACAGCAATGAGGCGGTGCGCGCCGCACTCCTGGCTGACATGGGAATCGGACTTCTACCGCAGCTGACCGTGGCCGACGATCTGGCCGCGGGCACGCTGCAAGCGGTGCTTCCCAAGTGGCAGCCGGTCGCGCCCTTTGCCGCAGCGTACGCTCTCTATGCGCCAAGCCGCCTACAATCGCCAAAGTTAAAAGCATTCCTCGATCATCTGATCGCGCACTTTGCAGCGTCCGGAGCGCGGCCGAAGTAGCCAGCAAGTTCCAAATAGCTGTGGTAACCTTTCGGCCATCGTGTCCTCCTTGCGCGCCGTGCTGCCGACAGTCGCCAGCTACCTGGAGCGACTTCCGGGGGGAATCGACGCCCATCCGGAGTGCAAGGTGAAGGGCTCGATCATCGCCGACGCGATCGGCGACACCAAGCTCGCAAAGGAGCTTCCCTTGCCGCCGGCCGTGCGGTCCCTGCTGGAGCAGCCGCCGCCGGTCTCAGTCTGGATCCCTGAGGTGCATCTAAATGTGCTGATGCTCACAGTGCTCGATTCCAATTTCGGGCACGACAACGTAGCCGGCTATCTGCAGTGGATCTACGAACGGAACCGCAAGCTGCTCTCCACCATGCTGTATCGTGCGCTGTTCTTCGTGCTGTCACCGGAACGACTGCTCTTTGGACTCGAGAAGCGCTGGGCCGTCTTCCGGCGCGGCACCACGGTGGCAGCGCAGCGCTGCGGGCCGCGAAACGTTGAGCTCCATGTGACGTCGCCGCCGTACCTGTACGCAGCCATGACGACGCACGGCATAAGCGCAGCGCTGCGCGCCGCCATCGATTGCGCCGGCGCCATCGAGGGGCGCGTCGTGGGCGAGCTGCGCTCCCCTTGCCTCGTGGTCTACCGCCTGACTTGGCGCCAGTGATCACGCGCGGATAACAGCCGCGGCAAAGCTACGATACGGCATTCCATACTCTTTCCAGCAAGCTCCAGCCTGGGAATTTCTCGACGGAGATTTCGGTAAGTACTATCCATTGGGAACTATCGCGTCC
>CALFML010000348.1 GCA_937879845.1 uncultured Myxococcales bacterium
CGTGGCCGCGGCCGGCAAAAAGTCCGCGCTGCGGCCGCGGTCCTTGCGCCCGCTCAGCCAGGCCATCGGCGAACAGCCGCCCTCCCCCGAGCAGATCTTCAGCGATCCCGCGACGCATAAGGCGTGCGTGAAACAGGGCTTCGATGCGACGTACTCGGCGAGCTCGTTTCAGCGCGCCTACGACGCGGCGGCCGCCGCCAACGGTCCGTATCAAACCGGACTCCGCGACGGCCGCGCGGTCGGAGAGGCCCGCGGCAAGAGCGAGGGCACCGCGGCGGGGCAGAGCCGCGGGTACGCCGACGGACACGCCCAAGGCTATCAGGAAGGGTACGAATACGCGTTCGACCTCTATTACCAGTCTTCCTATCGGACCGCCTACGATGCTGCGTATAAGGACACCTATGAGGATGCCTATGCCGCCGGGGGCAGCCGGGGCTATTATGCCGGCGCGCAAGCCGGCTATGAGGCCGGCTACCATGATGGCGCGGAAGACGCGGGCTGCAAGGTGGACTAGTCTGCGCGCTCCCCGCCGGGGCAGAGACGGATGACAGCGGGGGATTCCATGGCCGAAGGCGCGCCGCGATTTCCGTTCCCGCCGGGCGTGGCAAGAAACGCCGTATTGCATTCCCAGCGACTGGCGCTGGAGCCGATTGCCGCCCGGCACGCGGCGGAGATGCTCGCCCTGTGGCAAGACCGGGACATCTATCGCTTCATTCCGGAGGAGCCGCCGCCCTCCCTCGCGTGGCTGGAGCAGCGGTATGCCAAACTGGAAAGCCGGCAGTCGCCAAATGGTGACGAGGCCTGGCTGCAATGGGTGCTCCGTCGGCGGCTAGATCAGCTCCCGATCGGGCGACTGGAAGCCAGTGTACGGCTTGATGCCACCGCGCAGGCGGCTTGGCTGCTCGCCACGACCTACACCGGACACGGCTACGCCCGCGAGGCCGTCCAGCGCATGCTGGCGCACTTGCGCGATGACTACGGCGTACGCCAAGTCCAGGTGGAGATCGACACGCGCAACCTGCGGTCGCTGCACCTTGCCGAGTCCGTCGGCTTCGTACGGGTGGCGCACGTTCCGGGTGCCGACCATTTCAAGGGCGCGGTGAGCGATGAATGGCATCTGCGGCTGCAGCTGATGGAGTAACGCTGGCGCCGCGGTTCAGGGGCCGCGGCCGTTTTCTCCTTGGGCCGGAGCGACGGCCGGCGCTTCGCCTTTGTCGTTCGCGGCCGGGCCTGTCGCCGGCTCTTCGGGGAACTGCGGTAGCTCGTCGATGCTCGGAAGCAGGGCGATCTCGATGCGCCGGTTCTCTTGCTTGCGCGTCTTGCTCACCGGATCGTACTCACTGTAGCCCGCCGCGACCAGCTGCTGGGGACGCATGCCGGCGCTAATCAGAAACTCGGTCACTGTCACCGCACGAGCGGTCGACAGCTCCCAGTTGCTGCGGTACTGCGCCCCCTTTGCCGGCTGAACGTCATCGGTGTGGCCGCCGACCATGAAGTTGCGCTGCGGAAAGCCTTTGAGGTTCGCGGCGACCTCTTGCAGCGTCGCCTTGCCCTTATCAGACAGATCGGCGCTGCCCGATGCGAACAGGATTCCTTCGGGCAGCTTCAAGATCATTCGGCCATCGCGGATAAGGACTTTGATCTGGCCGGTGTCGATCATCTTCCGGAACTTTTCTGTAAGCTCACGGAAGGCGCGCAGCCGCGCCTCGGTCTGGGCGCGCTGCTTGAGCAGCTCCTCGAGCTCGGCGCGCGAGGTGCTGAGGTTTGCCTCCAGGTCGCTCTTTAACCGCTCGATCACCGCTTTTTCGGTCTGAGCTTTGGCGCGGTCATCGGTGCAGCTGGCCACGCGCCGGTCGAGATCGGCGCTGCGCAGCCGCTCCAGCTGTAGTCCGTCATCGCAGGTGCGCTTGGCAATGACCGACTGACTGCTGCTCTCTGCGAGAGTCTGGTTCGTGCCGCGCAGCATCCAAGCGTAGTAGCCGCTCCCCGCTGCCGCTGCGAGCCCCAGGAATCCGACGATAAAGCCTGTCCACGGACGCTTTTCCGACATATTAAAATGGTAGCCTGGCCGGTGCCCCGGCTCAACGGCGAACGCGACTCTGCGGATAAGCGCCCGATAACCGCCGCTTGGCCGGCCGACCTGATCCTACTTGCCCGCTAACCGCCCTACGTTATGCCCTTTCGCGCGGACGCCGAGTCGATCCGAATCCGATTACATTCGGAGAGCCGACCCATGAGCTGCCGGCCGCAGGCAAAATCCCGGGTGCGGCCGCAGGAACCGCCGCTCCCGTCGCGGTGGCCGGCGCAGGACTCTTCCTACCGCAAAAGCCGATGACTCTCATCCCGGGTATTCCACGGCTGCGACGATGCGGCAGCGGCTCAAACCTGTGATCCGAGTCTCGCTTTTACCTTGTGCTGCTATTGGCATGCTCGTTGCTTTTCACACCAGCTGAAATTGCAGAGACAGCGCATTGAAGCTGCGCCCCGCAGCCTCCTGTTCATAAAGGAGAGAGTTCATGTCTAGTCAGCACTTTGACAGAGTCAGGAAGTTCCTGAGCTGCTTTGGCGCCCCCGCAGCCGGCGCGCCTCCGCAGTTCGAGCCAAATTTGCTCTCTCCTAATGTAGTGTACGACTGGTTCGTGGCCCAGGATCCGCCGATCAAGCGCTCCCTGACAGGGCGCGCGGATATAGAGAACTATCTGTCCATTCTCCACAGCACTTATCAGATCATCGCCGCCGATGAGCACACCCTATGCGGAACTGGGAACAAAGTGGTTGTCGTCGGCGGCGAACGGGCGCGGCTCCTACGCACGGGACAGATTGTGCGGACAGACTGGACCGCGGTGTTCGAGTTCGCTGCGGATCAGATTACGAAAATCACCATGACCATCTACAGCTGGGCAATTCTCGAAACCGGACCTGCGAAGAGATTATCGACCCGCAGCGCGGCAGCCGCAGGAAACAGAACCGGATTCGTGCTCCCATTTATATCCCGCAAGAGCGTCGCGCTTACTGCATCCTGAAGCAGCCTTCCTAATTATTACTTATTACCGGTCCGAGCGTGCGCCGCAGATGCAACAACTGCGGCGCACGATTCGGCCTTTTACATCGACTGCGTCACCGCAGAATCAAGGCGGCTGTAGCAGCGGGAGGGCTGACGTTTGCCACCGCCGGGCTGCTCCTTTGCTTCCGCTATTTGTTCTACGCGGCCCATGAGCTCCTCGATGTCATGGACAAGCTGATTCAGCTGGGCGCCATGGACCAGGAAGGAGGGAAGTGATCCGCCGGGCTCGACGAAAGACTGGTAGCTCAAGCGGCTGCCGCCTTGCTCATCCGGTTCGACGGCCCAGCGGCCGCGGATGACGGGAATGCGCACGTGCGCGGGTGTGAGCGGCGGGCCCAGCTCGTTGGCGGTCGCGAAGGTAACTTGATAGCGGCGGCGGCTCGCATCAGTCTGCTTGCGTACCATCAG
The DNA here is from genome assembly GCA_937879845.1 of uncultured Myxococcales bacterium. GTDB lineage: Bacteria > Myxococcota_A > Polyangia > Palsa-1104 > JAEUJZ01 > CALFML01. Next base: position 3,473 of record CALFML010000348.1, read on the forward strand.
GGTGTAGTCACGGTCGCTCACCACCGGCGTCTTCAGCTGATCGTATAGGATGATCTCGTCGGGATCCTGCTTGAGCACTTGGCGCTTCTTGAGCAGAGGCGGTCGGCCTTCGGTCATATGGCGCCACGTTTGTTCCAAGATCGTCTCGGGAGACAGCGGCGCGAAGACCACGGCGCGGTACTCGAAAAAGCGCGAGCCCTGGACGGACCGGCGCTGCACCGCGATGCAGTTCTGGACCTTATAGGGCGTCCATCCCGCCGGCGAATCGACCGCGGCCAGCACAGGGAGCGGCTCGCCGTGAGCGCAGCGGGAGCTCTGAATCGAGACCGAGACATAAAGCGGCCCCAGGAGCAGCAGGACAGCCAGCTTCTCACGATGGAAATTGGCAAGAGGCGGCAGCATTATGCCGCGCATCCTAGCACTTGGACGCGCGTTCCGAGCCTAGAACGCCGCCTAATTCTCTACCAGGTACAGATCCCAGCGCACCCGCCGGCCGGTCCGTGCAGAGAGGCTCAGGCCGCCGAGCGTGACGGCGCCTTCGCCGAGCGTGACGCTCAGGCGCCGCAGCCCCATCGTCAGCGGGGTGTCGCGGTAGCACCCAGTGCAGCTCGATAGATCCGCATCGTCGCGCGCCGGGCGCAGCGCCGTGAGATCGATGGCGCCCGTGAAGCTCGCGTCCAGGCGTCCGCCATCGGCGAGCGTGAAGGCGGCGCGGCCCGTCCGCCGCGATAGCAGCCCGACCACGTCGTACACATCGGCGACCTCGCGCGGTCCGATGACATCGACCCCGGCCGGCGCGCCCGAGTGATCGCCTTCATCCAACGTATCGATCCGCGGATCGAGCAGCGGCAAAAGATATCCGTCGCGCAAAAGCAGCGGCAGCTTGTCCAGCGGCGCGTCGAGCGTCACCTGGCGCCCGCCCGCGATGAGGCGCTGATCGCGCCAGTCCAGGTACAGCCCCTGCGGCAGCTCCACGGTACGCTGCCGCTCGCCGCGGTGTACGATCGGCGCCACAAGGAGCGTCGGCCCCAGATAGAACGTGTCATCGACAGACGCCAGGTCGACGCGCTCCGGGTGCTCGAACAGGAGGTGGCGCATCGTCGGCGCCCCGGTCCGGCTCGCCTCCTGCGCCAGCGCGAACAGATACGGGAACAGCCGCGTGTGCAGCCGCGCGTACGTCCGCCACGCTTGCTTGGCTTCGGGCGAGCTCCAGATCGTCGCCTTGCGCCCGCCGTCCATGTTGAGAGCGCAGGCGTCCTGATCCTGCATGTTCGAGCTCATGGCGCCAAGCTGGATCCACCGCGTCAGCAGCTCGCCATCGGCCTTGGCCGAGCCCGCAGGTACGCACTTGAAGCCGCCGATGTCCGAGCCCCAGTGCGGCGCCCCGGACAGACCCAGGTTGATCCCCGCGCGCACCATGGCCGGCAGCCCGATGGCATTGTCAAACGACGCGCTGGGATCGCCGGACCAGAACATCGGAATGTAACGCCAGGAACCGGTGTAGCCGGCGCGCGCGAAGGCCAGCCAGTCGCCTTTGCGCGGGCCCGACTCCATCGCTTCATGGACGGCCTTGTCATAAAGAACCGGATAGAGGTTGTGCAGCTCTTCGCCGCTCATCCCGGAGGCGGACCGGGTCTCCGGCTGAACGTATTCGCCGAAGTCGTACATCCAGCCGGAGTAGCCGAGCTCCGTCGCCCAGTTGAACGTGCTCTGATACCAGGCGACCGCGCGCGCCGCGGTGAAGTCGAGCTGATACACGTAGAGCGGACGGCCCGAGATCAGGAAGACCTCAGAGGGCTTGCCTGTGCCGTCGCGCAGGAAGTATCCCGCGGCCAGCCCTTCATCGACAAGGCTCTGGAGCGGCGTGTCCTCGCGCGCGAACAGGGAATTGTAATAGCCGTTCACGCGATACCCGAGCGCGCGGGCGCCGGCGATGAAGGAGCGCACCGCCGGTTCATTCCCAAGGTGCGATCCGCCGGGCAAAAAGTGCAGCGCATCGTCAAGCGCGGTGATGGCGAGGTCCTCCTGCCGCATGGCCTGGAACTCGGGAACTCCGCCCACCATGGCGCCGCGGTTGATGCGGCGGCGCGGTCCGAAAGTCCACGCCGGCGGCACCATCGGCCGGCCGGTCGCCGCGGTGAACCGGTCGACCAGCTGCTGCGGAAACGGCCGAGTATCGTCGTTGTGAGGAAGATAGATCTCAAAGGCGAGCGTGGGTCCGGTATGCCAGGCGCGAAAGGCCGAAGGGTCAGAGGTGGCCAGATTGAACTCGCTGCGCCAGGTGGTGTCGAGCCAGAAGCCGTAGCCCGCGGTGGAGATGAAGAAGGGGACCGGAAAGTAGGTCATCGCCTCGCCGCTGGGGAACTGGCTGCGGCTGCCATCCTCTTCGGTGCCGCCGACCCCGCCTTCTTCGGCGAAGCTGAAGACGTCGACGCCGCGCTGGTTGGTGCGGTTGAAGCGCTCACCTAGGCCGAGGAAGGCTTCACTGGGCGGGCTGGCGAAGGCGGCGTGCCAGGCGCGCGGCGCGGCTCCGCCGTCCGCTTGCGGCGCGATGAGCTCCGCCTGGACGCGCAGCGTCGCGTCACGCAGCTCATGCACGACGCGGATGGGCGGCCCGTCGCCCGCAATGACCACGGTGAGCCGATCCGGCGAGCGCTCCACCGAAGTCACGCGGCCGGCCCGATGCCAGGGCGCAAGCGACGGCGAGAACTCGTAATAGCCGGGCAGCACGCCGCGCCGCCACTGCACCTGCCCATCCGCCCAGCCGAGCGGCGCGAAGTCGTCACCGCCGCCGTCTCGGCTGGTGAGCACGGCGCGGCCGCTGCCATCGCGCACCGTCAGGCCGTAAGGATCGCCGCGGACCTCGACGGTGATATCGCGGCCCGCGAGCACATGGAGCGAATCGGGGGAGCCGCACCCGGACAGTGCGGCGAAGAGCGCGGCATGAAACAGGCAGGCGGACCGAGTCATGGCCGCGCATAATATCCGGCTCACTACCGGGAGCAAGCACGGACTAGGCGATGCAAGGCGGCAAAAGGGCGGGCGGCCCTTCGAACCCGGTCCTACCGAGCAGGGCACGCGGACCGCTCCGGGCTCGCTTATATACAGGCACGGAACATGCTCTGTTAGAATGGGGCCTGGGCGGGCAGCGCGATCGGCGCGGCCGGGAGGACTGCTTTGACAAGAGCACATCTACGCGAGGACGTTGGCGCAACCGGCGATGAGCTTGCGCGCCTCCAGGGGGAACTTACCGCCATCCGCGCGGAGCTCATTGCCGCCCCGGCGGAGCAGCAAGCCAGCCTGGCGGCGGTATCGGCCGGCTACAAAGAGAGCGCCCGGAACTTTCTCCATTATCTGGTCCTGCGGCGCCACGATCTGCGCCCGCTGCAGCTGCGGCTGGCGGCCCTGGGGCTCTCTTCGCTGGGCCGGGCGGAGTCGCACGTCCAGGCGACGATCGATGCCGTACTCGCAGTCCTGCATCGGCTGCGGTCGGGCGATTTCAAGCCGCCGCCGGAACCCGCCGCCGTCGATTTCCAGGGCGGACAGCGGCTCCTGGCCGCGCACACCGATGCGCTGCTCGGACCCGCGCCGAGCGGGCGCCAGGTGCGGATCATGGTCACCATGCCGAGCGAGGCGGCGCGGGACGGCTCGCTCATCCGGGACCTGCTGCAGCAAGGCATGGACTGCATGCGCATCAACTGCGCCCATGACGACGCAGCGGCGTGGTCCAGTATGGTCATGTACGTGCGGCGGGCCGAGCGCGAGCTCGGACGGACGTGCCGGATTGTCATGGATCTGGCAGGTCCGAAGCTGCGCACCGGGCCGCTGCAGCCGGGTCCGCAGGTGGTCCGGGTTCACCCGAGCCGCGATGTCTATGGAAAAGTCACCGCTCCGGCAAGGATCTTTTTGACCGATGAGGCGGCCCCGCAGGCTCCCCCGTCGCCAGCGAGCGCCTGCCTGCCGCTACCGGCGTCTTGGCTTGCGCGTCTGCGCGCCGGGGATGAGGTGACGCTCACCGATGCGCGAAAGGCCGAGAGAAAGCTCCGGATCACCCAAGTGGGCGATGGCGGGTGCTGGGCCGAGTCGCGCAAGACCGCATACCTCGTCCCCGGCACGGTCCTGCGTCGGGCGCGCGGCGGCAAGAGCACCGACCCGGAAGCGGTGATCGGCGCACTGCCGCCGCTTGCGGGCGGGCTGCATCTTCAGCAAGGGGATCCCCTCATCTTGACGCGCGACTGCCAGCCCGGTGGTCCCGCGGCGTATGACGCAAAGGGCCGGATCAAGACCCCAGCGATGATCGGCTGTACGATTCCCGAGGTATTTGACGCCGTCCGGCCCGGCGAACCGATCTGGTTTGACGACGGCAAGATCGGCGGCGTGATCGAGAAAGCGGAAGGTGCCCGTCTGCTCGTCCGCATCACGCAGGCCGGCCCTGACGGGGAGAAGCTGCGCAGCGACAAAGGGATCAACCTGCCGGAGAGCAACCTTGGCCTCTCGGCGCTCACGGCTAAAGATCAGGCGGATCTGTCCTTCGTTGCCGCGCACGCCGATGTCGTCGAGCTGTCGTTCGCCAACACCGCCGAGGATGTGGAGCGGCTCCAGCAGCACCTGGCCCACCGGCAGAATCCGCCGCCGGCGATCGTGCTCAAGATCGAGACGCGGCGCGGCTTTGACAACCTGCCGGAGATGCTGCTGACCGCGATGCGCGGACCGTGCTGCGGGGTCATGATCGCCCGCGGCGATCTGGCGGTCGAATGCGGCTTTGAGCGCTTGGCGGAGGTGCAGGAAGAGATCTTGTGGCTCTGTGAGGCCGCGCATGTGCCGGTGATCTGGGCGACTCAGGAGATCGGAAGAGCGTCGTGTAGGGAAAAGAGTGTCTTCGCCTGTGT
>CALFML010000349.1 GCA_937879845.1 uncultured Myxococcales bacterium
TGCGCCCGAGCAGCCGCTGCCCTACAGCCACAAGCTGCACGCCGGCGATCTCGGCATCGACTGCCGCTATTGCCACGTAAGCGTGGAGCGATCCGCCGTGGCCTCCCTGCCGCCGACCCAGGTGTGCATGAACTGCCATTTGCAGGTGCGCCCGGACTCGCCGCGACTGGCCGTCCTGCGCAAGAGCTGGGCAGAAGGGACGCCCGTGCCTTGGGTGAGGGTTCACAAGGTCGCCGACTACGTCTACTTCAACCACAGCAGCCACGTCGCCCGCGGCGTTGGCTGCGTCGAGTGTCACGGCCACATCGAGCGGATGGTCCGTGTCTTCCAGCACCAGCCCCTCTCGATGGGGTGGTGCCTCTCGTGTCACCGCGCGCCGGCCGGGCACCTTCGTCCCCTGAGCCAGCTCACCGAGATGGACTGGGACGCCCCACGCGACCCCCCGGATCAGCCGCTGGAAGAGGCGCGCGCCGCCTTCGGCAGACACATTGTGGAGCGCGATCGGATCGCGCCGGGCACCGATTGTTCAACATGCCATCGCTGAGACGGCGCTCGGCCGGGTTGCGGCCCGGCTGTCCGTGCCTGTAACGGACCCAGGATGGGAGCGAGCGGCGCCTATGTGCTGAACAAAGCGTACTCAGTGCCCTGTTCCCGCGGAGTAGGATGGAGATATGAAACAATTCTTGTTGGCGACTCTCCTCATGTTTGCGACCGCAGCTGCGTCCGATCCCGATGAAGAGCTGCATCGCAGAGCCCTGGTCATCGATACGCACGCCGACACCACCGGGCGCATCACCGACGATGGGCTCGACATCGCCAAGGAGCAGCCGGGCATGCACGTCGATCTGCCCAAGCTGCAGCGCGGCGGCGTCGATGCGCAGTTTTTTTCGATCTTCATCGGACCTTGGCACTGTAAGCCCGACCAGTACTACAGCGAAGCACTCAAACAGTTTGACGCGATGCATGCCATGATCCGCAAAAACTCCGGGGTCATTGCCTGGGCCAAGACGGCCGCCGAGATCCGCGCCAACCAGCAGCGCGGCGTCCTCTCCGCGCTGTTCGGAGTCGAGGGCGGGCACATGCTGCTGCCAGCGACACCTGCCCAGCTGCGGGCGCACCTAGATCGCTTCTACGAACTTGGTGCCCGCTATATGACCCTCACCTGGTCCATCGCCAGCCCGATAGGGGGTTCATCTGGAGACGACAGCGATGGTCAGGGGCTTACGGACACCGGCCGGGTGCTCATCGATGAGATGCAGCGCCTGGGCATGATGGTGGACATCTCCCATGTCTCCGATCCGCTGTTCTGGGATGTCATCCGCTACGTCAAGCGGCCCGTGCTTGCCTCCCACTCTTCGGCCCGCGCGCTGGCGAACGTGCCGCGCAACCTCAGCGACGCGATGCTCAAGGCGGTTGCGCGCAACGGCGGCGCCGTATGCGTAAACTACAACCCGTCGTTCCTCGATGAAAACTTTGCCAAGGCAGAGCGGGCCATCGAGGACCGGGTCGGCAAGCTCGGTCTGTCCGCGAATGCGGGCTGGCAGGCGGTCCGCCAAGAGGTCTCCCACCTGCCGCCCGTGCCGCTGAGCAAGCTGGTCGATCACATCGATCACATGGTCAAAGTGGCAGGCGTGGACCACGTATGCCTGGGCAGTGATTTCGACGGCATCACCGCGGCGCCGGCCGGCTTGGACAATGCCGGCAAGCTGCCGGCCCTCACCAAGGAGCTCCGCAGGCGTCGCTACAGCCCGGCGGATATTGAAAAGATCCTGGGCGGCAACACGCTGCGCGTGCTAGAGGCGAATGAACCTCCGCCTGGCGGCGCGTAGCGAGTGATGACGCAAACCGCACGTACATTGGCGCGCAGGGTCATTCCGCGGAGCGGCGATCTGCCGCAGCTTCGCGCCAGAAGAAAGGAGCGCTCATGGACCTGACACGTCGTGCTCTTTGTGCCAGCCTGACCGGACTCGGCGCCGCAGTGCTGCCGGCTCGGCGAGCCGCGGCGGCACCCGTCCGGGCCGCGGTCCCGGTTGCGCAGGCGGCGACCCACTCCGCTAGCGAATCGGCCGCAGACGAAGGCTACTGGGCAGAGATTACTCGCGCCTTCGACCTCGATCATACCCTTATCAATCTGAATAGTGGAGCGGTGAGCGCAAGCCCGCGCGTCGTCTTGGACGCCCTCATCCGCGACCTGCGCTTCTGCAATGAGGCGCCGGTCCATCACCTGTGGGACATCCTAGAGCCAAGGGTTGAATCGGTGCGCCGGGAGCTTTCGCGCGAGCTCGGCTGCGATCCGGAGGAAATCACCATCACCCGCGGCGCCACCGAGGCGCTTGAGACCTTGATCTTCGGCATCGACCTGGCGGCCGGGGATGAAGTGCTCCTCACCGATCAGAACCATCCGCGCATGATCGCCAGCTGGGAGCAGCGCGCGCGCCGGGAGGGCCTCGTCGTCAGGAAGATCAGCATTCCGGTTCCCTTGTCTTCCGCCAGCCAGCTCCTTGAGCGCTTCCGCGCCGCGATTACGCCCCGCACGCGAGTCATCGAGATCAGCCACGTGGTACATTTAACGGGACAGATCCTCCCGATCCGCGAACTGGTAGCGCTGGGTCGCGAGCGCGGAATCGAGGTCTTCGTCGACGGCGCCCATGCCTTCGGCCATTTCCCGTTCAAGCGCGATGACCTTCAGTGCGACTACTACGGCACAAGCCTCAACAAGTGGCTGCTAGGCCCGGTCGGGACCGGTTTTCTTTATGTGCGCAAGGGCTGCATTCGCAAGATCTGGCCCATGGTGGGGGCGGCAGCGCGGCTGGACGACGACATTCGCAAGTTTGAGGAGATCGGGACGCACCCGGTGGCCCTTCATAACGCAGTGGCCGAAGCGCTAGCCTTTCATCGCGGGATCGGCGCCGAGCGCAAGGCGGCCCGGCTCCGCTATCTCCGCGACCGCTGGGCCAAGCGGCTGCTGCAGGCCGATGCGCGGGTAAAGCTGCTGACGCCGCTCGATGACAGCCATGCCTGCGCCATAGCGACCCTACATATCGACGGGATCGAGCCGCAGCGTCTGCAGGCCCACCTCTTTGAGCGCCACCGCATCCTGACTTCGCTCGTCTCCCGACCTGACTTCACCGGACTACGCATTACGCCCAACATCTACACTACTGCTTGGGAGCTCGATCTGTTCTGTGAGAAGATTGAAGAGGTGCTGGCCCGCGGCCTGTGACGCGCCGAGACCCCCTCCCGCTTGGTGAGTTCGGAATGGCGGCGGTGAAATCAGGTTATTCGATGCTTGCGTCGCCACTGTCTCGGCGTGCATCCAAACCAGTGCCGAAATGCGCGGAAAAAAGGACTTGGCTCGGAGAACCCCACAAGTCCCGCAATCTCGTATGTCGATATCGTCGGATTGACGATATGCTGCAACGTCAAATCCTTCCGCACTTGGTCGACCACTTTCTCGAAAGTCGTCCCCTCCCCTGCCAGCCGGCGCTGAAGCGTGCGCATCGACATGCCCATAGCCCGCGCCACGACCGAGATCTTCGGCGCGGCCAGGTGCATCGACTGCAACAATCGCTGACGCAGGGTCGCTCCCACGACCTTCAACCCGGCGATGGGGTCGATGTGGGCCAGAACCAAATCCAGCACCCGGCGGTACTTGAGCTTGTCCGGCTCGAGCAGCGGCAAGTCGAGTGTGTCCCGAGTGAAAATAATCTCGTCAGCCGGCATTCCGAATTGAGCCCGCACCCCGAAGAATTCTTCATGCTCAGCGGGATCCCCCCGCGGCTCATGACGGAAGGATACGCGACGGGGCTTGATTCGTTTTCCGGTCAAATGCCGCGCGAGCGCGAGCAGTACGGTCACCGGCGCCTCGGGTCTTGAAGGCACGGCCAGATAGTCATTATGCTTTGCGACCGTCGGATGAAGATCGACGGTCATCCGAATCCCCTCGGGCACGCATGCGATTTGCGTTTGATGAATATTTCCGGTCAAGTTTTGGTAGCGGCTGAAGTCGGCGAACGCCTGGTCGAGCGTCGGCGCATGATGCATGAGATGACCGACCAAGCCATATCTTTTGGGCACAAAGTGCTTGACCGAGTTCAGACTGCTGTTGGTCCGCGACTGATGCGTCATGATCATGCGCGTGATTTTCAGCTGTTTATCGTAAGGCACCATCGCATCTACATCTTCCAGCGCGCTGAGCTCGATCCCTGAACGTTTCGCAACGTCGCCCGGATCAAGCCCAACGCGAATCGCAGCAAACAGGAACCCTTGCACGATCGAAGCACACATGTAGGGTTGTGTTTCCATTTGGCGCTGTCGGCCCCCTAACTCTGGCCGGCACATTCCAGAAATCCTGTCCGGCTGGGTTTTCTGTTTACTTGAGCCACTCTGGGGTGTCTAGATGTTTAGTACGCAGCGACGGGCCGTCGCGGTGAAGGAGTCGGCCGCGTTCTACGATGGGGTCGATCCGGGCCTCTACCAGGTCTTCGTCGTGCAGCACCTATCCCCAGGATTGCAGCGGCTTGATGAACGTAAAGAGAGTAGCGCGCCGTCTTAGATGGCGCTCGTTGACAAGATCCACCTGCCGGGAACATGCAGGCCGAGAAACGGCACTCGATAATGCCTGGCCCTACGGCCCACCCTTCCATCATTTCGCACCAAAGTCGCTTGTCTGCAAGCACTTCGCCTCAACCCGGAACGATAAATCGGGAATCTCTCTCGGGGGGAATATTCTCGGCAAGAGCGTCTCCGCCGAGGAAAAAGCTGTCTGAATCCGTCCGCGCGGCGTCGGAGAGGGCCGCGGACAGGTTTGCCGACGAGATCGATTCTCGACGGCGAACCTGATCTGGCGATGCCAGATGCCTTGCGTGTGCTCTGCTTGCCGTCTGCATTGCTCACCGCTGTGGAGGCCCATGCCCCGCTCCTCCCCTCCCCCTTCTTCTGTTTGGCCGCCTTCTCTCACGTCGCAGCATGCCCTCTGTACAGACGGGAGGCCACCATGCCTCGCGCTAAAGCCCCTCCCCGGGTCAAAGCAGCGACACGCGGATTGTCTCTGAGTCTATGGGGTCAAAAGGACCAAGCAGCATGGGAGCCGCAGCCAAGGTGGCTGCTCCTTGAGCCCGAGCTCCACCGATGCGAGGCAGAGCCTGGAACCGAGTGTGCGCACCGCGGGCGCGCAACATGCGCACGCCCATTGAGGCTTGATGGCGCTGGCAATGACTTGAAATTTGTCACGAAACGCATGGACCGCTTTTTGCTTTCTCTGGAGCCAAACCCAGCTTGGCCCCATCCACTTCGGCGCAAGTGATCGATAACCTGCGCTCAAATTTGGGTGCATATGATTGGAGTAGAGAATGCTCAATGTTATGTGGGTGTCAAAATTGCTAAAAGCCAAGAACGAAGAAATCGCCAGAGAATTCGTCAATTGGGCTTTATGGCGAGGTAATTTCAATCCTTTATTTTTTTGTTTATTACAAAATTTACATCAAGAGCGTTATGGCGAATTCGCTTTGTTTCTCGCCAATAATTTTTGTGCCGAAGACAGTCCTTTCAAAGTAGATGTCGATAAAAAGCTTTATTTCAAAAAGGACGAACCGCTGCTCAAGCTGTGGAGCGAGCAGTCCGCCCTCTATTTCGAATTCCCTGGGGGTCCTGAAGAGTTCATAAAATTTTGGACCAAGTTACAGAAATTGGCCAAGAACGACTCCAAGGTCCTTCTGCCGCACGAGGTCTTTAACAAGATAGAGCTCAGCTTGGAGAAAAACATTAAAGAGCTGGCCGCCGAATATCTGGAAGCCCAAAAGAACCCCAAGAAGGCCGGAAAGCCGGGGAAAGCCGGACAGAAGTCGCATAAACTTGCTGAAAAAATCGAAAAAAAATGGATGCAGGCAGTATCTACCATTAGTGAATTTGGCATTGACGTTGAATTTACAACGAAGAAATCGGCGACGAGCTGCACGTGCCCAGACTGCGTAGTCCACGCATCGTGACCAGGCTGACCCGGAATCAGAGCCTCACGCCGCGGGATGATGCCGCTGCGCCAAGCCGCGGAGACGCCGCGCGCCGCGCGTCGCGCCAGCTCGAGCGGCGCTTGCCGTCCGGGCGCTCGCTGACCCTGCGCACCGATGCGGCGGGCGAAGAGATCGAGATCCGCTCGCTGCGCGGGGAGACCGAGCTCAAGATCGTGCTCACCGCGGCCGGCCCGGTCGTCACCCTGGGCGGCGGTCGGCTCTGCGTCGAGTCCGCCGACGTAGTCTTTCGCTGCCAGACCTTCGCCGTGCAGGCGGCGCAAGAAGTCAGCCTGACCAGCCAGCGCGACGTCCATATAAAGGCCAATGAGCTGCACGCCAAGACCGAGCAAGACATTCATCTAAACGGCGCCTGCATCCGGCTGAACTGCACCCCCGACGCTCCCGTACCGCAGCCCTTCACCGCCGCGGAGCTCGCCGCCACCAGCGCTCCCGACACCTCCTGTTGCGAGCCGGACGCCGCGTCCCCCGCGCCTTTTTCCCAAGAGCCGCCCGCCCCATAAGGTCTTGGAGTCCATCATGGGAATGCCCGCCGCCCGCATCACCGACCGCGTCTTACAGCCTGCTCCGCACTGCCATGCGCCGATTCATCCGCCGGCGCCGGTGCCGACTCCGGTGCCGCATCCGGCGCTGCCGCTTTTGATTATTCCGCCGGGGGCGCCGACCGTGCTGATTGGCAACCTGCCCGCCGCGTGCATGGGCGACCAGACCCTGCCGTGCATGCTCCCAAGCTGTGTGCCAAGCGGTCCGGGAATAATCCTGCTGGGCGCCCCCACCGTGTTCATCGTCAACCGGATGGCGGCGCGGGTAGGCGATCCCACGCTGCACCCTTCCTGTATAGCGCCGATTCCCAGCCCTGCCGGCACGATCCTGCCGCCGGGGTGTCCAACCGTTCTAATCGGCTAGGGCTTCCCGATGCGTCTTGGTCACTTCGAAGCGCTGCGCCCGCACTGCCCGATCTGTCTCCGCGATAGAGCAGAGACGCATCGGTTGCTCCTAACCACCGCTGTCAAGCGCGAAGCCGATGTCATTCTGGAAGGCATGCTGCTGTGCCCGAGCCAGGGCTGTCAGCGGGAATATCCGATCATCGATGGCATTCCGCTCATCCTCGCCAACTTGCGCGGCTTTCTGGCCCAGAACCTTCACCAGCTGACGGCGCGCGACGACCTGTCTGAGATCATGGAGAGCGTGCTCGGCGACTGCGCCGGTCCGGGCTCGCAGTTCGATATCAGCCGTCACCAGCTGGGCTCCTACGCCCGCGACCACTACGGCCGGCACGATCCGGAAGAGCCGGACAGCGAGCCGCGCCCCGGAGCCGCCGCGCGCTTGCTGGCGACCGGATTAGACGCTGCGCTGCCGCTGCCAGCGGGGCCGCTGCTCGATCTGGGCTGCGCGGTGGGCGGCACCACGTTCGCGCTGGCGGAGCAGACCGGTCGGCTGGTCCTTGGGGTTGATCTGAACATGGCGATGCTCCGCGTGGCGGCTTCCGCGCTGCATCGCGGCATCGTGCAGTATCCGCGCAAGCGCACCGGCGTGGTCTATGATCGGCGGCGCTTGCCGGTGAGCTTCCCCTGCGCTGAGCAGGTGGATTTCTGGGCCTGCGATGTCGGCGCGCTGCCTTTCCCGGAAAAAAAATTCGCCCTCGCCGCAGCGCTCAATCTGCTGGACTGTGTGCCCGCTCCGCGCGATCTGTTGGCTGAGGTTGCGCGCACGCTGGTGCCGGGCGGCAAGGCAGTCCTCACCTCGCCGTACGACTGGTCGCCAGTCGCAACGCCGATGGAAGGCTGGCTGGGTGGGCACTCGCAGCGAGGAGTCAGGCAGGGCAAAAACGAGCCGATGCTGCGAGCGCTGCTGACTCCGGGCGGTCATCCGGCGGCGATTGGGTCGCTCGCGCTTGAATCGGAAGTGCTGGAGGCTCCGTGGCACGTCCGCCTGCATGATCGAAGTACGGTGAGCTATCGCGTGCACCTGGTGGTGGCGCGCAAACAGCCGGATGCCGTCTAGCACCTTCCCGCCTGTTAACTCGACACAAGGCCGGAGGAATCCCAAATTGCAACAGATTGGTTCGTACAGAATCGTTCAGCGCCTGAGTAGCGATGGGTTCGGCCGGCTCCACGAAGCGGTGGACGAACAAACGCAGCGCCGTGCGCTGATCAAAGTCATGCACCAGGAGCTGGCGGAGGACCGCCCGTCCGCCCGGCGATTCTCCAACGAGGTGAGGGCGCTCAACCGCATCGACCATCCGGGCATCGTCAAGATCTACGACCACGGTGAGCTGCCGACCGGGACTCCCTACATCGTCATGGAGTATCTGCACGGGGAGACCCTGCGCGACCGGCTGCGGCAGCTCGGCGGGCGCATGGAGCCGCTAAAAGCGATGTACATCGCCGGGCAGGTGGCCGCAGCGCTGGCGGCGGCGCACGCCGCCCAGGTCGTGCACCGGGACCTGAAGCCCGGCAACGTCATGCTGATCGCGGACGCCCAGACCCCTGAGGGCGAGCGCGTCAAGCTGCTCGGGTTTGGCATCGTCAAGCTCAGTCCATCCGGCAACTCCTCGCCGCTCACCAAAGTGAGCGACAAGATGGGCACGCCGACCTATATGTCCCCAGAGCAGTGCAAGAGCGCGCACGACGTCACCGACCGCAGCGATGTCTACTCTCTTGGGGTCATGCTCTATGAGATGCTCGCTGGGGCGCCGCCGTTCAGCGATACCGAAGGTCTGCTCGGGCTGATGATAGCGCACATCCAGCAAGATCCACCCTCGCTCAAACACCGTGCGCCGGATGCCAGCCCGGAGCTCTACCAGCTGGTGAACCGCATGCTCGCCAAGTCGCCCGCGGACCGGCCGAGCGCCGAAGCCGTGGCCACCCTCCTGTTGCAGCTTAGCGGCCAGAGCCCGCCCCTCAGCCAGGCCCTGTTAGAGCCGGTGAGCCCGCCGCCGCTTACGGTGACGATGGTGGGCACGGCGGCAGACCTCGTGGATGCGCGCTCGCCGGGGCGCAGGCGCCGCCGTGCGGACTGGCTGATCGTAGCTGGCGCGACCTTGGCGGTGGCGCTTGGTCTGGTTGGCGTGCTCAGCGCGGTCCATGAGATCAGACGCAGCGCCGCTCCCCCTTCCCCCCCCGAGGTTGCCGGGACCCTCGACATGATGCCGCCCAGCCCCGCAGCGGCCCTTCCCACCGCCGCCGCCAGCGTGCCGACCGCGTCCCCCGCGCACGCAGAGGATCGGCCGATCGCGAAAGCGAAGAAGCGCGGAAAAAACAAGCACAGGCGCGATCGGCGATAGCGGCAGAATCCTTATGCGCACGCCGTGCGCACGCCGTGCGCATACCGGAATCGCGCCTGGAATCGCTGAAGGCCTGATGACTGCCGTCGACGCGTTTACTGGCCTGGGCCTTGCACTGACCCAAGACCACGCCAAGCTGCGACGGCTGCCATGCCAGGCGTTCCCGCCCTGGCGCCGCGGCGGCTCTTGGCACTTATAGACACCCCCCAAGGAGTACCGCGTGTCGATTCAAGACGATATTCCGCGCTCACGCATCAACCTGCGCTACCGCACCACCATCAACGGCGGTGACGAGCTCTTGGAGCTGCCGTTCCGGCTGCTCGTCCTGGCCGATCTGTCGCTTGGCTCGTCTGTCGATCGCCAGGACGATCTCGACCGACGGCGTCTGCGCAAGATCGAAGGAAAAACGCTCGACAGCATCATGGAAGACATGCGCATGACGATCCGCTTCAAGGTCGAGAACTTGCTCGATCCGGGACTGGGAGAGGAG
>CALFML010000350.1 GCA_937879845.1 uncultured Myxococcales bacterium
GGCCTCCGTCTCGAACTGGCATTGCCCGGAGATTCCGCTTGAAACCTTGCCGCAGCTGCCGCTAGCGCTTGCAAGCAGGCGCCGTGCGTGGTCAATAGGGGCCTTACTGCAAGGAGCCGGAGACCGATGAGCAACGCACGTAAGAGCACCCAGCGCGGCGGTTTCATTTTTCGCCGGCTGCCGATTCAAAGCTTGGGTTGGGTCGGGGGACTGCTCCTGCCGCTAGCGGCCTGCGAACCGGGGTCGATGACGGAGCTGCCCGCCGACATGGCGCCGCCGGACGCTGGCTGCCACCCCGCGGAGCCGGAGCTCGCCGAGCCGGCGCGTTATACCCCGCGCTGGGCGTTCGAGCCGTGGATCTCCAAGGACATCTCCGACACCGCGGATACCTACGCTTTCGTCAGCGGCTTCCACAGCCGCGATATTCCCGTCGGCGCGGTCGTCCTCGACAGCCCCTGGGAGACCGACTACAACACCTTCATTCCCAATCCCAACCGCTACCCTGAGTTCAAAAAGCTCGTCGGCGACCTGCATGCGCAAGGAGTGCGGATGGTCCTTTGGATCACGCCCGAGATCAACCAGGCGAGCTTCGATCTGGAGCCGGGCGGCGACTCGTATCCCAAGGTCTCGCCCAACTTTGCCCAAGGCGCCAGCTGCGGCTACTTCATAAACGACAGCGAGGTGTTCGCTTGGTGGAAGGGATTCGGCGCCGCGCTCGACTTCTTCAACCCGCGGGCGCGGACCTTCTGGCATCGGCAGCAGGATCCTCTTTTGGAGCTTGGCATCGACGGCTGGAAGCTCGACTTCGGCGAGAGCTACATCGGCTATGAGCAGGTGAGCACGGCGGCGGGCCTGCAGCCGCTGCAGGCGTACTCCGAGGCGTACTACCGCGACTTCCTGGCCTACGGGGTGAGCCGCCGCGGCAAGGAGTTTGCGACCATGGTGCGCGCCTGGGATCAGTCCTATCAGTTCCCCGGACGCTTCTTCGCCCGCAAGGAGCACGCACCCATCGCCTGGATGGGCGACAACCGCCGTGACTATGCGGGCCTTGCCGATGCGCTGGACGAGATGTTCCGTTCGGCCCGCGCCGGCTACGTCGTGCTCGGCTCCGACATCGGCGGGTACCTTGACGTCGACGACAAAGATCTGATGGGACCGCGGATTCCGTTCAGCCAGGAGGTGTTCGTGCGCTGGACCGCGGTGGGCGCGCTGAGCCCGTTCATGCAGCTCCACGGCCGCGCCAACATCACTCCCTGGACCGTTCCGGAGCGCGTAGATGAAACGGTATCCATCTATCGCTACTGGGCGAAGCTGCACCACCAGCTGGTGCCCTTCTTTTACAGCCAGGCCCAAGAAGCGTACGCCAGCCGCGCCACCTTGGTCGCGCCGCAAGGAAGCCAGACCCAATGGGAAGGCGATTACCGCTACGTGCTGGGGGGCGCGTTTCTGGTCGCACCGATCCTCGATAGCAGCGGCATCCGCGACGTGCAGCTGCCGGCGGGAGAGCAGTGGTACGATTTCTGGAACCGCGGTGGCGCCGCGCTGGCCGGCGGGACCACCCTGCCGCGCTACGACGCGAGCGACCGCAAGAAGATTCCGCTGTTCATCCGCCGCGGCGCCATCATTCCCATGGACATCGATGATGACAGCACCGCGCTTGGCAACGCTGCCTCCGCCGGTAAGCTGACGGTTCTGGTCTTCCCATCCGCCGCGGAGAGCCGCTTCGCCCTGTACGAAAAGGACGATAGCGTCACCACGCTGGCAGCCCGCGAGGTCGGCAAGGCCGTGGAGATCACGCTCAGCCAGGCGATACGACCGGTGCTGCTGCGCGTCCGCGGCGAAGCTGCGCCGGCGACGGTGAAGCTCGGTGGCACAGACCTTTTTGCGCAGCCCGATCGTCCCAGCTTCGATGCCGCGGCGCAGGGCTACTATTTTGATAAGGGCGAAAACGCCCTGTGGGTCAAGCTCGCCGCCGCTGCGAGCGCGCTCGCGCTGCACATCGAATAGCTGGCGGCGCTCTCGACTTTTACAATCTCCCCTCCCGCCATGGTATCCGCTCCTCCCTGCGCCGCCGCTTGCTGCGGTGAGAAATAGCGTAAAAAAATCAGCCGCTTCCAGGTCGACCGTTAAATTCTCTTACAGCGGACATTGCCTCCGCAAGGCCGCGGCGGTGCGCGGAGCCTTGCGACGGGGCAAGCCGCGTCCTGTCGGGAAGACGGGGGCCTGCCGCAGCCGCTGGCCCGGCGCTTGATAGGAGCTGAGCACTGGCCGGCAGACCGGCAGGCTGTGGGTCCGGTTGCAGCCGGCTGGCGCGCCTACCCCCAGCCGTGAGGTCTTCCTATGTGCACGACAGCGATCAAAGATGCCTTCGCCGGAGCTATTGCCGTAATCCTGCTTGCGAGCATCGGGTGCGGTTCTCCGGATCAGCCGTCCATGCCGGCCGCTGACTGGGGGTATACGGGCGACATCGGCCCGACGCGCTGGGCGACGATAAGTCCGAGCTACGCCGCCTGCGGCAGCGGCCAGATGCAGTCGCCGATCGATCTGGAATCGCCCAAGATGGACGGGGCGGGCGACCTCATTTTGGACTATGGAATCAAGGCCTCGCAGCTGGCCAATAACGGGCATACGCTGCAGGTGAACTTTCCCGGCGGCGACATCCTCCATGTCGGCCAGACCCCCTACGAGCTGCAGCAGTTCCACCTTCACGTGCCAAGCGAGCACCTGATAGACGGCGTCCCGGGACGGGCGGAGCTGCACCTGGTCCACAAGAGCGCCGACGGGAACCTGGCGGTCGTCGGGATCATACTGCAGCAGGGCGCGACCAACGACGCGATCGGGCGCATGCTGGCGGCCGCGGTGGGTAAGGATCAGACGGTCAGCACCGCGCAGCCTTTTGACGCGGCGGCGCTGATTCCTGCCGGAGAGGGCTATTATATGTACAACGGCTCCCTCACCACTCCGCCCTGTACGGAGGGCGTGCTGTGGATGATCCTCAACAAGCCCGGCGAGATCGACGATACGCAGGTGGCGCAGTTCCAGTCCCAGTTCGGCGCCAACGCCCGCCCGGCGCAGGCGCTCAACGGACGCAGCACGGATGAATATTCAAGCCTTTGAGCGGCCGGCCCGATCAGGATGTCAGGGGGAAAGAACAGTCCGATCCGCGTCGGTCGTCGCGCACTGCGCCATCTGGTCGGGCAGCAGGCGCGCGCGCGCGAAGGACTCGTAGGTCGGCTCCTGCAGCTGGTTGCGGTGGAATGGGAACTCGTCGATGGTATAGACGTAGCGGAGCTCGAAGTTCAGGGGCTCGGTGGCGGGGCCGGCGGAGCCCAGCTGCGCAAGCGGTACGGAGAGGATGCGCGTCGCGCCGGAGGGCAGCGTCGTATCAAGGACCGTGCGCTTGCCGCCGCCGGCAACCGGCTGGTAGCGGCGGGTCAGGCTGTATTCATAAAGCCGCTCCGGACTGGATGAGCGCCACAGCCGCACCTGGATATGGCGGTGGACGTCGCCGGTCGGGACGTTGTGTCCGGCGCCCTCATTGTGGAGGGTCACCCGCACCGCGCCGCCTTGGCGGCACAGCGAATAGCGCAGCGCGCTGCGCAGCATGTTGGCGTCGTGGGCACCGGGAAATGCGTGGCCGAAGGGCGAACGTCCGTGGCAGTCGGCGCAGCGCCCGTTCTGGTGCGGACCGCTCCGGAACTGCGCGACCGTGTTCTGCATCGGGAACGCGCTGTAGCCATTGACCTGTCCGTCCGCACCGAACAGCGGAAAGTTGAACTGATGGCAGCCGGCGCAGAAGCTGGCGCTGCCGAAGTCGGGCAGCACCTGGGTATTGTGGGGGGAGGTCGGGTTCTTGCGGCGGGCCAGGATCTGGCCGGCGCGCACATGGCACACGGCGCAGTTGACGCCCTCGTCGGCGAGCGGACCGCCGCCGCGCTTGACCTCGGCGAACTGGCTCTTGAGCGGAGCGTGGCAGTGCACACACCAGTCGAGCGGCTCCTCTTTGTACTCGCGCTGAAAGATGGCGTTGGTGAAGGCGGCGCCGTGGCGGCTGTGGCGCCACTCCGCAGCCTGATTGGGGTGGCAGCTGGCGCACTCCTTGGCGCTGCGCTCCTTGGCGCTCATCGCTGCATCATCGATGGGGGCGAGCCCGACCGAGAACAGGGGCGCGGCCAGGGCAGACAGCGCCAGACTGGCGGCTAGCGCCGGGAGTGCGAACGCGGCCATGCCCTCACTTGGCTACGACTTTGACCGGCTCGGTGAGCGTGCGGACGGTCTCGTTGTTGATGGCCCGCGCGGCCGTAAGCACCTTCTGGCCCGCGCGCTCGCTGAACGTCAGCTCTTCCACCACGCCCGGGCTGACGATGAGCTCCAGCTGGCCTTGGTCGCTGTAGACTAGGAGCTGGCCGCTGGCCTGGGGGCGGGTTCCCTCACGCGACTCGACTCCGCCGCAGCGGACGGTCAGCAGGGCGCGTACGGTGTCGCGGCCCTCGGAACTTTTTGTGCGGTAGGCATAGTAGTACGCTTTGCCGCTGTCCGGGCGGCTGCACTCATGCGGGCGGTGGTTGAGCGCCGCATCGAGGGTCGGTTGGGCCTTGTCTTCAAAGGTGTTAAAGCCCGAGGTGGAGAGCAATCCCATGGCGTTGATCTGGGGCAGCTGGACGCCCTCGTAGCAGCCTTCATTGCAGGAGTTCAGATCCGGAGTGCACAGTCCGTCCGTAGGCGGGATCGGTCGCTTGTCCACGAGCGCCAGCTTGACGGGCACGAGCTCCGCGTACCCTTTGGCGGTGAGCTGCTGGACGAGGTTGAAGCTGTCTTGCTTCCCGATCTTGAGCCGCTCCGCGCGCAAAAGCGCGAGACTGACCTCACAAGGGAACGAGTAGCGGTCTTTGAGGCAGGCAGGAACCGCTCCTGGGGTGGGCTCCGCCAGCTTATGCTCCTGCGCGACCAGGCTGTATTGCGGCAGGATCGGCATCTGCTGCTTGGTGTTGTTCGCGTACGCCGCCGCCGTGTCCGCCCGCTCCTTTTTCCACTTGAGGATCTTGTCCAGACGCGCTTTTTCATACGCCGGGTTTTCGCGCGTGGTCGCGGTTACGTACACCTGCATATCCGAGACCGTCAGATCATCCCACTTGCTCCCCGGGTAGACCGAGCCGACGAGCAGCTCGACGCCCTCGAAGGCCCCGGCGGGCTGGGTCAAGATCACTTCCTGAAAGCCCTTTTCATCTTTCAGGGTTGTTTTGAGCGTCTGGCCGCTGGGCAGGAGTTTGAGCGAGACCTCCTTGAGCCGGCTGTTCAGCCCATACAGCCGCTCCGTCTTCTGGTAGCCGTTGCGGATGAGCAGCCGCACGCGAGTGGCACCCTCCATCGGGGTGAACTTCAGGCGCAGCCACTCGCCCTCCCCGTGGCCCTTGACGCCTTCGACCCATGCGGTCTTGGGATCATCATCGCCGATGTACAGCGGGTGGTAATTCTGCTGGAACTTATTGAAATCGTCCCACAGAAACGAGCTCGCCTCAGCACTGGCGACATGCAGGCGGCGCTCGACGGCGGGGCCGGCCGGAGCGGCAGTCGGAGCGGCAGTCGGAGCCGCCGGAGCCGCCGGAGCCGCCGGAGCCGCCGGAGCCGCCGCGACGCCGGCCGCAGTCGCCGGATGGGTCGGCAGCGCCGCCACCGCGACGGCCGCACCCGCACCACAGACAAGCAGAGCAACGAATTCGCGCATCGTCCGATCTTGGGCTGCGACGACAAAAATGTCCAGGCGAAAGGCGGCCGGACGGGCGCTCCCAGTGAAGTTCGACTGCGGCCAAAAAGTCGTTGTTCTAGGTAAGGGCAAGGGGCGCGCGGCAACCTGGCCGGCGCGCTCGCGCAATCGCTCCGCAATCGATTCCGCGGCGCTCCCCGGACTTCTAACAGCGACTGAAACCTGCGGACGCGACCTCACAGTGCACAATGTCGCGCCGGAGGGAGGGCGGCGGTCGCCGTTCCGCAGCGGCGCGCAGCCATCAGGAATAATTGAACTATTTTGTGCGGACGGCTATTTGCCCCCGTTGGCGCGCAGATCCGCCAGACACTGCGCATCCAGAACCGGCGGGTTCCCACCGAAGCTAAGCAGGTTGGCGACCACATCGCTCGTGTTCACGGAGTAATACATCAGGCAGTTTGTCACATCGCAGTGGTTGCCGTGCGGCGTGTCCTGGTGCGGGGTCTGAATCGCGGTGCCGGGATTGAGGTTCACAAGTCCCAAGATGTGGCCAAACTCGTGCTCGACCACGGTGGTCTCCACGGTGGTCAGCGAGGCCTGGCCGGGCAGCGAGCCGGAGATGCTCTGGATGGTCTTTTCAAACACCGCCATGGACGTGTTCTGGTAGGCGTACGCCAGGATCTTGCGGCCGTTCTGCGCGTCGTCCTCCGTCGATGCGCCGTCCAGAAACAGGAAGTAGGTCACCATCTGCGTTCCGGTCGTGTAGCTCTGGCGGTTGGCCGCTTCGATCATGCCGACATCGTTTAGCGTATAGGCGCCCTTGTTCTGCGCCGGAATGGGCGGATCGACGACCAGCGTGACGCCGCCCGGCTTGTTGACGCGGGCCGTGATGAAGTCCTTGAGGGCCGCTTGCGCGCGCGCGCTGGGGGCGAATCCCTGCATCGCCTGGATCTCGATGACGACGCTCTGATACTTGTCGGCCGACAGCAGGTCGTGGGCGGATGCGCCGGTGGCCTGGTGGCTGTTGTAGTCGGCGCTCTCACGCGGGCTGTGGTAGTCCATGCCAGTGCCGCCGGTGTTGACGCTGCCGCTGCCGCCGCAGCTCAGGGTGGACAGGACTAGGAGTGAGGACAGGGAAATCGATGCGTAAGCTAAGCTGAGCTTCATAGGAATGATCCTCCGCACTGTTAAGTCTACCGCGGCGCGACCGACCCAACGGGCCTAAGTGAACGTCCGTCCGCAATCCGTGAGATGTCGCAAACCTGGCGCATGCACCGACGAACCGGCAGATATGGCCCTGCAGTCGTAACCGGGGAGCGGTGAAGGGCTTGACGGGCCGCGGGGACCCAATCAAACTGGCAAAGATTTCATAACGTCAGTCAAGGACAATACCATGGGTGAGCCAGTTGCCCGCGTCGCACCTCCCTTAGTCCTCAAAGACATGAAGAACTATGAACGCCTTCAGTTGTTCTGGTTCACAGTGCATTATCTCTGTGGAATATTGGGTGTCATTTCAGGTGGAATCGCGGCCGTAGCTGCCGGGAAAACGGCAGAGAACATCCAATCCCCCTATTGGGGAGTTGCAGCAGCGACGTTGACCGCTCTTGTTACCTTTTTGGGTCCGCTGCGCAAGGGGGAGGTTTACAAACGCGCTTACTATCTGCTGCAAAATAGCGTCATTCGGTTTGAAAACATTGCTGAACTCGATGTCAAATGGCTTCTGGAGAGACACATCGAAGTGCAGCAAATCGTGCTCACCGGCGATGCCATAAAAGGTAGCCTTTTCAAAGAGACGATCCCCACCGCTGGACCCCTCTAACTACTTCGCATCCCGTCGGCGTAAGCGTCAAGTTCGGCTGGGGTCATGCTTTCGCCGATATGTAGCGTGCGCCCACCGCGAGCAGCACGGCCATCATCACCACTACGCTCAGCGCCGCAGTGAGCGAACGGACATGCGCCAAGCCGCCGATTAGCGGTGGACCGATGAGGAAGCCGCAATAGCCAATCGAGCTCACCGCAGCAATCGCCGCGGCGCGGCTCACTCCGGGCACCCGCGCCGCGGTGTTGTACAAGATAGGAACCACCGGGGCGAGCCCGGCACCCACAAGGGCGAATCCTCCAATCGCGACCACGGGCGTACCGATGATCAGCACGGCCGCCATCGCTCCTGCCGTCACGCAAGCTCCTATGGTGAGCAGCGCGGGTTCAGCAAAGCGCTCGCGCAGCGCGTCGCCGACCAGCCGCGACGCCGCCATGGCGCCGGCAAAGGCGGCATAGCTCAAGGCGGCCTGCGCCTGGGGCAGTCCGAGCTCCTGTTTGCTGTAGAGCACTCCCCAGTCCGACACCGCGCCCTCGGCGGTCAGCCCGCAGAGAATAAGCAGGCCGATAAGCAGCAGCCGCCCCCGCGGCCAGGCGAAGTGCGCCGCCTCCGCATCGCTACTCCCCCCGCCCAGCATGCCGCGCGTGCCGAGCGCCGCCACCGCCGCCAGCGCAGCGGCCACCCCCGTAAGCTGCGGAGCCGGCACGATCCCGGCGCGCAACAACCCCGCCACCAACCCGGCGCCGAGCATACCGCCCAGGCTGTACATGGCATGCAGGTGGCTCATGATCGCGCGGCCAGAAAGCAGCTCCAGCTCCGCTGCTTCACTGTTGAGCGCCACATCCAGCAGGCTCGTGCCGACACCGAACGAGAAGACCGGCAGCACGAGCCCCGCCCGCCTTGGCATTTTTAGCATCATGCTCAGGGCAAGGCTCAGCAGCAGCCCGGCAGACAGGGCGGCGCGGCGGGTCCCCAGGCGGGCCACCACGCGCCCGGCAAATAGCAGCATGACAAGGGCGCCGATCGCGCCGCTCAACAAGACCCCGGACAGCGCCGCCTCGTCCAGCCCATAGTGCGATTTCACCGACGGGATGTGCGCTCCCCAGACGCCGACGAAGACGCCTAGCACGGCGAACAGGGCTCGGCTTACCCAGCGCGCCCGATGCAGCGCGGCAGGCGCGAAACTTTGGCTGGGCCCACTCACTGCAGCCATTCTAGTACGTACGTGGCCGGCTGGGACCAAGGTAAGGGCGGCATGGGCACCTTGACCGCTTAGCCCGGATACGCTTCAAGCTCTAGTTCGAACAGCACCGCTTCGCTGTGGGGATTGGGGATGTTCTGTAGCGGGCGCTCGTTTCCTAGCGCGAAGGTGGCGTAGTCGCGTGCGCAGATCCGGCGAAAGCCTGCCTGGGCCGCTTGCAGCACCGTGGCGCGGTGGGTGCAGATCGTCACCGCGCGGCGGAAGCCCAGCCGGCGTGCGGACGCCAGCGCGGTATGCTCCAGAAGGTGCGCCAGCTGATATCCGTCCGTGCCCGGAGCTGCGCCGGCATACAGGATGCCGAAAATCGCGGCCACCGATTCGATGGAACGCGGCAGCAGGAGTGCGGCCGGGGTGTGTCGCGTGATGCCACGCGACCGGAGCGCGTAGGCAATTTGCCGGGCGCGCTTTTGCAGCGCGCGGAAGGTCAACGCCCCGCGGGTTGAGACCACCGCCAGCGCATCGGGGTGCGCATCCGCTGCTGCGGAAAACAGCTCATGCAGGAGCATCGGCGGCGGCGCCCGGGTTTTCTCAGCTGGCTTCCCGCAACGGTGGATTATCGGGAACAGTCCCGCAGCCGAGCTATCACGGCCGCTTCATCCGGGCGCGCCGTAAACTGCGCCGGGCGAGCCAAGAACGCAGCGGAGAGCGAAGGCCGTTCCCGGATGCGCCGGCTAAGCGATGCCAAGCGCGGCAGCCTTTGGTCAAGCCCCTCTTTGTCTCCTAGCAGGTAGATGAGGCACTCTACCGCCTCAGCAGCGAAGTAGTCGGCCATGCCGGGGGCGGAGCGGCCAAACCAGCCCGCCTCAGGCACCACGTTCTCAAGCCGGCGCATCTTGTCCTTCTCGTAGTCCTGGAAGTTGCCCTCGAACCATTCGACATGGCTGTCGCCCTCGAACGCAAGGATATGCGTCGCGATAC
>CALFML010000351.1 GCA_937879845.1 uncultured Myxococcales bacterium
TCGCTCAAGCCCGCGTTCTTCACCGCATAGCAGCGCTTCTTCTAGAGCGGTAACAGCTTTCTTTGGCCGCGAGTATCGTCGGATTCTCCAGACAGCGGCGGGCTCCCTCGAAGTCCCCGCAAGCCAAGTCCCGCTCAGCGATACGCAGCGCGTGGGCCAGGAGCTGCATCCGGCTCCGATTGCCAGACTCCTCCACGGGCCGGTGCGCCGAGTGCAAGGCGTCCAGCCAATCCATGCAGATCTCCACCCGGCACAGCCCTGGTTGCTGAGCGGCGCGCTTCCAGGCTCGCCGCGCACCCCGGCGATCGCCTGTGCGCATCCGCACGACGCCCAGCAGATGGAGAAAGTGCCGTCGAATCCTGTGCGGCAGTCGCTCGACCTTGATTGTCGCGATCTGGCGCTCGGCCTCCGCAAAGGACTGCTGCGCTACGGCCAGGTCGGTCCGGTAGTAGGCAAGCAGAGGGTGGCCGGGGAAGTGCCGCTCGACGAAGTCAAGGTGGCCGGAGCGCTGCGCCAACGCCACCCGGGCAGTCATCGCCAAGAGCACGTTGACGTCGGTCGCGTATCGCGCTCGCAGCAGCTCGATGAGCTCGCGAAGTTGCGCCGCGGTTCGCTGTTCTCTAAGCTGCTGCAGCACGACACTTGGCAGTTCCAGCGGTTCCGCATGGCACCACATCCGGCCGGAGAGACATGGGAGCTCTTGCGCAGAGTCGGCTTCCTGAGAAACTATCGGCGGGGTGTGCCCGAGCTTCGCGAGCGCAAGACCGCTCCCGGTTGGCAACAGCGCGAACACGTGCTGGGCTTCCAGATCTTGGACGAACACACAGCCTTGCGCGCTGCGAGTCCGCCAGAGGCGCTGAAGTCCTGACTCGGTTGCGCCATAGGCATGCAGCTCGATGCCTTGGGGGCTGTAATGAGCGACAAAGGCCAGCTGCTCCGCCAGCGACGTGACAAGCGCGCTCCCCTGTTCGTAGTCCGAACCTTCGAGCCGGAGCTCTTTGTGTCTGGAGTTGACCTCCACCAAGGCGAGCGGCTGCCGCTCTTCCGGTGTGTCGGGTGGCTGATCAACCAGAAGCGCCACAGAGCCCTTACGCGTCGGGTGGATCGCCAGGCCGCAGATCTGGCGCTCTGGCAGTCCTGGGTCGGTGTCAAGCGCTCCGGACGCATCATACAGTCGCGCGCCGCTATCATAGTCGAGCGCCGCCACGGCGGGCGCGTGGCCGCCCAGGTACATCTGTAGCGTCGGATTGGCTTGTACCACACGCCGAGCCCGCCAGCGCCGCGCATCGACCACCGTCGCTCGCTCGAACATCTCGCCCCCGCAGATCCACAGATAGTCCGTTCCTGGTACCCCATAGACCAGTTCGATTCGCTCCTCCGGTGTCACAAAGGCTCTGAGGTCCTTCCACGCGCATACTGTCTTATTCGCCCAGTCCAGCACCAGGGCCTGCTCAGCGCTCAAGATGTACACCCGCTGCTGGGGGCCAACGACCACGCGCGGCTGAACCATCGGTTCGGGAGTGCGGAGCGTCAGCGCCTGGCGCACGGTGGCGTCCTGCACGTCCACGATAAACAGAATGAGCCAACCCCCGTGGGAATGAGCCAGGATCAGGTCTTGGTCCGCCAGCGCATGGACCGTCTCCAGCTGGCTGGCCGCGAAACCCAGCGCCGCCTGCGTATGGACAAGCTCCGCCAGCCTGGTTCCTGACAGGGAGAACTCGCGTAAGCACCACTTTTGCTTGATCCGCTGGGCAATCTCTAAACGGTGCGCAGCCCAAGTGGGACGCTCAGCCGGTTCACACAACTCGAGCAGCCCTGAGACTTCCTCCTGCGCCTTCAGCAGATCATCGGCCGCCAGGCAGCGCTGCAAGTCCTCGACGCGGCCGAGGAACCCTTGCCGTCGCACCAGCCTCTCCTTGAGCTGCCGCATGCGCTCACGCAACGGCGCATCGAGACCGCGCAGCTCGATGCCCGCGAGCCGGTGCTCCGCCGCCGTCAACTGTCCCGCAGCCAGCTCGGCTTCGGCTCTGGTCAGCTGCTCTTCTGTCTGCAGGCGACGACGTGTCAGCAGGGTCGATTGGGTGCGCGCCAGCAGCCGCCGCGCGTAGTCCAAGCGCTCCAGGGTTTTCTCATGGGGCAGCAGCGCCGCCAGTACGGCGGCTGGATCCCCCAGGGTCTCGGCGCGCTGCAGGGCCAGCACGGCCTCGATCGCCGCGTGCCCATGGGCGCTCGCCCGGGGAGTTTCCAGCGCGTCCAGCCAGTCCAGGATCGGGTTGCCTGCGGCCCGACGCACCTCAGCGCGGAGCTGTTGCGGTAGTTGAAGATACCGGTCCAGCGCTTCAGCGGAGGGGCTGGCACCCAGGAGCGCCGCGACACAGGCTTGCAGCTCTACCTGCTCGCGCTCTTGCCGCGCGGTCTGGATTGCTTGCTCGAGCTCCGCCGGCACGAGGCCATGTTCGCGCGCCATCCGGCATTTTTGGGCAGCGAGCTCCAAATGGCCCTGGGCAAAGGCCTGCGTTGCCTCTCGGCAGCACCTCTCGCCCTGTTCCTTGCGCCGCCACTGGGCGACCTGCGCGAGCGCTCGCCGTGCTGCGGGCGACTCGGGCCAGTGCTTGAGCAACCCGCGCGCTGCCGCTTCCACGCATTCCACGCTCTCCTCACGGACACAGCGCTCCAGTTCGACTTCCTGCGGGCGCCACTTGACGCGCCGCAGGTCGGCCAGTGATTCGGAGATCCGCAGCAGGTCCGCCGTGGGAGCGCGCAGAGCCCGCGCCCGCTCCAGGCACGCCGCCGCCCCCTCGTCCGCCTCATCGGCAAGCGCGCGCTGAGCCAGGGCCAGCCACACCGGTGCGGCCGCGGCATCATCGAGCCCCCGGAGCCAACGTTCCGCTTCTGTTTGCTTTCCGAGCCGCGCACTGGCCAGGGCCAGCTGTGCCCGCAGCGCTGCATGGGTGACTGCTTCCGCGGCAAGCAGAGAAACAAGATTCAGAGCGTCTTCATCGGCCGCCAGGTGCTCGATGAGCAGCTCGTACAGCGGCAGCGCCGCCGCGAGCGCGCCGCCCGAGCTCCGCAACGCCGCTTCGAAGTGAGCCCGCGCCGATTCATAGTCGTACTCCGCCATCGCCGCGCGACCCTGTCGCAGCAGCTCGGACGTAGACGCCGCGGAATGGGGATGCGACGCAGTTTTCTCAGTCCTGGCGCGACTTGTGGATCGCAACAGCTCCATCGAGGGCGGCACCTCATGCACGGCTGCACCGGCGGTGTCCAGGCGATGCTGGACAATGGACCGTGCGTCTTCGTCCAACTCCAAAAGGAGCGCGTGGGCTGCGTCGCCGCGCTCCACCCCGCGGTAGCGCAAGAGAACCACGCCCTCGCGCCCTGGCTCGACCCGGATCTCCACATCCTCCCCAAAGCGGCGCAGCAGCAAGCTCTGAAGCCGCGACTTGAGCTGATACCGGCGCTGGGTTGCCGTCACAGGCAGGCCACGCCCGGTGGGATTGATCTGCCGAATCAGCTCCACCAGTTCCGCTGCGGAAGGCCGCACTCCACCGGACAGCACACGCGCCGCGTGTTGTTCGAGGGGATTCGTACTAGCAACCTCTACAGATTTGGAACGAGACATCTAGGCGCAACATAGCTCAGGGAGGGAAAATCCACACAGGTGGAATGCGTGGTCTGGGGGTCCTTGTAATGAAGAGTTCGGAATGGTTTTCTTACGCTCAGGAGGGGTTCCTGGCGACTCCCAGCGATGAACAAATCCTGGTGCTGCGCTGCTAGAGATCGGTCTCTGGCGGGCTTCTCATGCGTTTCCCATCGAAGCCGAGCCCGAAGGGAGAGAAAGAGAGCGCGCGCGGTGGGGGCGGACAGAGCCCCTTTCTTAGGACAGACCGTCGACCAGGTAGAGCTCGGAGAGCTGCGTGCGGAAGCTGTAGGCGGCGGCGCTGCCGTCGCGGCTCACGGCGATGAGGTTGATGCGGGAGGGACCGACCGAGTCGCTGGGCTGGAGAGTGCGCCAGAGCTGGCGGGCGCCGGTCTCCAGATCGATCTGGTGGATGGCATGGGGCTCGCCGGTCTTCTCGGACGGGCTGTGCACGTACACCGAGCGGCCATCGGCGCCGAGCTGGAGCGGGGACTCGTCGGGGCGGAGGCCGGGCAGCGGGCGGGGCGGGCCGCCGTCGAGCGGGTAGAGGCTGGCCGCGCGCAGGGAGCCGTCGGGCTGGTTCTCGATCGCGGCCAGCCAGCGGCCGTCGGGCGAGACCGCGTGGACATCGATCCCGGGGGCCAGCAGCGGCCGCGGCGCGGCATCGGCGAGGCCCTGGATGTACCAGCGCGCCGGCTCGTTGGCGGCGTGGGCCGCGAACACCACGCGCTGCCCGTCCGGTAGGAATTTGCCCCGCCCCTGATAGATTAGTCCGGCTTGCGCCAGCACCAGCGGCTCGCCGGCGCCGGTCGGCCACAGCAGCAGCCGCTGCGGCCGCTGCTGCTGGAGAGCCAGCGCCCAGCGGCCGTCGGGCGACAGGTCCAGAGCCATGCCGTCACCTAGGCGCACGGCTGGAGCGCCGTCGAGGTTGCGGAGGTAGACCGAGTAGCCGGGCCCGCCGCCCTCGCCGCCCTCATCGAAGAGTACGTGCTTGCCGTCGGCGGAGAGGGCGACCGCGCGGGAGTAATCGAACCACGACAGCTCGCGCTCCTTGTCATCGCCGCGGCGGAGCACGTGCAGGCAGTGCTGGAGGCGGTCGCCGCTGACCAGGGCGCGGCCGCTGCGGGTCACGTCATGCAGGCGGAGCGAGCCGGCGGTGCGCGTCAGCACGCGCTCGCTGCCGCCGCGGGCCGGGACTGCATAGAGAATGCCGAGGTCGCCCATCAGGGCCGCGCTGAACCACACCTCTTGGCCGTCGGGCGACCAAGCCAGGCCGGTCAGGTGACTCCAGTCGCGTGTCAGCAGCCGCAGGCCGCGCGCCTTGTCGATGAGGGCGACGACACCACCCGTGTCGGCGCGGTTGGGGTGGTGCAGGAAGGCGACGCTGCTGCCATCGGGCGAGACGCGTAGGAGGCTGATCCGGCCAGGCAGCGTATGCAGCACCTGACCCATGGGGTGCTCGATCTGCTGGCCCTTTGGCACCACGCGCGCCACCGCGAGCTTCTGGCCGTCGGGCGTCCAGTCGGCCGAGACAATGTCCCGGGTGAGCTCGCGCGGGGCGCCGCCGCCCAGGGGGACGCGGGCCAGGGTGCGGCCGCCCAGGTCGCGGCGGCCGCGCCCGCTGCTCACGAGGAGCGCCATCTCGCCGGCTGATGAGACGGCGCTGAGCGTGGCGGACGGCAGGTCTAGGAGCGGGCGTGACTCGGGGCGGTCGCTACCCACCGTGAACAGGCGCGACTCAGGTTCGCCTTCCCACAGGGCGCTGTAGAGGATGTCGTGGCCGTTGGGGGCGAAGCGGGCACTGCGCACGGTGCCGCGGCGGAAGGTGAGCTGGTGGAAGTGCGGATAGCTGGCCGCCGCCGGCTTGCGGGTGTATCGCCCGAGCGCGAACGCGCCGAGGGACAGGCCGACTGCCGCGGCGGCACCGCCGAGGAGCATGCGGCGCCGCGGCAGCCCGAGCCCCGCCGCCGTCGACTGTTGAGGCTGCGCGCGCAGCGCTGCCAGCCCCTCCTCGGAGCCCGCTGACAACGCCTCGAGCGCGAAGGCCAGGTCGCGAGCCGACTGGAAGCGCTGCTCGGGGTCCTTCTCGAGGCAGCGGTGGACGATCCGCTGCAGCGCCGGCGGCACCGTGCCGTCGAGCGCCGGCTCTTCCTTGAGAATCGCACTAAGCGTCTCGACGGCGCTAGGGCAGTCGAAGGCGCGGCGGCTCTGCAGGAGCTCGTAGAGGATGGCGCCGAAGGAGAAGATGTCGGCGCGCGGATCGGCGGGCAGCCCCTGCACCTGCTCGGGCGCCATGTATCCGACGGTGCCGAGCAGGATCCCGGGGTCGGTGCGGAGCCCTCCCGGCTCGGTGTTGGCGGTCGAGTTGAGCGGCTCGTACGCCCGCAGCTTGGCCAAGCCGAAGTCGAGGATCTTGATGCGCTCGTCGGTGGTAAGGAACAGGTTCTCGGGCTTGAGGTCGCGGTGCATTGAATCCGCTACTACTTATCGTCGAGAAATCGCAGATTCACATGTAGGCAGTAAAAACGGCGGGAAAAGGAAGACTAGGAAGCGCCGCGACGGGAGCGGACCATAGACACGCGCTCGCGGACCTCAGCGGCGACGTGAGGCCGCCTCGGGCAGGATGCGGCTTGTGATGTCGAGATGCCCGAAGGCTCCGGCTGATTATGCGCCTATTACTGTGCGGTCCCTAAGTAGACATAGGCCATTTGACCGGCGACCGCGGCGAGGTCGGCCAACCCATCGCCATTGAGATCCCCCACGGCCAGGCTGGTGACAACCCCCGCGGGCTTCACATTCAGCTCACGAGCGGCGCCAAACCGGCTGTCGAGCTGCTGCGGCGCCCACAGGAAGCGGCTGCCGCTGGTCGCGGTCAGCAGATCCTCCAGCCCATCGCCGTTCAGATCGGCCAGGGCCGCTGCCGCTACTTGCTCCCCGTTTAAGCCCGTGGCGAAGCTCTGCTGCGCCTTGTCGTCCAGCGGCATCGGCGTCAGATCCGCGGTCGGCGCGTTGGCCCGCAGGAGGGTCGCGTTGCCATCGGCGCCCCACGCCACGCCGAAGTAGGGACCGTAGGAAATCTTGGGGGCGGCGGCCCGCTCAGCCCGCGCCGCCAGCACCGGATTTCCCGCAATGATGGCATCGTTCAGCCAGGTCACGACTTTGGGCAGCCCCGGGGTGACACGGAACCAGCTGACCTGCCCCGTGCTCCCTAAGAGCAGCAGCTGATCATCGCTGGCCGCCGCCATCGCGATGCGGTCGGTGCGGATATTGGGCTCGACTGCCGTCAAGTTTGAGGTCCGCGTGGAGCTTGCCGGATTCAGCGCGAACAGCGACAGATTCCTCGCCGGCCCTCCAGCATACACGTCATAGATCAAAAGCGCATCGCGAGTGACCGCAAACAGCGCCGTGTCCGACTCCTGCAGCTGCGGCTGCACCGTCGTCACCCAGCTCGAGTTGCTGCCGTCCCGCGTAACACTGCCGCCGGCTTCGCCATAAAGCTCGGCCCAGCGCCGGTTTCCGCTGACCGACAAGACCTGCTCCACCAGCAAGAGCCGCCGCGCCGATCCCAGGACCGTGCCGATCTGGACTCCCGTAAAGCCGGTGACCGGCAAGCCGCGCGGACTGGGAGTCTGCATGACCGGACTCGCGGCGGCAAACCGCGGCGACCGCGTGATCGTGCAGCTCGAGTCCTTGGTGATCTGCAGCGTCATCGCGTCGGACAAGGCCACGCGGACCTTGAGCTGCCCGATCCCCAGCTCGTCCTGTTTGATGATCACATTCAGCCCAAGCTGATCCGGCTGCGTCTGGACGCTCTCAGCATCCAGCAGAACCTCCTTCTGGTCGGTCGTCAGATAGACCTTGGGAGCGCCGGTGCTGCCTGGGGGCAGCTTGACCGGCTGACCCTCCGCGTCTTTGATGCTCACCTTGAGCTCGAGCGAGTTATCGGTGCGATTGTCCAAGACCGCCGGCGAACATACGACCTGGAGTTCCTTCTGATAGGGAACGTAGTACGCGGCGCTGCATTTCGGATCGCTGGCCACCGCCTCGCAGAACGGCACGGAGCAGGAGCCAAGACCCAGAAATCCCGTCAAGCTCAGCGCCGCGCCGATGCACTGTTTCGGATTGAACATGATAACCAGGCTCCTTTATTCGAAGCTCGCTGCGGGAATGCTGCCCGGAGCCGGATCGATTATTTTGATCGGCGTTTCGATGGGCGGGCGGGGGGCGCTGCTCTTGACGGCGGAGTGGATGCCGAATCCGGTGAGCACCGCCCCGCCGATGCCAAAGGCCACGCCGAAGCCGAGCAGCGTGCCGGAGCTGGCGCGGCTGAGCACACAGGGACCGGCCAGGCCCATCACATTGCAGCCCGTGGCATCAAGCACCGGAGGACTGGTGAGAAACGCCCCACCCAGTCCTGTCATGATCACCCCCAGCGCAAACAGCGGGACCCCGACCCCGAGCTGCCACTGCCACGGCTTAACCGCCCCCTTGCCGGGCCCCGTATCACCCGAGATCTTTTCCGCGCCCGGCGGGCCGGCGCTTGCTGCCCCTTCGGGCCGCGCCGATTGCGCGGCGACCGTGGTCCCGGTCAGGTCCGTCAGGCCGAGCACCAGGAGACCGGCTACGAGCCTTGTACGCACACGGTACGACCGCGGCGCCAAGGCTGCGCGCGGCCGGACGCAGGTCTTGGGAATCTCTGGGCGGAGCTCATGCGAAGCCATGTTCGTCCTCTAACGAGGAATATATGCAACTTCTCCTTCAAATCTATCATCAAAGTTTGCCCGGCCGGCAGAGGCAGCAGCCAAGTGCGGCTAACGACAGGCCGAGCCGGGTTACGAGCCCGAGCGGCGGGCCGACGGCGTGGCGCGGCTGCGGACGGCGCCGAGCAGGCGCTCGATGGCGCTATTTAGCTGGGGGCCGCGCCCGGCCAGGGCCCCGGCGAAGACCTGGCGAATCGTGCCTTGATCGTCGACAAGCAGCGTCAGCGGTCGCGTCTCGCTGCCGATGGCGCGGGTGAGCTCGTCGGACTCGGTGCGAAGCGGGTCTACATCCGGCAGCCGGATCAGACAGGAGGAGCGGCTGCCGTGCGGCATGCGGGTGCCCTGGCCCTGGCAGCGGCCGGCCAGCTCATCGACAAAGGGGGTGGTCCAGAAGCTGGCCACGTCGGCGGCAGAGGTCTGCTCCGGCGGATCGGCGATAAATAGAAACTGCACGCCGGCCTTGTCCTTTTGCTTCCACGCCGCCACCAGATCGGCAAACTCGGGCAGCTCGGCGAGGCAGGGCGGGCAGGTGCGCGACCACAAGTTGACCACCAGGACGCGCGTCGTCGGCGGCCGCAGCGGCAGCCAGGCACTCCGCTCACGCGAATACACTTTCAGTCCGGTCAGGGCGATCTGGCGATGGAGCAAGCTGGCTTCCAAGACCTGCTCCCCCGTCGGCGCCGCTGCCGCACGCGGCCCTTGGCAGAGCCAGGTGCACAGCATCATACAGAGCACCGCGCCGGCTGGCATGAAGCGCCGAGCGCGGCGCATGCAACTCCGCTCTGATTCCCGCATCTGTGCCGCCTCCATCACTGACAGTCCGTGCGAAAAACGTAGACCGCGCGCTGGGGGTCGCGGGACTCCGGGGGAATCGGGCGGTCGCCCGGCTTGAGCAGCTGCGGCGGCACCGTGATCCGGTAGATCCACGGGTTGTCAAAGCGGCGCACCCGGCGCTCGGAGGTCCCGTCTTTGATGATCTCGAACTCCGGAATTCCCAGCTCAATCAGGCGGTTTATCACCACGCGCGCCCGATGCTCGGCTTCTTGGCTCGTGCTCACCGGCGCGGTGACGGCGAGAAACCGCGTGCTCGGGAGCCGGCGCTCCGCCGCCAAGAGACGCAGGCGCCTCTCCCGCGAAGACGTGAGCTTGTCATCGCTCGATACGTACACGACCTCATGCCGCAGGAGCGACACCAGCTTCTGACCGATCGAATGCGTATCCATGTCGCGCTCCGCCCCGGCAATGAGATCGGAAGAGCGTCGTGTAGGGAAAGAGTGTCTTCGCCTGTGTA
>CALFML010000352.1 GCA_937879845.1 uncultured Myxococcales bacterium
CAGGGAAACGTATCCTAACACGGATGCGCGCGGCGGCCGGAGCCGGGACTACTTTGCTTTTACCACCACCTGGGTGATAAGCGCGGTCGGGCGCGTCTTGCACGCATCGATGGTGGTGCGGTCGCCGGTGCTCAAGTTGTCGCCGTCGACTTTGACCAGATCGAGCTCCTTGGGACACGCCGACCGGGAGGGAATCCCCAGGACCGGACAGCCGATCTGCGCCACATCCCCGGACTGGTTGAGCGTCCAGTTGCCGCTGCCGCAGGCGCCGCCTATGGTGCTATTGAGCGCCGCGACCGCGTTATTGGTCAGCGGCGTCACGGTGCGGGTGGTGATGGCGTAGTCGATCTCGCTCGCACCGGGGAGGGTCGCCGAAGCGGCGCCGAGGGTGTACTTGGCGCCGAAGACCGACATGCCAAATAGTGTCAGGCAGTCTTTTTCGTTATAGATCATGGTGGTCAGCGTGGCGTCTGTGCTGCTATAGCTCAGGCTGCGCTTCAAGTAGGAAGAGTCGCCGGTGCTGAGAGTATAGGTCTCGCACCCCGTGCTGTCCCACTTGCCTACGAGCTGCTCGTTCCCTGTCGTTCCACCGTTGCTGCTGCCGCCGCCGCAGCCGGCGCCGAGCCCCAAGCCAAACAAGACACAAAGGGAGAGAATAGTCCGCGAAACGGAGTTACGCATAAAGCCTCCTTAAGATGCAGCCGTGCCCCAGAAGCCGGCCCGTCGCAAAACGCCTGGCGCACGGACCTTCTCCCTTAGTGTGCCATCGCTCGCAGCCTGTGGCAAAACGCAGCGAGCGGCCCAAGTGGCGGGCAGAGCCCCGAGTTTCCTAGTAGTTTTGCCACAGGCTGTGCGGGCAAAGCAGATGCGAACCTAAAGCCTCTGCGCCGGCTCGCCGCGGCGCGCCGCCCAAGCGGCAATCGGTGCGGAATAATTGGCCGAGCGCTCGGCCGCTCTGCGAGCGGCATTTTTTTACGGACGGTCTGCGTTGCTGGCGGACCTGATTCCGGAGTATCGTGGTGCCATGAATATTAATCTATGGATCCTACGTGCGACGGGAGTGATAGCGGCCGTGAGCTGCGGTACCTGCGGCGATAACTCGACCTCGGGGCCGCCGGCGCCGGCGGAGTTCGGCCTGGACGCGCGGCCGGCCAACCCCACTTGCAAGGCGCCGGCCCGTCCGCCGAGCACGGCGCCGGTGGCGCTGCAGCGGGTTTATAACAACGTCAACCTCGGAACGCCGCTCATGATGGCGCAGATTCCCGGCGATCCGAGCCGCTGGTTTATCGCTCAGCGCGACGGCCGTCTTGTGTCCTTTCCGACCGCCAACCCGCCCAACACGACTACCGCGGTCGCCACCCTGCCGACGGTCGCCGGAGTCGCCATCAATACAAACGGCGAGGGCGGATTCCTCGGCCTGGCCTTTCATCCCAAGTTCGCCCAGAACGGCAAGCTGTACGTCAGCTGGACCAGCACCGGCGGCGCCAACGGCATGCGCTCGCTCATCGGCGCGCTCACCAGCACAGATCAGGGCGCGACGTTCCCGACCTATACGCCGGTGCTCGGCTTCGATCAGACCACCGCGACCAATCACAAGGGCGGCGGCATCGCCTTTGGCAACGACGGCTACCTCTATGCCTCGTTCGGCGACGGCGGCAACGGGGACGACTTTTTCATCAACGGTCAGAAGAAGACCGGGTTCTTCTCCAAGATCCTGCGCCTGGATGTCGATAACACCGGCGGCCAGCCCTACGGCATCCCGGCCGACAATCCGTTCCGCGCCGGCGGCGGCGAGCCGACGACCTTCGTCTACGGTCTGCGCAACCCGTTCCGCTTCTCCATCGACCGCGCCACCGGCGAAGTCTGGGTCGGCGATGTCGGCCAGAACCAGTGGGAGGAGATCGACCGCGTCAAGCTCGGCGGCAACTACGGCTGGCCGTGCCGCGAGGGCGCCAACGACTATCTGGTAAACGACGCGCAGCGCTGCCCGAGCAAGGCGGGCCTCATCGATCCCGTGGTGCAGCACCAGCACATCCCCAAGAACTCGCGCTCGATCACCGGCGGCGTCGTATACCGCGGCAAGGCCATCCCGAGCTTTGTCGGCAACTACATCTACGGCGACTACGTGACGCAGGAGATCTTCATCCTGACGTTCGATCCCAACACCGGCAACCCGACCTCCACCGCCCTGCAGGGGGCGCCGGCCGCCCCGTGGGTCAACTTCGCCGAAGACAACGACGGCGAGGTCTACGCCGTGGCGGCCAACGGCCAGATGCACAAGCTGGTCGCGGCGCAGCCGAGCGGCCCCTCGACCTTCCCAGAGAAGCTGTCGCAGACCGGCTGCGTCGATCCGGCAAACCCGGCCCAGCCGGCGGCGGGACTTATTCCCTATAACCCGAGCGCCTCCCTGTGGAGCGATGGCGCCGACAAGGAGCGTCTGTTCGCTCTGCCCGACGGCAAGACGATCACCGTGGGCGCCGATGGCGACTTCGATCTGCCGATTGGCTCGGTGGCGTTCAAGACGTTTTCGCTCGGCGGCAAGAAGATTGAGACCCGCCTGTTCGTGCGCCATGATGACGGCGGCTGGGCCGGTTATACGTACGAGTGGCTTGACGACCAGTCCGATGCCCTCCTTTTGCAGTCGAGCAAGACCAAGATGGTCGGCGCGCAGAGCTGGTACTACCCAAGCCGCAGCGACTGCGTGCGCTGCCACACCGACGCCGCCGGCCGCACCCTCGGGCTGGAGCTCGGCCAGCTCAACGCCGACTTCACCTATACCAGCACCAACCGCGTCTCCAACCAGCTAAAGACCCTGGAGCACATCGGCGTGTTCAGCGCGCCGCTCAGCGCACCGGTCGAGCAGCTCACGGCCTACCCCGATCCGGCCGGCAGCGCCCCGCTCGCCGACCGCGCCCGCGCCTATCTCCACGCCAACTGCTCCAACTGCCACCGCCCCAACGGCGGCGGCCGCGGCAACATGGATCTGCGCTACTCCACCGCCCTTAGCGCCACCGCCGCCTGCAACGCCATCCCGGAAGCCGGCGACCTGGGCGTGGCCGGCGCCATGCTGCTCGCTCCCGGCATGCCCGACAAGTCGCTCATCGCGGTGCGGACGCAAGCCGCCTCCGGCGCCAACCGCATGCCCCCGGTCGCCTCCAGCGTCGTCGACCCGCAGGGCACAAAGGTCCTTAGCGACTGGATCCGCTCCCTCACCGCCTGCCAGTAAGCACACTCTCTTATAGGGGGCACTTGCCCGTGCCCCCTCCACCGGCAAAGCCGGCGGAGCCTCCCCTCCGCCGCGCGCTTCCCGCGCGGATAAACGCAGCGGACAAATCTCTATGCCGCATGTATTAGGGAATCGACGGGTGGCTCACCGGCTGATCGGTGGGCCCGGCGGCGCGAGCCTTGGCGGCTTGTTCGGGAAGCTTGTTGCCAAACCAGGAGAAGAACTCGATGACGCGGCTCTTGTGTTCGGGCGG
>CALFML010000353.1 GCA_937879845.1 uncultured Myxococcales bacterium
CGCAGGAGATCGGCCACCTCGGCGACGACCCAGTCGATGCGCGGCGGCGGCGGCGGACCATCGAGACCATGGAACAGCGCCTCCGCCACGGCGCGGGTGCTGCGCTGCGTGCGCGCAAGAACAAGGGGGGTCGCCAGCATGGGCGCAGCATGCCCCTAGCCGAGCGAGGAGACAAGCCGATCCCCGGTGTACAGTACGACTTGACGGTAGGCGCGGTTCCCGGCGGTTGCGTCTGGCTGATTTAGGCGGGCTTAGATGCGCTCTGCGTGCTTATCGATCTTTTTCGCGGTCGCCGACAGCAGCTTGGCCGCCCCGTGCGAGAGCGCCTGACCAAACTCGCGTGAGCTCTGCTTCAGGCGCTGCTGGGCAAGCCGGCTGCGGGCGCGCTCACGCAGCCGATCCGGGTCGGGGAACACGACGCCGCGCAGATGGGAGAGCAGCAGCGCCCCCCACACAATCATGATCACGACAAGCCACAGCGGGCTTCCGGCCCAGACCCCGGTGGCGGCGAGCAGCGAATTGACGAGCACGGCCACGATCAGGTGGCTGCTGAAGCGGCGGTAGCTTATCTGGCGCAGCTCGCCCGCCGCTTGGGTGAGCCGACGGTCTTCTTCGTATTCGACGAGCGCCAGCGTCACCTTTTGCTCGTCGAAGCCGACCTCGCGGGCGGTCTCCAAGAGCTCGGCACGGCTCATCCCGGCGGCCGCACCGACCGCTTGGGCGGCGGCGGGGCTGGCGCCGGCGTTCTCGGCACGCTGGGCGCGGCGGAGCACTTCGGCGAGCTCCTGCGCGGAGTAATGACGTTCGGCTCCAGAGGGCGGCTGTGACATCGGCGGAATCGACCTTGCAGGCTGCGCAGTTATCTTGCCTCAGTCTGCCTGCGCCGGCGACCCGGACGCAACTCATCTACGCGGCATCGCCGAGTTTGTTGCCTTTGGCGCCAAGGCGTGAGATTTGGGTGAGCGTTGGCGGCAATGTCAGGCAGGATGAGACCGCAGCCAGCATGAGGCGGACGGCAGGAGGCTCGTAGCGGTGTCAGATACCTTAGACAGACTCATCGAGGACGGCGTCATCGACGGCGTGCGGAGCCGGCTCATGAGCGGCAAGGAAGCGTCGGTGTTCATCGTGGAGCGCCAGGGCGAGCTCTTGGCCGCCAAGGTCTATAAGGCGCGCGAGCAGCGGACGTTCAAAGCGACGGCAAGCTACACCGAGGGCCGCAACCAGACCCGCAACTCCCGCGACAAGCGGGCGATGAACAAGCGGTCCAGCTACGGCCGCGAGCTCATGGAAGAGAGCTGGCGCGATGTCGAGGTGCGGGCGCTCAACAGCGCGTTCCATGCCGGCGTGCGGGTGCCTAAGCCCTTCATGCTCCATGACGATGTCCTGCTCATGGAGCTTTTGGTGGACGAGGACGGGGCCCCGGCGCCGCGTCTGGCCGACTTCGAGCTGCCGCGTGAGACCGCGGAGCGCCTGCACCGTGAGATCTACGACCAGGTGCGGCTCCTGCTATCGTGCGGCCACATCCACGGCGATCTGTCGGCCTTCAACATCCTCATGGCGCGCGGCGGACCGACGCTCATCGATATGCCGCAAGTCGTCGATGCCGCCCGCAACAATCAGGCGCGGGAAATCCTGCGCCGCGATCTGCGCAATATCACGGAACATCTGGCCCGCTACGACGCCCGGCTGTTGCGCTTCCGCGACTGCGGCGATGCGCTGTGGCAGCATTATGTGCGCGGCACCCTCGATGCCGCGACCGAGCCGCAGGAAGGCAGCGTAGGCGGCGGGCACCACCGCAGCCGGCGCACCCGCGACGCCGACCGCGGACGGATGGGGCGGGAGCGCCAAGACGGC
This sequence comes from uncultured Myxococcales bacterium, assembly GCA_937879845.1. Classification (GTDB taxonomy): domain Bacteria; phylum Myxococcota_A; class Polyangia; order Palsa-1104; family JAEUJZ01; genus CALFML01. The sequence goes on from CALFML010000353.1 coordinate 1,855, forward strand.
AGCGGCGCCCGTCAGGATGGGCCGCCGCGTCAGGGGCCGCCTGGCCCGTACCCGTCTGGACAAGGACCGCCGCGCTTTGCATCGCATCCGCAGCGACCCGAGCAGGGCCCGCCGCGCGATCGACCTTGGCGCCCGAGCAACCCGGGCGACCCGCGCCCCTTTCATGGTCCGCATCGCGATGGCCCTCCCCCAGCGGGTAGATTCGGCAATGGACCGCCGCGCCGCGAAGGCAGCAGCCAGGCCCCTGCGCAACAACCCGGTTGGTCAGGAAATGAGGGCCCGCGGCGCAGCATGGGCAACGACCAGGCACCCGCGCAGCCCGGGAGGCGAGACGAAGGACCGCCGCGGCGTAGCGGCAACGACCAAGCGCCGGCGCAGCATGGGAGACGAGACGAAGGACCGCCGCGGCGCAGCGGCAACGACCAAGCGCCGGCGCAGCACGGGAGACGAGACGAAGGACCGCCACGGCGTGAGCCCAACGGCCAGGCCGCTTCGTCCGGAAGAGGCGGCAATGCCGGACCGCCGTGGCGTGAAGGGAGAGGCCACGCATCGCCGCCGCACGGCAGACGCGAGGATGGAGCGCCGCGGCACGGCGGAGCTTTCGACGGACCGCTGCGCAACGCCCCCGGATCGACACCGCGGCCCAGACTGTCTAGTGAAACCGGACAGTCCGGCAGTGATAGAGTCCGCTCAGACGGGTCGCCGCCGCAGCCACCTTTCAAGGAACCGCCGCGCGACGCTCACCCGCCTAAGCCGGACCGCGGTTCCGGCGATAATCAAGGTCAATAGCCGCTTCGGCGCGGCCGCGGCAAAACAGCCGCGGCCGGAATTCGCCGGCTCCAGCGCCGTCGCTCTGCGGCGCGGCGGCTTTTGGTGCTAGCGGCTCTCGTAGACGGTGCCGCTGGGGAGCTCGATGGCGGAGAGAAAGCCGCCCTTGCCGCAGCCGGTGTCGATGCCGATGAGCGAGCCGCGCATCCAGACATCGCTACTGTCGTCGAAGATCTTGGCGAAGAAGCTCAAATGATCAGTCGGCAGCTCGCTGGTCAAGGTGTGGCCGAAGACCAGCCGCTTGCCGCCATAGTGGCGAAAGAAGTCGGGCTCGCGGCACCACATCAGGTTGCGGCTGTTGCTCAGGCTCGGGTGCAGCCAGGTCGAGCCTTCGCCCTCAAGACCGGCGTGGACGTAGATCGCGTGCGCGTCTTCATACCAGGTCGGGAGGCGCTGCATCCATTCGTGCAAGGTCTGCGGGAACCAGGTCTTGGGCTGAAGCAGCCGCATCGTCAGCTCATAGTCGCCAAACCCCTGGCAGTCGATGAGCGAGCGCATCGTCTGACGGCACCCGTTCTGCTCCGGCATCAGGAACCCCGGGTTGGGATCGTCCAGGCTGCGCAGCCAGGCATCCTCATGGTTGCCGCGCAGGGTGACGCAGCGACCGGGGAAGGCGGTGCGCAGGGTCTCGATGCGCTGAATGACTTCGGCTGACTTGGGGCCGCGGTCAAGGTAGTCCCCAAGAAATACGACAGTATCGTCCCGATCGAGCTCCGGCAGCTTGTCGAGCAGCCGCTCCAGGTGGGTCAGATCGCCGTGAATGTCGCCGATGACCACGGTGCGGTCCATAGTGAACATCATAGCGCGGCGATTGGCGGCGCGGCCAGTGACGATGAAAGCGGTTCAGTTGCGGCGCAGAAATCGGATAAGTAGCGGCGTAAACTCCCCGGCGGGGGCTGGCTCGTCGTCCATCCAGTCGCCGTAGATGCACAGCCCGTGGGCCTGCGGGCCGTCGCTGACGGCGAAGGTCAGAGTGTGCAGCCCGGTCGCCAGCTGCATAAGGAGGCGCGGGTCGGTGATCGTGAACCGCTCGCGCTGACCCAGGCCGTTGTCGGTGATGACCGGACGCTCGGCGACCCGCTGGCCGTCTATGGAGACCGAGATCATCGAGCCGCCGTCAGCCGGGGAGAACGCTCCCGGCCACTCCGAAGAAAGCCGGGCTTCGATCTCGACCTTCAGCGGCGGCTTGGGCCGGGGGCCGCCGGTCGCCGCACCGCCCGGTGCCGCGAAGCGATAGACATACGAGCCCGCATCCGCCCCGTAGGCGTGCGCCACCGGCTTGCCGTTCCAGACGCCGGTTCGCTCAAAGCGGGCGCGCCGGTACTCGCCCACCGGAATCGCCAGCTCCATGCCTTGGCCGGGGAGCGTCCGCCACGCGGTGTGCAGCGGCCGCGGCCCGTACAGGGTGATGAGCGGATCGTAAAGCAGCCCATCCTTGCGCGCCGCCGACAGTCGCGGATTTGGCGGCATCGTGAGGCCCTTGCGCAGGCGCTCGGCATAGCTGCGCAGGATGTCGCGCACGTCGTCGGTGTCCGGCCGGTCGATGTAGATGCCGAAGTCGCGCGGCTTGCCGTGATACGGCTGATAGATCCAGGCCAGCGCGCCGGCCCCGCGATTGCGAAACACCCGGTCGAGGAGCTCATAGAACCAGCGGCCCCGCGGCAGCCCCAGGTAGGTTCGTTCCCCGTCGGTGCGAAAGCCGAACTCGCCGATGATGAGCGGCTTGCGGATGACATACTGCGCAAGCTGCGCCCGGTCGTCGAGGAACTGCTGCATCCTCTTCACCGAGACCCCGCCTTCGCTATTTTGCATGTACAGGTGGCTGTCGCAGTAGTCGACCTCGGGCAGGCGCTGGGTGCGAATCCACTCGTTCCGCTCCGACTTGATGCTGTAGCCGAGCAGCCCCGCCGACACCATGTGATTGGGATCACGCTCCTTGATGAGCCGCGTCATCTCCGTAATCCACGCCATGCGCGCTTTTTGGCCGTCGCTGGTCAGGACCGTCGATTCGTTCATCAGCTCCCAGGCGAAGATCGTGGGATCATCGACGTAGCGGACGCCGGTGATGGAGTTTTTGCGCTCCAAGATGCGCAGCAGATGGGCGCGGAAGAAGCCGCGGGTTTTCTCGTTGCGATAAAACTCCTCAAGGCCCAGTCCCTCGCTGGAGAGCCCGGCCCAGCGCAGGTACATCGGCGCCCCGCCGTAGTCCTTCCAGTTGTTGGACAGCGTCAGGATGACGCGGAGCCCGGCTTTTCGCGCCTCCGTCAGGACCTGATCGAGCAGAACGAACGACCCTTCGATAAAATCCGTCGGACCGGCGCGGAACAGCTCAAAACGGCGCGACCAGTCGGTGGCATCGGCCAGCCCTTCGCCCAGGACCCAGACGCGGGCCACGGTCAGACCGTCTTGGGGCAGGGCGCGGACAATCTCCGCGGCGCGGGGGCGGTTGATGTCGCCGTGCAGCGGATCGATGTTGGCGCCGACGAAGCGAAACGGCTTGTCGCCGATGACGAACTCAGTGCCGCGGGTGCGGACGAACGCCCCGTCGGGGATCGGCTCGGCCCGGCTGGGCCAGGGAAGCAGCACGGCAGCGAGTGCCAGAAAGAGGCGCCAGGCGGCAGCACCGGGGCGCCCAGGCATCAGTAGGCCTTCTTGCAGAAGAACGCTTCGCCGATGGCGATGTGCAGCGTGCCGTCGTGGTTGCCCTTCTGCTCCAGCAGGCGGACGGCGTTGGCGCCTTTTTTCGCCGCCTCCACTTTGAGCCAGGCCAGCGCCACGTCCATGTGCACCTGCGGCGAGATAAACTGCGGATCCGGATCCGGGAAATCCCCGGCCTTGGCCTGGACCTGGCCCAGGCTGAAGATCTCTTGGCACTCGGCCGGCTCGCCGGAGTAATAGATGCGCACCGCCTCTGCCTCCGGCGACATCTTGGGGTACTTATCTTCCGTCGTCGCGGTGACGAACAGCTTGCAGCCGGTGAGCCCCAACGTCGCCGTCACAAGGCCCAGCCCGAGCCCGAAAAGCGGTCCGACGATGAGCCGCCGCCGCCGCGGAGTGGTCCAAGAAATAAGCTTCAGCATAGACAGACCCACCGATTGCTCGAGCCGCATGGGCCGATTACAGACCAAGCGCCCGCCGCGGTCAATCGCCACTCGCTTGGCACCGGCTCGGCGCGTTATGCTGAAGCGGCAGCCCGGGCCGGAAGGCGTGTTGGGTCCGGGCAGGCTGCGGTCAAACTCTTCATGTCCGGGCAAGTCGCTGCGCTCATCCTCGCGGGCCTGTGCCTGCTGCCCGTAGGCGCATGTACGCAGCGCAGTGCAAGGGTCGGCGGACCCGGGGCGGCGCGCGACGCCGCAGCGGCGGATCCGGGGGCTGCGCTGGCGGGCACGGCGAAGCGGGCCACGGCGGTCGTCGCGTCACCGGAACCAAGCGGCCAAGATCCGGCGCTGGCGGATCTTCTGGCCGATGACCTGCAGCTGCGCGCCGCGACCTATGTCAACCCGGCCGTGGTGCGGTTGGAACTGGAGCGGCAGGGCCGGCGGTGGCGGGCCAAGTGGAAGGCGATGGGCGTTGGCGGCAGCGAGCTGCAAGAGGGCCTGGACGGCAACAACTCCCCGCGCTGCGAAGTCGCGGCGTATCGGCTGAGCCGGCTGCTTGCGGGAGAAACGGGCGAGCCGCTGGTGCCCCCGGTCGTGGTGCGGGCGCTGCACCGCGACGTGCCTTGCGACCGCAGCTGCCGCCACATCCCCAAGCTGATCGGCGCCGACATCCCGGCCACGTTCCCGGCAATCAATGATCACCTGGTCTTGGGCGCCCTGACCCTGTGGATCGAGGGAGCGCGCCCGCCGCAGCGCCTGCACGGCGAGCTGTGGAGCCCTGAGCGCTTCGCCGCCAATCGCGAGTACCGCCGCAGCGTCAGCGATCTATTTCTATTCCTGTATGTAATCGCCCACGGCGACGCCAACTACGGTCCGAATTTCCTCTTGCGGAGCGCCGACTTGGGCCGCGTCTACTCGATCGACAACGGGCGGGCCTTTGACGGCGTGCCTTACTACGTAGGCGAGGGCGAGCCGGACTGGCAGCCGCTGGCGGAGCTGGCTCCGCACAAGCTCATCGCTCCGCGCTTTGCTGCCGCTACCGTCGCCGCGCTGGCGCAGCTCACCGTGCCGCGGCTGCAGCAGGAGCTGGCGCTTCTGGCGGCGGTGGAGCTTGGGTCCGGCCGGGCGGTGAGCGAGCCGCAGCGGGAAGCGGCGCTTTCGGCGATGCGCGGTCAGCCGCTGGAAGCGATACCGGGTCTGGTGAAGCACAGCCGGCAGACCTACACCGGGCGGGTAGGGGGGCAGACCTTTGTGCTGCTCGGGATTGGTGCGCCGGGAATCGCGCAGACGGCGGCGCGGGCGCAGCAGGCCGTCGCCTACTTGCGGCGGCCGGGCGGGAGGCTGTTTGGCGACTGAGAGGCGCCCGCGTCCGGACCCTCGCCGGCGGTGCGCAGGCTCTTGGCGGAGGGGTTGAGCTCCGTGGACAGCCCGGCCGAGGCCTTTCCGACGTTGGGATTGTAGCTGATGGACACCGGCCGGAGGTTGCTGGAAGAGCCGCCCAATGAGGAAGCCGAGGCCGTGGGGACGCTCTTGCCAGGGGTGCCGCCCATGCTGATGGCGGAGCTGTTCTGCGGGGCCGCGGGGGCGCGATTGGCGCCTGAGTTGTAGCTAGTTGCAACCGGACGGAGGCCGCCGGAGGAAGCTCCGGCCGCGGCGCTGCTCGGGGAGGCGCCGCCGAGCGAGGTCGCCGATGTGATGGGCACGCCCTTGGCTGGCGTGCCGCCCAAGCTGACGGCCGAGCCGCTGGGCTGCACGGGCGGGATTCGCGACGCTGAGGCGCTCAAGCTGGTCGGGACCGGACGCAAGCTGCCCGAAGATGCGCCGATCGCCGCCCCGCCCAAAGACGAAGAGGAAGCCGTTGCCGCCGCCCCCTTGGCCGGAATGCCGCCGAGGCTGACGGCGGAGCTGCTCGGCTGCGCTGGCGACAAGCGGTTGGCGCCGGAGTTGGGGCTGGTTGCCACCGCGCGGACATGGGCCGAAGAGCCGCCGATGGAGGTGGCGGAGGCCGCGGTGCCGCCTTTGCCCGTGGGGCTGCCTGCGCCCGCGCCTGCGCCTGCGCCCGCGCTGCCGGCTCCCGCCGCGCTGACCGGGCGGAAGCTCGACCCCGAGGGCGCGGTCTCACTTGGGACAGCGACTTTGGCATGGTTGCCGCTCGATCGTCCGACCGACTTGTATCCGACGCCAGAGCTTGTGAGTGCGGCTTGCGCCTTGCGCTCGGCGGCGGGGCCGGCGACCGGCGCCAGGTTCTGGCTGGAGGAAGTGCCCGCGCCGCGCCGCGCCGCGACCGAAGGCGTGGGGGATTTGCGCTGCCGCTCGGTCCGGCGTTTGACCGGCTCCAGCTCCGTGGACTCGCCGATCGGCGGCTCCCCGGCGGTGCTCGTTCCCGGTAAGCGCTCCTCGGTCAGGCTGCGGATCGCCTCCTCACTGCCGCGGGTATCGAGCGTGGCGATCAGCTTCTGCAGCTCGACCAGATCGCGGCGCAGCTGCTCCGCGGCGGTGTGCAAGGCTCCCGATTCCTGCCCGTGGAGCTTGGCCAGGCGGCCGATCTCGGTGGCGGCGCGATGCGCCTGCTGCCCGCTCTGCGGCTCGACCCGCGACCCGCCGAGCGCTTCCTCCACACAGGTGCGCAGCGCCGCCACCCCTTCCCGAACTTTCTGAAAGACCTCGCGCTGATCGGCTACGGCCTGCGAGATGACGCTCGCTTGCTGCAGCACGCTGGCGGTGCGCATGGCCCGGGGCTCGACGCTTTCCTTCTCCTTGTCTTTATCCTTGTCTTTGTCTTTGTAGTTGAGCAGCGCCTCGGCGCGCCGCACCGCGGTCGACAGGATGGCCTGCATTTGATCCGCGGCGGCACTGGACAGAGAGAGCGTGGTCACGATCCGGTGCGCATCCTGCAGCCCCTGCGAGGTCTGGGTCAGCGCCTTCATGAGCGGCTCCATGATATCGATCACCTCGATCAGGCGATCCTCCTGCCGCGTCGCGGTGCTCGCCACGGTGGCGGCCATCGTATCGACCTGGGTGATGCATGACTCGATATGGCGCAGCAGGCGCTGACTGTTTTTGACCACCCCGTGCAGGTGCGACGTGGCCAGGAGCTGCGCTCGCGCCAGGGCGCCGATTTCATCGGGTCGATCGGCGAACTCGTTGAACAGAGCGCGACTGCGGGTAAGCTGGCCGCGCCCTAGGAGATCGGCGGCGCGCGTCAGCCGCACTACCGGCGCCAGGATTCGTCCGAGCACCCAGGTCATGATCACGATCGTCAGCGCCACGATCGCCAGCACTACGCCGGCGCTGAGCCGCAAAAGGGTATTGCGGAACGGATGCACGCGCGACTGCTGCACGGCGACCAGCAGATGGCCGTTGCCGAGCGGGGCGGCGTGAAACAGGTACTCCTCGTGGAGCTGGGTCCAGTTCGCAGCGCCGGTGGGCCGCTCCGTTGCCGCTGCCTTGATCAGCTCATCCCAGTGCGCCGTCGTCATAAGTCCCGGCGGCAAGGTCGTGGCGAAAGCATCGCCGATAGCGACAGCCGCAGCGACGCCGAGCGGTTCGACGTCAGCGCTCAGAAGCTCCCGATCGATGCGGTTGGCGGCGATAAGGTTCGCAGCGGCGGCGCTCGGTAATCATGCGCGGCGGCAAGCTGCCGCAGGGGCTGGCACGCGCGGCATTCCGCGCCGGTCTTGGGCCTCCGCCGGGGCACCCCGCCGCGCTTCCCTGAGCAAATCTCCGACGGACAAACGCGCTTTACTCGACAGCGCTTTCCTCAAGGTCGTCTCGCGAGTAAAAATAGGGAGGGGAGAGTGCGTCCGCCCAGATCAGAGCCTGGTGCGGGTCCTGTACTGACAAACCCGATTGAAGCTTTGGAGCGATGCAGGATGAGGGAACGGGAACTGTCTGTTCCGCCAACCGCAAACCCGAGATCGACGGTGGCTTGCGGCTGAACGGATGTCGTGGGTCCTTTGGTGGTCCCTATTCTCGACCCGGCGCCCGCGGCCAGACCCGCGGCGCGCAGGCTGCTAGGGGACAGAGCCGATGAGCGAGCGGTCCTTGCTGAACGAGCCGTGGCAGCGCTCGCAGGCAAAGATGCCGATGCCGAAAGCCGAGGCCTGATGGTCGGGCGCGAAGCCTTCCCACCAGGTCCAGGTATCGGCGCCGTCGCCCTCTTTGGTCTTGAGACTCATCGTCCAGCCGGCGTGCGTGTCATCGGTGTTGAGGATCTCTTTCACCGATGAGGCGCCTACCGGCATGGGGAGGGTATTGGTTCGCCGTGCCGTCAAGTACAGGTTGTTGAAGGCCGCCTGCACTCGCCCGTGCACTCCGGAGTCGCGCGGCGTGGCTTCGCGCACCCAGGTGCTGCTGCCGCCGTTAACCACGAAGTCGCGGAGAGCATCCGAGTTCCCAGCGACCATCTGGCCTTCGTTGCCGATAGGGAACATGCCTTCGGGCGTATCACCGAACTTGCACCCGGTGAGGCCGCAGAAAAACGTCAGAATAAGAGCCTTGGCAGAGTCGGACATGGAAAGTCTCCTGGCTGAAAAGGGTCGTATCACTTGCTGTTTAGTCGAGCGGAGGGAGGCCACTTGCGCTCGGGAGCCGGTACCGATTTCCGGGGTCGGTTTGAGAGCGCGAACCAGCTGTAGATGAATGCCATCGGCACCATCGTGTAGACCAGGTTCGAGAGCAGATGAGCATACTTCGGCCAGTGAGCGGCTGCCAGCGCGCAGACGACAGGGAGCGCGACAAACCCCCATAAGCTCGACATGTATTGCACGGCGTACAATAGAAAGGTTCCTGCTAGGAGCAGTAGATCCAGCGGATAGTACTTGAGAATATCGATTCCCAAGTGCCAAGCCATCAAGCGCATCGAAAACTGAATGATTACGCAAGACAGCGTCAGGAGGGTCAGTCCGCGATGAAAGGAATTACTGAGCAGTGACTTGCGGTAGGTGGTGATGATGGCGACGAACATCAACGCGACCAGACCCATGACGATGGTGAGCTCACCCATGGTGCTGGCGACCTGGCGGCTTCGGTTCAACGACACGATGGCGACCAGCACGGTGACGATGCCCACGATCGCGGAGAAGCGCACGCGGGCAGTCCGCGCTCCGGCCGGATCGCTCTCACCCTCGATATCCAGAGCGTCGAGGAGCTCCTTCAGTGTAGGGAATCGCTGATCCGGTGCTATCGCAAGTCCCCGCGCCAGAGCACTGGCGATTTCGATTGGCACCAGGGTATCGACCGGCACCGGGCGCAGCCGTCCCGCGAGAACTTCGGCGGCCACTTCGGCGATGGTCTCGCCGGTGAAGGGGCGCTGATGGTACAGCGCTTCATAGAGCGCGACGCAGAAGCTGAACTGGTCGCTGCGGCTGTCCGCCGGTTCGCAGCGGAACTGCTCCGGCGACATATAGCCAGGCGTTCCAGAGAGCGTGCCGGTAGCGGTAAGCGGGGACTGCAACACCGGCTGGGAAATCCGGGGGGCCGGCGGGCGCAGCTCCGGCGTCGGCTCGCCCTGAAGGCGCGCCAGACCAAAGTCCGCCACGCGGGCGCAGCCTTCTTTATCGACGAGCACGTTCTCCGGCTTGAAGTCCCGATGCACAAGCCCGGCCTGATGCGCGGCGAGCAGTCCCTTGCCGGCCTGTCGGTATAGGGCCAGAATTTCACGCCACGAACCGGGCCGCTTCTGTTGCCAGTCCGCTAGCGTCATGCCTTCGACATATTCCATGGCGATGAAGATCTGCGAGCCGAGCTCGCCGACATCGTAGACATGGACGACGTTGGGGTGGGAGACGCGCGCCATCGCCTGCGCTTCCCGCAGCACCCGCTGCCGCTGCATCCCTTGCTCCAGCCCGCGCGGGTGCAAGAGCTTCACCGCTACCTTGCGATCGAGCTGTTCGTCATAGGCCGCAAACACCATACCCATGCCGCCTTCGCCGAGCGACCGCAAAAGGAGAAATCGACCCAGGCGCTGCGTCACCCGCGATTGCGCTTCTGCTGCAGGCGTGGACTCCGGTTCGCCCGCGGCCTCCACGGTCTCTGACAGCGTCGGCTGCAGCGCGAGGTCGGACGAAGTAGACGGGCGGGCTAACACGGCCCAATCGTACCACACTCAAGCCCGAACCCAAGCCCGAACCCCCGAACCCATGACCCTCGGCAACCGCTGCAAGTATTGCCTGCCCGTGCAGGGCTACTTGTGACCCTTGGCCGGGCGATTAGCCAACCAGTAATCAGCCGGCAACCAGCCGGTAACCAAACCCGGTTAACCGAATCGGACGCGCTCCATTTCCTGGCCCAGGAAATCCGGCGCCAGATGCGCGTAGATCAGGGTCATTTTCACATCGCTATGTCCCAGAATCTTCTGCAGCGTCAGAATGTTTCCCCCCGCCAGATCGGAAGAGCGTCGTGTAGGGAAAGAGTG
>CALFML010000354.1 GCA_937879845.1 uncultured Myxococcales bacterium
GCGATTGGCGCCGATGGGGCGCCGTGCAATAACCGCCTCGACGGCTTCACCGAGCTGCGTCTGGCGTCGCTGTTGCAAAAAGGCCGGTGCGGCCCGTGTGCGCTGCCCGCGGCCCAAGCGCTGGAGCTCGCCACGCTCGGCGGCGCGCGGGCGCTGGGTCTGCAGGCCGAGATCGGCAGCCTGACGCCGGGCAAGCGCGCCGACATCACCGTCGTCGATCTGGGCGGGCCGCACGTGCTGCCGGTCCACAATCCGCTCTCCGCCGTCGTCTACGCCGCCCAGGGCAGCGATGTCCGCCACGTCCTGGTCGATGGCGAGCTTTTGGTTCACGACGGCGAGCTCACCCCCCGCACCGGCCTCGATCTCGCCCGCCTGCGCGCCCTGGCCGGCGAGCGCGTCCCGGTCCTCATGCGCCGCGCCGGCCTCGCTTAGCAAGCTGGCTAAACGACCCGTTAAACATGAACAGCGATGGCTGCGGCCAGAAGCTGCGTCTGGCTGACGGGCGCGGCTCGTCGTCGGTTCCTTGAAAAAATCACCTGCAGGAGCCTACTATGAAGTTGCGATGACAGAACCTGCAAACCCCACGATGCGTCTGCCAGGCTTTGAGATTGTTTGGGATCTCCAGCAAGGATTGAACCTGTGGGCCGGGATCCCAACGCTCAGCATGTGGATCCCGACCACGGTGGCCGGCCTTATGTCCGGACTGCACAGCATGGTGGGAACCGAGCGTTTCAACCTCTGCATGCAGGTCGGCGGCCAGCTGAGCGTCGAAGGCGACTGGGCCATCGTCGCCAGCGCTCCCACCTTCGAGGAGGGCTTTGTCCGCATCGCCGAAATCGCCTGGCCCGCCGGCTGGGGGCGATGGCAGCTGATCTCTTTGGACCGGCAGCGCAAGGAAGCGGTCTACCGCTCTATAAATAGCTGGGAAGCCATCTACCAGCGCGCCCTGGGCGTCTGCTGGGGCAGCGGCATGATGGCGGGAAAGTTCTCCGGACTGACGGGCCGGCTCCTTGGAACCCCGTGCTGGGCGGAGCAGACCGGCTTTGCGGTTCAGGGGGCGGAGTACGATGAGTTCGTGGTGCGCGAGTCAGCGCTCACCGTCGAGCAGCGCCTCGATGAGCTCCTCCAGCAAGGAAAGGCGAGCAGCGCCGACCTGGCCGTGGCCCTGGAGAAGCTCAAGCAGGAGATGAAGGAGCGCGAGCGCACAAGCGCCGATCTGCGCGAGAAGCTCCAAGTCATCGAGCGCCAGGAAGAGTCGCTGCGCACCCTCTCGGTCCCCATCGTCCAGGTCTGGGACGGGGTGCTGACGGTGCCGCTTATGGGCTCGCTAGACGGCCAGCGCGCGAGCGAAATGATGGAGCGCCTGCTCAGCGAGATCGTCCTCACCCGCGCCCGCTACGCCATCCTCGATCTCACCGCGGTCGCGGTGGTCGACACCAGCACCGCCGATCATCTGGTGCGAATCGTCCGCGCCATCGAACTTCTTGGCGCACGTTCGATAATCGCCGGCATCTCACCGGCAGTCGCTCAAACGATGGTATCGCTCGGTGTCGATCTGACGCGCCTGACTACGCTGCGCAACCTGCAGGAAGCGCTCAAGGCGTGCATGCGCTGGCTAGAAGAAGCCGATCGGGCGGCCAAGACGCGGCGCTAGCGCTGCCCGGGCGGCGCCGGCGGACGCTCATGAGGAGGGATCATGGTACGAATCGCAGTCCTGAGCGAACAGGTCAGCGCGCAGCTCCGCGCCGCCGCCGTCGATCGTCCGCGTGAGCTCGACAACGTCGAGGTGGTGTGGAACGGCACCTCCAGCGATGAGCTGCGGCGCCGCGGCAAGCTGCTGCGGCCGCAGGTCCTGGTGGTGGAGATGGGGCTTTTGGGCAGCCGCGGCGAGGTGCGCAAAGATTTGGAGGATCTGCTCCTTGCTACCGAGGCCGAGCTGGCGCTGATTCTTTACACGTTTACCCGCCGCGACACGGTCGCGCAGCTAAACTCGACGCGCAGCCGGGCGATCAAAGCCCCGATTAGTCTCGCGACGCTGCGCCTCAACATGCTCAGTCTCCTTGTAAAGGACGCCCTGCATACTAGCGCCGAGGCCAGCGCCGCCACCGAGCCGCCGCGCGCGGGCGCCTCGCAGCAGCTGCGACCCGTCGTCCCCAGCCCTGAGGGAAGTGTGCCAGAGACGCAGAAAAATCGTGGGGCACTGCCGCCTGCCGACAGCGCCGAGGCGGCGCCCAAGCCCGGGATGCCCCGCCTGTTCACCCAAGCTCAGCTCGGACGCTTGCAAGAGCTCAAGAGCACCGTGCGCTGCGAGTGTCCGACCCACGTGTCCGAGCTTGTCACCAGCCTGGCGGCGTTCGAAGAGTACTCCCGCACCTGCCAAAACACCGACGCCGAGGACGCCAAACTCCACGCCCACCTGTATGAACAGACTAGCCGCGCCCGCCGCCTCATGGAGCAAGCGCTGCTCGCGCTCTGCCAGTACGAGCGGATCGAGTTCTGAGCGGCGCGCCACCGCTTCAGCCCGATAGGAGGCGTTTGAGGACGGCGCGGTAGCGATCGCGGGCCGTGTCTGCTTGGGTATGATGGCGATCGCGGACGACCCAGCGGCCGGCGACTAGGACATCGCGCACGAGGTTTCGTCCGGGTCCGAAGATGGCGGCGTCGAGAATCGTATCGTCCTTATGCTCCAGCAGGCCGGCATCCTCTTCATCAAGGACGAGCAGATCGGCGCGGCGCCCCGCGGCAAGCTCGGAGGTCGGTTGACCGGCGGCCTGCGCCCCGCCGCGCAGCGCAGCGGTAAACAAGGCGCGGCCGACCGACTGATTCGGTCCGCCGCACAGGACGTTGCGGCGCCGGTGCTGGAGGCGCTGGCTGTACTCAAGGACGCGCAGCTCCTCGAACGGATCGACGCAGACGTTGCTGTCGGAGCCGATGCCGAAGCGCCCGCCGCCGCGCAGGTAGGCCTCGCCGGCAAAGATGCCATCGCCGAGGTTGGCCTCGGTCGTGGGGCACAGTCCGACGACGGCGCCGGTGGCGGCAAGACGCGCCGACTCCTCCGCGTCCATGTGGGTGGCGTGCACCAGGCAGTAGCGCGGACCGACCGCAACCTCATCGAGCAGCCAGCGCACCGGCCGGGCGCCGGTAAACTTTAGGCAGGCCTGGACCTCGGCTTCCTGCTCGGCAATGTGCAGGTGGACAGGCGCGTGGGCATCCAGGGTGTCGAGCATGGCGACGGCATCGCGCAGCTCCGAGAGGGTGACCGCGCGCAGCGAGTGCGGGGCGATGCCGATGCGGACGTGCGCGGCGCGGCCGGCGCGCTTATGCAGGGCGCCGACCAGCTGCGCGTAGCGGTCGCGGTCGTGCAGGAAGCGGCGCTGGGCCGGCAGCGGCGCGGCGCCGCCAAAGCCGCTGTGGGCGTAGAGCACCGGCAGCAGGGTCAGCGCGATGCCGGCGGTGTCCGCGGCGTCGATAAGCCGCAGCGATAGCTCCGCCGGCTCGGCGTACGGTCGGCCGTCCGGGTCGTGGTGGAGATAGTGGAACTCGGCGACGGTGGTGTAGCCGTGCCGCAGCAGCTCGATATACAAGGCGGTGGCGATCGCCTGCAGGTCGGAGGGATTTATGGCCGCCAGGAAGCGATACATGACCTGCCGCCACGTCCAGAAGCTGTCCGCGGCCGGCGCGTCCGCCGAAGAGCGCTCCGCCAGTCCGGCCAGCGCACGCTGGAACGCATGCGAGTGCAGGTTCACAAGTCCCGGCAGCACCGGCCCGCGCAGCCGCTCCGCCCCGTCGGCAGAAGCCTCCGGCGTGACGGCGGCAAAGCGGCCGTCGCGATCGATGTCGAAACGGACCGCCCGGCGAAAACCCTCGGGCAAAAGGGCGCAGTCGGCAAAGAGCGACGCCGCAAGCGAAGTTGCCATGGCCGCAGCGTAGCACCGGGGCCTTTGGCCGCGGCAGGCAGAAAAATCCGCCCGCGGCAAGAGGCATCGCCGAAGTGCTCGGTGAGCGTCACCGTTTCGGCGGCGCTTGAGTTCACCTGGATGGGGCAGCGATAATGAAGCGAGGGGACATGGTGCGCGCTCGGCTCTGGGGAACAGATGGGGAGGCAGCTTTGCTGGGGGAAGTCCGCTTGTCTTTTTCACGCGACCGCAAGCCGGTTCCGACGGCGCGAAAAGGCGGGCTGCTGGCCGGGCTCGTGGCGTTCCTTTTGACCGCGAACGGGGCAGCGCGCGCCGAGCCGACCCCGCCGGCCAGCGTCAAAAAGCCCGCGGCGTCCGGACGGGCGGCGCGCGGCCCGCTAGGCCGGACGCGGCGACCGCTGACCGACCAAGATATCCTCGATCAGGCGCAGGCGGCGTATATCCGCGGGGAGCGCCAGCACGCCATCGATCTGGCGACCGGCATCGCCGAAAAAGGCGGCGAGCTGGCCGGCCCGGCGTGGCGCTTCATCGGCCTTGTCGCCTGCAGCGTCCGCGCCTACCGCCTGGCGACGCGGGCGTTCGGCAACATCATGGCCCCAGACGATCAAGAGGCGCTCATCCTCGCCTGCAAGTCTAACGGCCTATCCTTCATCAACCGCGAGTTCGTCGAGCGCTGAGCGTTCGTCTTACGGGTGCTGGCTGGGCGCAGCCGGCGCAGGGGCGTCGGCGGCCGGAGGCTGCTTGCGCGGGGGCAGGGGGCTGTCGCCGTAGTAGGAGTGCAGGTAGGTCGCGATGCGGATCGCGGCGTTGTCGGGGAGCATGGCGCCAAAGGGGGAGATCATTTTTTTCACCTCGGCTTCCCAGCGCTCCCGCGGCAGCGGCGGCTGCATGGAGATGTACGTGGTGCTGTGGCAGCCGACGCAGTAGACCTCGACTAGGCGGCGATCGTCCGCGGTGCCCTCGTGCAAAGGCGGGGTGTGCTGGGGGAACTCGGCGACGGCGTAGACCGAACCCTCGGCCGGCAGCTTGGGCAGCGGCTGCCGAATAAGCCCGAGCTCCGATGGGTGGACGACGGGCTCTGCGTCCTCCGGCGGCTTCTTCGGCGCGGGGTCGGGCGGCGCGGCCGCATGCTCTGCCAGATCGACGGCGGCGGACGGAGCGGGCGGGCTCGCCGGAGGCTGCGGGCAGCCGCTCAAGACGGCGGCGAGCCCTGCGAGCCCCGCGACATTGCCGATGCGCCGGCGTGAAGCGGTGCTCTTATTCGGCGGGGCCAATGACCACCTCCTGGCGCTCGATGCGGTTCCACATGTAGCCGCTCGGATTCCACTTTGGCTCGTCGCTCTGGCCGTTGCCTTTTTTGTCGGTGGCGCGGACGCGCAGGGTGAGGCGGCCCGGCTGCTTGGGGGTAAATTGAGCGGTGAACGGCCGGAAGGCGTAGCGGCCCAGATCCTCGCCCAGGTGCGCCGGCTGCCAGGTCGCTCCGTCGTCGGCCGAGACCTCCACGCGGGCGATATGGTCGTGGCCGGAGAAGGCGATCCCGCGCAGGGTGACGGCAAAGCCCGCCGGCAGCTTGCTCTCTCCATCGGGAGTGACGATGAAGGAGCGCACCGGCATGCGGGTGATGGGCTCGGTCGGGACGCCGCCTTTTTTCTGCTCCTCCGGGGTGATGTGGCCGCCGGGGCGCGACGGGATGCGGTAGGCGGTCTTCATCCAGAAGTTCTCATCGGGCTTGTCGAGCACCGTGAGCGCGTCCAGCGCCTTGACCCAGTACGTCGAGAAATATCCCGGCACCACCAGGCGCAGGGGAAAGCCGTTGAGCAGCGGCAGCGGCTCGCCGTTTAGCGCGTAGGCGAGCACCGACTCCTCCAGCGCGGCGGCATCTGTTTTGAGATCGAGCGACTTGCTGTAGCGGGCCGACGGCGATCCTTCGGGCCCGCCGCCGCGATCAAGACCCATGAGCTGCAGCGCCACCGCCCCCGCCGCCACCCCGGCGCGGGCGAGCAAGTCGCGCAGCCGCACCCCGGTCCACTGCGCGCAGCCCATGGCCCCGTTACCCCACTGCGAGCCCGGCACCCGCGGCGAAAACCGGCTGCGGCCGTTGCCGGCGCACTGGTTGACCGCCGCCACCGTGAACGGCTTGAAATCGCGCAGCAGCTCGGCGTACGACAGGCTGAGCGGCCGGTTGACTTTGCCCTCGACCCGCAGCCGCCAGGTGCGCAGGTCCACGGCGTGCGGATGCTGCCCGAGGTGCCAGCGGACGAAAAACGCCGAGCGCGGGGTCAGCGCGGTCAAAAAATACTGCCGCGGCGTCTCCAGCTGCACCGGCCGGTCGGCGACTTGGATGAGCGGCACCTTCTGTGGCATCGTCACAAGCGGACCGATGGAGTTCCAGTACGGGCTGGGCGCGGCGGTGTAGCCTTCCGGCAGCGGCTCGATGACCGGCGGGGCGGCATGACCGGGCCCAGGGGGGGGAGCGGCGCCGGCGCCCGGGGGCTCGGTAGCTGCGGCGGGCTCGGTGGCGGCGGCCCGGTTCTCGGCGCCCGATGCCACCGCAGCGGTTACTGCTGCGCCAACAGTCGCACGCAGGAGCTGACGTCGCGACGGAGAGGCCATTAGAGACATACTAGCTTTGTACCAGAATTTTCTGGTGCACGGTTGTTCATCAGCTGGAGCTACCCACAGCCTGACCATCTCTGGACATAGGGGGAGGCCTTGTAGCAGCCTTGCGTACACAAAAAACGTTAACTTGTCCGGCTCCTTAAGTGATAAGAGCCGAGACGGAGGCTCTAATGAACTCACTCGCGCGTGCTTCGCTTCTCTCCACGGCCCTGATTGCGACTTCACTGAAGCTTGGGGGGCTCGGACTGCTGGTCAGCTGCAATGACGATCACGCCATGACTCCGCCACCGGTAAACTCGACGCCTCCCGATCTGGCGACGCCGGTACCGGAGCCCGACCTCGCCACCCCACCGATGGTCGCCACGCCGACCTTGACGATGGTCACGCCGACCAGCGGACCGACGGCCGGCGGCACGGCGGTGACGCTCAAGGGGACAAACTTTCTGCCCGGCGCCGCGGTCAGCTTCGGCGGGACGCCGGCGACGATGGTGAAGGTGGTCTCGGACACCCAGATCGAGGTCACGCTGCCGGCCAAGCCGGGGGCGTTCGGCAAGGTGGCGGTCACGGTGAACCTGAGATCGGAAGAGCGTCGTGTAG
>CALFML010000355.1 GCA_937879845.1 uncultured Myxococcales bacterium
TCAGTACTTGTCACACGGGTCAACTGCACTGCATAAACGCCCGGCCGGAGTCCTCGATATAAAGCGCTCCGCCGCCGGTATTCACGCCGATGCGGTCAAGCAGCTGCATCCACACGGCATCGGTGTCCGCGGCATCTTGCACCCAAAGCGGCGGTCCGATCCAGCCTGCCCGTTGCCACATCACGCGGGCGGCCGCATGGGCGGCCTCCGAGCGCTTCCCCCGGTTCCGGAAGACCGCGGCAGGCACCTCCACATCGAACAAGTGCAGCGCGCGTCCACCCGCCGGTGGAGCGGCGCTTGCGGGTACGGCGACGATGCGGCTTTCTTCATAATGCAAGCCTGCGTCCGGATCCGGCGTGAAGAAGGAAATGGCGCGCGCGTCGGCAAACTGCTTCTGCAAACCCGGCACTTCGTGCAGATCGATCGTGACGACATGCGTCATGGCCGCGCCACCGGGTCCCACGGGAATTTCGACGCCGGGCGCCTGACCGCCGACGACCGACCAGCTGTCGCCGCCGCGGCGGGAGGTCGCGCCATGGAGGTTTTCGTCGATATCAAGCAGGACCACGGCCGATGCCGGTCCGCCATCCTCACGGGTGTGAGCCGCCAGCTCTTCGCACCAGGTGAGCCGCGGCTTGCCTAGAGCCCCCTGGAATGTCTGTAATGCCGGTCCCACGAACGCCCGTTCGATGCGCATCATCGCGGCCAGAGACAGCGAGAAGTTCGATGCCGCCTTCGCCGCGAGCTCCGGGCCGATCGCCTGCAGGCCGGCCGTGAACCCGTCTTCGCAGTCGAGCGTATCGAGGCGCGCGAACATGCGCTGCGCGAACTCCGGACGCGCGCCGCGGGGCACGAGCGACGCATAAGCAAAGAAGCGCTGGGGCTTTTTTGCCGCGCTCAGCGCTTCTGTCAGAAGGCGCGCCCGCTCATCGCCGGGCAAGCGACGGAGGAACCGCGAAAAGGTCGCCGCCTGCGCGGTATCGGATCCGAGCTGAAGCGCCCGTACGCCGAGGCGGTCGAGCGTCGCGCGCTCTATCTCATCGAGGTCGCCGGAGCCGGCCGCAATGATCGCTTGTATCGCCAGCGCGGATTTCCAGGCCACAGAGGAATCGTCCGCCGCGCGCGCATCGAGCTGGGCAACCGCCGTCCGCCGCTTCTCGGCCTTATCCGCGTGCGTCGCCGCCGCCTGCGCGAGGAGCGGAACCGCCTCCGCGAGCGTGAGCGTGTCGAGAGACGGGCCGTAGAACGTCGTTACGCCGCCACTTTGCATCGAGCTGTAAAAATATGTATTGTGGCCATCGGTGATCGCGGCGCTCTGGGGCGTGCGGAGCACGCGCACCTCCAGCCCCATCTCCGGTGCGACCCCAAGAGCCCGTACCGCCGCCCCGTCGCACGACATCGTCGGCGCCGGCAGTGGCGCAAGGAGCACTTCCGCAAGCGCCGGCAGCGCCGGCGTGCCGAGCGCCAAAAGCGCGCTGTCTGGCGCCTCACTCAGCGCGCGCCAGAGCCGCTCCGGATCGCTATTGGGAGTATCGAGCAGCGCCCGCAACGACATGAGAAGAGGACTCTGGGTCGGGGATGCGGACTCGCCACCTTTTTTCGCCTTCATGTTCGCGATTGAACAAAAATCGCTACGGCAGGTCAATGTTCTTCACGCCGGGACGGCGCGGCGTGCCCCCCTGTGAGCTTCAGCAAACCAGGCCGGGCGCTCACGCCACAGCCGACGGTTTTGTCACACCCCAAGCGCGCATCCCTGCGCCGGCCAGGGCACCGGCTGCGACAGTTCCACGCAGGGAGCGGCAGCGGCAGCAGGACAGGAAATCGGGACCTGGACAGAAGCGCAAAGCGGCTTTTCCGCCCGCACCAGGATATAGGACACGAGGCCTCGGGCATAAGCGCCGATGGCCGCGTGATCGACGATCTGCCCGAGCCGCCCACCAACGACGCCGCGGATGCGGGCCAGGGCGCTGCGGCACTCCGGGCGGCGCTGCTCCCGATAGTAGCCGGGGAAGGTATACTCGCCCGCCTCATCAATCTGAATGTTGCGGAAGCCGGCTGCCTCAAGCTTCCGCCGATAGGTTGCGATGGAGTCGAGGTTCTCCTCTGGAATCTTCCACAGCCGCTTGGTTGCGGCGATAAACGGAACCTCCCAGCCGCGCGGCGGGCGGGGAATGGCGAAATCGGCCAAGGCGACGACTCCGCCGGCTCTGAGCACGCGCCAGACTTCGCTGAAGAACCGCTCGCGCGTGTGATAGTGAAACGGTCCTTCGATGCTCAGCGCATGCGTGAAGGACTCCGTAGCAAAAGGCAGCCGGGTCGCCGAGCCGTGGTGGAAGCGGACGGAGTGCTCGCACTGGCCGTACTTGGCGCGACGGAGCGCGTGCGCCAGGTGCTTCCACGTCAGGTCCAGGGCATCTATCTCAACCGGGCCGAATTTTTCATAGATGTAAATATCTTGCGCTCCCATGCCGCAGGCGACATCAAGGACGCGACTGCCGGGCGTGAGGCCCAGCCGCCCCGCCACCTTGTGCACCAGGTTCTCGGCGGCGACCACGTAGTCGCTGATCCCGTCTTCCCAAAGACCGAAGTTCAAGTAGCCCTTGTGGAAGTCGCCGTAGTTTTCGACGCCATGGGAGTAAAACGCCTCCACCGCATGCTCATGCGAGTCGGTGGCCCAGTATTGCCGCGCGATTTCCATGGTTGTCCTCATACCGGTACCAGCACCGGGGCTTACCGTAGCTCTGATCGGGTTCAGAGCATGCGGTATGCCAAAAGGGCCAGGGGCAGCGCCCGACTGCGCTGCGCCCTCGTGCGGGGTCGCGCCGCCGGGAGCCGTGCGGCGCTGGGCATCCACTTTCAGGGAGCCGGACTTGGCAGCCGAGTCGTTCCGCAATCGCTCCCCCGCGGTAACTGCCACAGCGGTCAGCCACGAGAGTTATTGCGCAGGACGTTCAACCGGAGAGAGCAGCCGAAGGACTTGACCGTCGCTGAGATAGCAGAGACAAGGGGTTGCGGACGTATCGCGGATGGATTCGTCGGCAGACTTTCTGGGGTGCGCTCGGGATACAAGGCAAGTCTGGTCGGTCATATCTGGCGCAACTTTCATAGCTGCTCAACAAGCGCCAGAGGCCGGTCCGCACACTGTCGCTGCCCCCTCACCGCTCGGGTGTCCGGGCCACGGAGGTGCCGAAGGTCTCGTGCGTCAGCGGCACGCCGAGCTCGCCCAGGACCGTCCGGTGCTGCGTGGGATGCACGCGCATCAGCCGGTCTTCCAAGACCGCGAGCTTGGCGAAGCTTGGATGAGCGAACATGCGCGCGACAAAGGCGGCGCTCTTTGGCCAGCGCTCGGCATCGACCCGGTAGCGCGCGAAGCCGGCGTTGCGAAAGAAGCTGGCAATCGAGATGTCGGCGATCGACACAGCGCCGCAAAGGAATCCATCCATCGGGATCTGCGACTCGAGATAGTCGAGGATCTGCGGAATCTCGACTTGCAGCGCTCGGTTCACGATCTCTTGGTTCGTCGCTAGACCTAGTGCGAAGGGCCGGATCGCGACCTGATAGAACAGGCGCCAGATGAACACCTCTCCCATCTGCGTGTCGGCATACTCCTCAAGCCAGCGGGCGCGGGCGCGGAGGACCAGGTCCTGCGGATACAGCGCCGGCTCGGGATAGCGCTCCTCCAAGTACTGGCAGATGACCGAGGAGTCGCAGAGGGTCGCCTGATCGTCGATGAGCACCGGGATGCGCCGCAGCGGCGAGACGGCCGTGAAGCGGTCGTCGCCGAAAAACGGGACGATCGGATCGATCGCATAGGGGATGTTTTTCTGATCCAGAACTACGAGCACCTTCCGGACATAGGGAGAGAGGTAATTTCCGATGATTCGCACGGGCTCTTTCATCCGCCGAACTTATCACAAGCCACGCTGCTGCCCCCGCAAGCGCCGCAACCAGGTCCCAGCGTTTTCGCCGTCTCTGTCCAGACCGAAGAACAGGCTCCCCGTGCCCGCTCCATCTTACCCGAGCTTGGGTCTGCGCACCTTTCCGAGAATATTCCATAGTTTAAAACCAGCGAAGATTGTAAAAACCATCCTAGTGATCACCTCTTTTTCCAGGCGAGTCAGTCTCATGCGAACCAGCTCCATCCACGTTCGTCGCATCGTCGGTGCTCGTCCGGGCACGGCAGCGGCGGCGATACTCGCTGTGGCGGTACATCTCGGCGCAGGCTGCTCCAGCGGAGGCGACCGCGGCGGACGTAACGATGCCGCGGTGCCCGATGCGCAAGGCACGCCCCTGGACTTTGCGATATCGGATCTGGCGTCACCAAACTGGGACGGCTCGACCGATCTGCGCCCGGCCGCCGACTTCGCAGCGCCGCCCGACCTTGGAGTCCGGACGGACCTGGCAGCCCCGCCCGACCTGGCAGTCCCGCCCGATCTGGCGACCCCGCCCGACCTGGCAGTCCCGCCCGATCTGGCGACCCCGCCCGACCTGGCGACCGCGCCCGACCTGGCCACCCCGCCTGACATGACGACTGGCACCATCACCGGCGGACCGTGCCTGTCAGGCGGAGCCGGGGCGACTGCGTTCCGGGTGCGCTGGACGAACAGCGGCGGCCGTGCCACGGTCAACTATGAAGTCCATGGTCTGCCCGACAAAAGCCGCTGGAAGGTCGGCGTCTATGGCTACGCCATCGGCTTTATGCCCCAGTTCGCCGATCCTTTCCTCGGGCCGGGTGGACTGCAGCTCGATAGCAGCGACTTCATCGATGTCGAGCTCAGTACAAAAGGACTGCATCGGGTATCCAGCATCACCCTGGCCATATACGGCCGCTCCTACTCCACAGGTTCGAGCGGCAGCTTCAATTGGATGACGTTTACCGGAAGCGGCTCGACTCCGCTCAATTACGTCAGCAATGTGACGCCCTACCGCTGGTACTCCGCCGACGCCACCACCGACCTTGACCCCGACGACGGCGGCATCTTGCTGCGGATCAAGGCCGGGGGCGGCTCCGGCTCTCTGGTCGTCAACCGCCTGGAGCTGTGCATCGATGGCAGCTGAGCGGTCGGCGCTGCCCTACCGCCCTTCGAAGAGGTCCACTATCAGGCCGCTGCAAACCGTAGCGAGCGGCCCCCGAAGTAGATAGACCGTGTCCGAGCGCCCGGAACAGCCTCGTGGCTGCCTGCGCGGTGCGGTCATGAGCGCGCAACAGGGACGCGGCGCGCGCGCGGGCTCTGGGGCGTGTCCGCGGAACGCGAGCCGGCGATGAGGATGTCAACCAGCCGTCGGGCGCTCGGCTCCCAGCCAGGCATCGCGGTGGTGTGAAAGACGCCGATGAGCGCGCGGACGAAATCGCTAGGCTCGGTATCCGCGCGGAGATCGCCGCTGGCGATGGCGCGCTTGACTGCGGCGATAAACGCAGCGTGGATCAGGCTGCGGGCGCCTTCGATAAGGCGCGCGGAGCCGCCGGCGACGGTGTTCATGGCCGGGATGATGAGCGTTTTGCCGACGACGTGGTCGATGAACAGAAGCATCCAAGCGCGCAGGGCGGCAAGCGGCGCCATGCTGGCGGCGAAACGATCTCCGGCTGCCGCCAGCTTCTCGACCTCGCTGCGATAGACCGCTTCGATAAGGGCGTCGCGGGTGGGGAAGTGGCGGTAAAGGGTTCCAGGGCCGATGCCGGCTTGGCGGGCGATGTCGTCGAGGGAAGCCTCGGCTCCGTGCTCCGTGAAGGCGGCCTTGGCGACGGCCAGGATGCGCTCGCGGTTGCGCTGCGCGTCGGCGCGCGGCTTGCGTGGAGGCGGAGGTGGCGGGTGCTGGTTTTTCGCCATAGGTGAATTCGCAAAAAATCTCTGGAACCGGAGACTGTCTCCGATTATCTTTCAATTCGGAGACTGTCTCCGTTTTATTGCACGGGGACGCAGATGTCAACCCCGGTGCCACCCTCCGGGTTGCGCCGCCTATGCCAGGAGAGATCTATGCGCGTATTTGTGACGGGAGCGACGGGATTTATCGGAACGGAGCTGGTGAAGGAGCTCAAGGAAGCGGGGCATCAGGTACGCGGGCTTGCGCGCAGCGATGAAGGCGCCGCGCAGTTGCAGGCCGCCGGCGTCGAGGTGCGTTGCGAGGTGTTCCCGGAAATGCAGCACGTATTCCAGTTCATGGCCGGCCGTGCGCCCGAGGCGGACGATGCTATCGCCAAGCTCGCCGCCTGGGTCAGACCCAAGCTCGGACTCGCCTGACACTCTGCCTGCGGGCGGGGCGCTCCAGCCCCGCCCATCTCGCCTGCCCGCCCCGCTATTCCTCGCTTTTTCCGCCCGCTTTCGCCCGCTGCGCCCCGTGCGGCGTTTGGAGCGATTTGATCGGCATCAGTAATTCCCGCAGACATCGTTTTAATCGCTTAAAGACCCCGCGGTTGGTGCCGATAGCTCCCGCGACGGGGACTCAATCACAGAATATTCGATTAAAGCGATGCACCCGGGCCGCCCATTCGCATACGAGCCCCTGCCTGGCCGCCCGCGAAGCCCGACAAAGAGAAGAACATGAGCGAAACAAGCAGCCCAACCTGGTATTCGACAGCCCTGGCCGTGATCGCCACCGGCGCCATGGCGAGTCTCGGCACCGTCAGCCTCATCCACGCCGGGGTGGGTCTCGTGCTGGTGGCGGCGGGCATCATGTGTGACCGCCTGACCCACCAACGCACCCTCGCCCACGATGCCGCCCTCAAGGCGGCGCTGGCCGCCGAAGACGCCGGCGTGGCGGACAAGAGCGCGGCCTGCGACGCCAGCTTCACCATGCTCGGCGAGCAACTGCTGCCGACCTGGGGCAAGCTGCTCGACACCGCGCGTGAGCAGATCGAAACCGCGGTCGTGCATCTGACCCGCGACTTCGCCCACATCGTCGAGCGCCTCGACAACGCGGTGGCCTCGTCCTACCGCAGCGCCGGCCTCGAAGGCGGCGCGCACGGCCGACCCGACGAAGGTCTGCGCCAGATGGTGGCGGCCAGCGAGGCGCGCCTCGCCTCGGTCGGTGAGATCCTGACCAACACGCTCAATGACAAGGACCGCCTGCTGGCCGAGAGCCAGCGCCTGGTGCAGTTCACTTCCGAGTTGCAACAGATGGCGACCGA
>CALFML010000356.1 GCA_937879845.1 uncultured Myxococcales bacterium
AGAGCTTCCTGCAGCCGCTGGCGATCATGATGTCGCTGCCGCTGTCGATGATCGGCGTGTTCTTCGCCATGCTGGTGTCGCGCGGGACGATCAACATGATGACGATGATCGGCATCATCATGCTGATGGGCCTTGTCACCAAGAACGCCATCTTGCTCATCGACAACGCCAACCAGCGCCGGCAAGAGGGCGTGGACCGCGCCGATGCGCTCATCACCGCCGGTGAGATCCGGCTGCGGCCGATCATCATGACGACCCTGGCGATGATCTTCGGCATGGTGCCGCTGGCGCTGGCGCTGGGCGAAGGCTCGGAGTTCCGCGCCCCGATGGCGCGCGCGGTCATCGGCGGCCTGATTAGCTCGACCCTGCTGACCCTGGTGGTGGTGCCGGTGGTGTACACGTACCTCGATGGCATCGGCACGTTCTTTACCAAGCTTTGGAGCAAGGGTCAGCCGGAAGGCGGCGGGCATCACGTGATGGCGCATGGCTCCGGGCACGCCACGGACCTGGATCGGCCGGCAAGCTCGCACGCCGCGGGTCACGGCCCGTTGGATCTTCCCGGGGTCGTGACCCATGGTGCGGGCCACGGGCACGGGCACGGGCACGGGCACTCGCACGCGGCCGCGCATGACGGCGGCGGGGGCGCTGATTCCGCGGGCTCTGGCACCGACTCCACCGGGGGTTGACCGCACCCGCCTGCGCGGTCGCCCCGTAACCCGCCATTCTCGCCCCGTAAATGTGCCGCCGCCGGCCGCAAGCCGGGGTAGTATCGCCTCCTTCAGTGAGGTGATCATGTCGGCCAAACCCAACCCATCCTCGTCGCCCTCTCGCACCGTGGTCTGCGGCCTCATCCAGATGGCCAACCCGCTCAACGATGAGTCCCGCCCGGTTCCCGAGATCCAAGAGGCGATGTACCAGAAACATCTCCCGCTCATCCACGAGGCGGGAGCGCGCGGCGTCCGCATCCTGTGCCTGCAGGAGATCTTCAACGGCCCCTACTTCTGCCCCTCGCAGGACCGCCGCTGGTACGACGCCGCCGAGCCGGTGCCCGGCCCCATGGTCGAGCGCCTCGCCCCCATCGCCAAGCAGTACGGCATGGCCATGGTCGTCCCAGTCTATGAGCGGGCGCTGGCCGGCGTGTATTACAACACCGCCGCGGTGCTCGACCACGATGGGACCTATCTTGGAAAGTACCGCAAGATTCACATTCCCCAGACCAGCGGCTTCTGGGAAAAGTACTTCTTCAAGCCGGGCAACCTCGGCTATCCGGTGTTCAAGCTGTCTTCGGGGATCACCATCGGCGTGTACATCTGCTACGACCGCCACTTCCCCGAAGGGGCGCGGGCCCTGGGTCTGCGCGGCGCCGAGATCGTATTTAATCCCTCGGCCACGGTGGCGGGGCTGTCGCAGTACCTGTGGAAGCTGGAGCAGCCGGCGCACGCGGTGGCCAACGGCTACTTCATGGGCTGCATCAACCGCGTCGGCACCGAGGGTCCGTGGAACATCGGCCGGTTCTACGGCTCAAGCTACTTCGTCGATCCGCGCGGCAACTTCCTCTCCGTGGCCAGCGAAGACAAGGACGAGCTCGTGGTCTCTGAGCTTGATCTGTCGATGATCGAAGAGGTCCGCCGCACCTGGCAGTTCTACCGCGACCGCCGCCCCGAGACCTACGACGACCTCACCGAGCACCTGCCGTAGCGCGTCCTTGAGTCCGTAAGCGGGCGGGCGGCGCGGCCTGCTAAGTGATAGGCCTTGCCGCTCAGCGCAGCGGCAGCAGGTTGCTGCAGCGCAGGGCGCGGCTGACCCGCTGCTGCAGCGCTTGCGGACTCGGCACAGGTTTGCAGACTACGTCACAGGCTCCTAGCTTCATCGCCTGCACCGCCAGCTCTGAGGTGCCAAAGGCGGTGATGACGATCGCGCTCATGTACGGACAGGCGGCGCGCGTCGCTTTGAGCAGCGCCATGCCGCCTGCGCCGGGCATCTTCAGGTCCGTAATCAGCAGGTCGTAGCTATGCCGGCGCAGGTTGGCAAACGCCTCCTCGCCGCTTGCCACCGCGGTGACCTCATGATAGACAAGCTCCAAGGTCTCAGCGATGAAGCTGCGGCAGCCCTCGTCATCGTCCACGACTAGAATCTGTGCCATCGTCGTCCCTCACAAAAGCCGCACGAGTCCCGCGGCCAGATCAACTTCTTTGCCCCCGATGAGCTGCACGATGCGCAGCTCATAGGTGTGGCCGCCGCGGAATCCATCGTCGGCGCTGAGCATCATCTTCATGACGATCCCATCGCCGCGCGGAATCGTCTCCTGCCACAGCGCCGTCACCACGTGCGTCGCGGGTGCCTGATCCGGATCCTCCGTGTCGCGCAGAATGAACAGCGCATTGCCGGCCGCCGCCTTCTGCGAAAACGCCGCATTCACCTGCACCGTCCACGGCCACGCGTCCGGATCCAGGCCGCGGCCGGCGTCCGCGGTACGCACCCGCACAAAGCCCGGCGACTCCAGGGCGGTGATCGGCGCCCCGGCCGCCAGCGCGAGCTGGTACGGCGCGGTCGCGGTGCCGGCCCCCCCAGGGCTTGTACACAGACCGCCGGGCGCGGTGCAGCGCTCGCCGGCGGGTGCCGGACCCTGGACCCGGATCTGGTGGCGCTCCGATTCGTCTTCCGGTCCGTCGCCCGGCGCCGCGTGCCCGATGGCAGAGGCCAAGCAAATCGACAGCGGGATCGTCGCTCGCAGCACAGTATTGATTCTGGTCCGCATGGTGCGCCTCCTTAAACCTTCCCAAGACCTGCCTGCAACCAAGAAGCGGGTCGCGGAGTCTACGCCGCGACTGACTGGACGCACTTGCAACGCACGTACCAGCAAAGGAGCGGCCGCTAGCGGCGCCGGATTGTCTTGGGATTACGAGGAGATGGCGAGACGGGAGTCCGCCGGCTCTAGGCCGCGGAGCGCAGGACGTGCGAAATTTTGCCGAAGCAGATGCGGATTCCGCAGTGCTACTGGGCGCGCGTCGCGGCGGTCGCCACGGTCACCCGCCCGAGCGCATCGACCACCGTGGCATGGACGGTGACGGCGCCGGGAGCAAACGGATGCACGACCGGTCCGGCGGCGCTTTGGGCGATGTAGCCGCCATCGGCGCGCAGGGTGTAGGTGGCGCCGCCGGGAATCGCCAGGGCCACGCTGCCGCCTTTTCGCGCATCGATCGCCGCCGGCAGCCGTACGGTAGCCGCGGGGAACGCCGGCGCCCCGGAGACCATCGCGGCGCGCACAAGTGAAGCGATGGCCGCAGCCGACAGACCCGGCACCGTATCGAGCACGCTCACCGAATAGGCGAGGTTGGACTGCGCCGCCACCACGATCGCCGTTCCCTTGCCGCCGTCATCCGCCCACGCAGTCTCGCCCAGGGTCGGATCGAGCGCCGGAACCAGCACCGTCGCGACCCCGTGCAGCTCGGCATCGATGTCCTGCCGCGCCGCATCGGCTTCGGCAAACATCGCCAGGTGGATCAGAACCCGCACGGCGCCGGAGCGCTCGGCGAAGCTCAGCACGATCCCGCCATCGGCCGCGGCGCGATCGCTGCGGGCGCTCAGCTGCAGACCCGGCAGGACGAGCTTGGCCAGATCGATTCCTGCAATCGCGCCGCGCGCCGGCCGCGCAGCTAGAGGATAGGAAGCGCGAAACGCCGCGTCCACATTCCCCGCCGCGGGCGGGCTCTTGCTCCCGGCCAGCGCCGCACCGCTTGCCAGAAGTCCACAAGCTCCGGCCAGGGCAACGATGAGCTTTCGCAATTTTGCTTCAGCGCGCATGGGTGAGCTGGTCCTTGTATTGGTAGATCGGAGTTCCGGTTGTAAACGTCGGGGAGAGCCGCGTGAGGTAGTCGTCACCGGTCAGATCCTGCACCAGCTTGCGGGTCTGCGGCGCGACCTTGGGATCGCCATCGCCGTCGACCGCCAGCGTCGCGTCATCGATCGTCAGCGCCTCATCCGGTGTGGTGACGGAGTGGTAGCTGAACGAGTAGCGCCCGCTGTCAAACGGCGAGCCGAAGCTCATGGCGCCGATTCCCTGGATGGGATTGAGCATGAAGTTCCAGCCGATGATGGCGTAGTGGAGCTTGGCGCCGATCATGTTGGCGTACGTGGACAGGATGCTCGCGCAGTCGCTGCAGTTTACGATCTTGCCGCGCGACCTCTCCAGAAACGCCGCCAGAGAGAACGTCGCGCTCGCCCAGCCGCCGCCGGCATATTTGGTGTAATGGGAGGCGCCGGACTTGCGATCGTAGGTGAGTCCCATCTCTTCATTTACGTACTGGACCAGGATGGCCCGCGCCGCCGCGGCATCGCTCGCCTTGCCGGCGATGCGGACCGTCGCTTCATCGACCACCGCGACCCAGGGCAGATCCGGCGCCGCGGTGCCCTGCTCGTTGCCCAGGACGCCGTAGAAGCGCAGCGTGACCGACTGCTCACTGCCGGGGATGCGGACGTAGCTGCCGCCCTCCGTCTTGGCTTCGAAGTGCCAGGCCACGGCTTGATCAACGCGGGCAATCGCCGCCACCGGGGATGCGGCAAGGCGCACCGTGGCCTCGCCGCCCTCGGTCACAAGCGCGTCATCGCTGCCCGGCGTGCCATCGACCACAAGGCGGATCGGCGGGCGGCCGTCCGCCGCAAGTCCGGTCGGCTGCAGCGCCGCCAGCCCCTGGGCGGTCTTTCCCATCGTGAACACCAGATCCGGCCGCGTACCCAAAAGGAGCGACACCGGAATCGTGTAGCCGCTCTGGCTTACGGCGCCGCTGCCCGGGTCCACCGGAGGCGTTTCCAGATCGGCCCACGGCTTGTCGGGAAACAGGCGCGGGGTGCCGTCCGGCTGATCCAGATCCGACTCTCCGGTCGCGGCGGCCAGGGAGCTTGCCGCCATCGTGGCGGGGATCGGGAAGTAGTTGTCGGCGCGGTGCCCGAGCGCGTGGTACATAAGCGGGACTCGCCCGCCGCCATCGCCGTCCTTGACCCCGATCCGGGTCGCGCCAAGGCGCACGAGATAAAGCGCGGCGGTCGCGCTCTTGCTCTCGCCCGGCGTCTGGCTGGGGCAGCCGACTTCCGCCTTGAGCCGCACAAGCCCTGTGCTCAGATCCTTCTGCGTGGCCGGCGTAAACTGCAGCGGCACCATGCCGAGCGGCGCCGGTGCGTCCATCAAGGTCGCGATGAGCGTCCCATCGGCCTTGGCCAGGGTGACGCGCAGCGGATGCGGCCCCTTCTCCCCGCCGCTATCCCCGAGCACGACCGCGAACGGCAGCGGCGCCGACGATCGCAGCTCGGCGACCGGCAGCGGCAAGTCGAGCTTCGCGCTCGGGTTGCAAGCCACGCTCACCATCGCGAGATCGGGGACCTCGGGCGGCGCGGGCGGCGCGGCCAGGTCCGCGGCGGCGGGCGCCCCGTCCGGCTCCCCCGGATCCGAGCACGCCCCAAGCGTCCCCACGATCCCGAGCCCAAGACCCAGCGTCAGCCTGAGCCCGAATGCGGCTGGCCCAGAGGATAGAGATGACCCAGAGGACATAAAAGACCAAGTTGAGAGCTTCCGCGGCACCGGAACGCCTCCTTACAAGCGGGGCCGCATCGTACCGTCATTTCCCTGATTTAAAAGCGCTTCGTCCGTATATTTGAATATGAATAAGTACAGCCATCGGGCCGCGCCGCGCCGGCTTGTTTGCCGCGGTCCGCGCCATGCTGCTAGGGTAAAAGATTAAGATGGGTGAGTCGGCAAGGGTCACAAGGTTGCGCGCGCGCTGGCTGCTACTGGGGCTTGGACTTTCGGGGGCGAGCCTGGGACTTTCCGCGCTGCTCGGGCGCGGGGCGCGGGCGGCGGAGGCGGCGGACGCCGTGCCGCAAGGGGCAACGGTGCGCCTCACGGTCGATCGGCCGGAGGTCTTTTTAGGGGAGAACGTGCTTGTCCACTTCACCCTGGAGAACACCGGAACCCAGCCGTTTACGATGTCGTTCGGCGGCGACTATCGTGGCTCCAGCCGCGCCCTGCGCTTCCGCGTCACCGCGGTGGATGAAAAAGGCCAGGAAGCAGAGGACCCCGATCCCTCTCCCATAAACTTCGGCGGGCTCGGGGGGACGCGCACGCTCAAGCCGGGAGAGAAGTTTATCGACTCCTTGCCGCTCATGCGCTACCGCCAGATCGAACGGCCGGGGCGCTATACGATCCGCGCCACCCACGACTTTGGCTGGAAGGAAGGCGCGCGCAAATACCCGGTCGGGCAGACCGCGATCACCTTCCGCATGCCGAGCGCCGCCGACGCCGAGCGGGTGCTCGCCCAGATGGAGAAGCTGCCCACCGATCCCAACGTATCGGTAGGTGAAAAGTCTCGCGACTACGCCGACTTCAGCTGCCTTGTGCAGCCGGTGTATCTGGGACCGCTCGTGCGCCGGGTCAAGACCGGAGCCGCGTACGCCATGCAGGGCCTAGGGCGGATTCCCACGCCCGCGGCCACCGCGGCGCTCATCGAGCTGGCGGGCGGCGGCGATGCCGGCGTGGCGCGGGCGGCGGCGGAAGCGCTCATCGGGCGGCTGCCTCTGCCGGAAAAAAGACCCGGCGGCGCGCAGTTTGGCGAGGCGATCCGTGAGCGGCTGGCGGCGCGAGCGTTCGGACCGGCGCTCGTGCCGGCGGTGCATGCGCTCTCCGGCCGCTTGCTCGGGAGCAAGCAGCGGGCAGAGCTCGGGCTTGGCGCGGCGATGATGCAGGTCGTCGGTGAAAAGGCGGATGCGCCGCGGGTCTTGGCGGCCCTGGAGCGGGCGCTGGAGCTTATGATCGAAGAGCGCCGCGATCCTAAGGACAACATCCTCGATCTCCCGGAGCCGCTGCCCGAGCTGCTGCGCGCCATGCTGGCCCTGCGCAAGCGCGGCTTTGCGCTCGGACAAGATCTGCAAGGGGAGTCGCAGATCTTCCTTTACTTCACCTGGCTGGACGGGGCGCCGCCGCCGCGGCCGCCGCGCTATCAGCAGATCTTGGAGGCGTTCGGACCCAATGCCCGGTTCCCGGTGCGCGAGGCGGCGCTGCGCTCGATTCCCGATCCGGTGCCGCCGTTTGCGCGAGAGCTCGTCCTGCGCGGCTTGTCCGATCCCGACCTCGGGGTCAGCCGCGCCGCCTGCGCCGCCGCGCGCCGCTCCGGCGACCGGCGGTTCCTAAAACCGCTCCTAGAGCTCATCGCCACCGAGCACCACGAGTGGCTGCTGCGCGAGGCGAGCGATGCCGCCCGCGCGCTCGGCGCCGGGGTGGAGCTCCTGACGACTTGGGCCGACCGCCTGGGCGAGGATCCGATTTACGCCATCGCGCTCGACAGCTTGGAGACCGTGATCGCCGACCTGCCCGGCGGCAGCTCCGGCCGCACCGACTTGACGCGCAGCGAGCGCTTGGCGTTGCGCGCCGCCTGGAAGGAGTTCCTTTCCCGGCATGCGGCGGCGCTGCGCAGCGGCCACCGCTTCAAGCTCGGCGATCCGAACCTGTCTCCGGCGCTGTTCGGCCGCGCCCGCAGCTGGGTTCTGCCCAGCGGCAAGAGCTGGCCGGCGGAGACTCCCTAATGCGGCGCCGGCTTGTTCAGCACAAGCTCTGAGAGCAACACCAGCGCCCGCCGCAGACCGCCGGTGAGCGCGCGCGAGGAGATCGTCGCCCCGGAGACCGCGGTGATGTCGCCTTCCAGCATGAGCGGATCCGCTACGGTCTTGCCGACAAACTGCTTGCGGAAGCGGGCATCGGTGACTTCGCTGCCGTAGTTTTCCCGGTACACCATGATCTCCAGCTGCTGCACCACCCCTTGCGGCGAGAACTTGATGGCATAGGTAATCGGCATGTACTGTCCCATCGACTCATCGATGAGCGCGTAGCCGTCCAGGGTCTCTCCGGTGAGCGCGTAATAGAAGACATACCCGTCCTTGGGCAGCGCCGCCCCGAGCTTCTGCGCCAGCTTGCCGCGGACCTCCGGCGTCAGATCGAAGCGGCGATACGTGACGCGCTGGCTGGCCGGAAAAAATCGCGCCAGCACGGTCCGCGGCGTGTAATAAGTCTGCCCACTCGCCGACGGCAACGTAATAAAAATCCCAACCAGTACGAGGACCACGCCGGCCCACGCACGGAGCTGTCCAAGACGCCTGCAACTGGATAGCGGCCTCATTTTTTTCCCGCGACGCCTCCTACCGTAAGACCGCTTGGCACTGCGTTTGGCGCTACCGGAAGCGTCGATAGATCCGTCAGCCCTTCGCGCAGGAAGGTAAGAAGCGACTGCTTTTCCGCATCGCTGAGAAAAAGAGGTCCCTGGCGCATCACCGGATCCAGGTTCGGCACCGCATAGCCCTGACCGGGACCGGCGCCCTTGTCATAAAAGTCCACGACCTCTTCCAAGGTAGAGAACGCGCCGTTGTGCATATACGGAGCGGTGTACGTGATGTTGCGCAGGGTCGGCGCTTTGAAGGCGTGCAAGGTGCTCGGGTCTTCCTCTATTCCGGCGACGCCGGCCCGTCCGCGGTCGGCGGTCAGGCGGCGGGGGAAGACGCCGCGCTCGGGAACGCCGGTGACCCGGAACTCGGTCTCGGTGAAGCTTGGTCCTTCGGTGCCGGCGAA
The DNA here is from genome assembly GCA_937879845.1 of uncultured Myxococcales bacterium. Classification (GTDB taxonomy): domain Bacteria; phylum Myxococcota_A; class Polyangia; order Palsa-1104; family JAEUJZ01; genus CALFML01. Next base: position 8,609 of record CALFML010000356.1, read on the forward strand.
GATCGGAACGTAGTGGCAGCGGCTGCAGCGCGCCTTGCCGAAGTACAGGTTGAACCCGGCCACGGCCTCTGCGCTCATCGCGGTGCTGTCGCCTTGCAGGTAGCGATCGGCCGGCGCGTCGTTGGCGGTGACGCTGCTGATGAAACAGGCGATGGCCCGCTGCAGCGTCGAAGCATCAAGGCCGCCGTAGGCCTGGGCGAAGCGCTGGCGATAGTCCGGCACCGCGCCCAGCTCCTGCAGCGCCTGCTCGATGGTGTTTCCCATCTCTTTGGGATTCTGAATCGGCTGCAGCGCCAGATCTTCAGCGCTGCGCGCCCGGCCGTCCCAGAACAGGACATGCTGGAAGCGGATGTTGAAGATGGTAGGCGAGGCCCGCGGCAGATCTCCGCCCGCCGGATCGGCCAGCGCCGCTCCCACCGGCAGACCGTCGGCCATCGCCAGATGCGGCTTGTGGCAGGTGGCGCACGCCACCTGATGGTTGGCGGACAAGATCGGATCGAAGAACAGCAGGCGGCCAAGCTCCAGGCGCTGCGGCGATGGCTGGTTGTCACCGGGCAGCGGGAACGCCGCAAACGGAATGCGGTACAGGTTGGGACCGGGCGGCGGCGGCGCAACCTGGCCGCAGGCGGCGCTGGCGCCAAGAGCGGCGGCGATAAAGGCGGGCGAGAACCGGTGTGCCGACATGGATTCCCTCGGGTTTAGAACTGATAAGCGAGCGCGAAGTCGAGAAGCTGGGTGCCGCTGTCGATCACCTCGGTATGGCGGTAGGTATAGTCGAACTTGACCGCGACTTCGAAGATCGGCTTGAACGTGAGTCCGGCGACATAGGCGCTGCGATCGAAGCCGGGCTGCTGCGGCACCGCCAGCTGCGCCTCCGGTACGTCGAGCTGGGTGCTGGTCCGGTCGTAACGGAAAAACGCCGCGAGCTGCATTCCCGAGCGCAGGTGCAGCGGGTGCAGCAGGTCATAGCCGACCTCGAGGTAGCCGCCCAGGAGCTGCCGCGCCACCGGACCCGCCGCGGCATTTATGAGCGCAAGGGTCTGATTGAGCTGCGCCGCATCGTGAATGTAGACATAGGAGAGCTGGCCGCGGGTGACAAATCCCGCCCGCCCGAAGCGCGCATCGAGCGCCGCGATCGTCACGCTCACCCCGCCGAGGTTCGGATCCCCCTGGCTCGCCCCCGCGTAATATCCCGACAGTCCCAAGTTGGCTCCGAGCAGCGGCGCCCAGTCGAGCCGTCCGGTGAGACCGAAGTCGCGCGTCTTGGGAAGGTTCCCTTGCACCCCGCCGCGGATTCCGGTCGCGGCAGAGAAGCCCTCGGCGCGCAGTCCGGGCGTGACATACAGCTGGTAGCGCAGGGCGCCCACCGCCCCATAGAAGCCGACCACGAGCTGCTTCCAGGTGCTCGGGATGATGTAGACATCGACGTCCGGCCGCTCGACCCCGTTAAAGGTCGAGGGCTCATGGAATAGGTTGATGAGGTTTACGGGAACGATGGTCATGCCGGCGCGCACGTTGAAGTAGCGCCGGATGGTGAAGTCGATGATCATCTGCTCGACGGCGATCTCGCCGTGTTCTTCGCTGGAGGTGAAGGCGTGCTCCCACTCGATCTCAGCGAAGTAGCGGATGTGCTCCGTGAAGTTATAGCCGACATAGATGACGGTGCGGCGCAGATCGGCGATCGCCGGCGCCGAGCGATCGACCGGCAGGTTGAGCGTGACCTCGCCGTAGCCGCCGATCGCCGCGCCGCGCTGACCGGCGGCGCGCGGGTCCAGAGATACGTCGACCTGAAACTCGCGCGCCAGGTTGAACAGACTCGACTTGATGGCGCGCTTTGGCTGATCGCCGACCAGATGCGGGGACTGCAGCGGCACGGACTCATGGGAATCCGCAGACACCGGACTGCTGTTGGTTGCGGCGGGGGGGGATGCGGCGGAGGGCGGGGCGGGGGACGCAGCGGCGGGCGCAGAAGCGGCTTCCGCCTCCGCGGGCAGCTCGATGACAGGACCGGTCCCTGCGCCGGTCTGCGGTGGAGCCGCAGCCGCGCGCGGCGCCGCAAACCACACGAGGGCCTGGATGACAAAGCTGAGAAAAAGGAAGGAGGAGCGGGGCAGGTGATCCAAGAGACTCCCTTCGAGCGGCTAGCTCAGGTTGACCTGGGTGACCGTGAGGCCCAGCGCGGTGGCGACCTGGGTGAGCGCCCGGCTCAGCTCATCGCACTCTCGCAGGAGCGCCGCCTTATCGGCGATGGCAGCGGCGGAGGCGTGCGCGCGTACCTGCTGCAAGAGGTCGCGTAAAAGCAGCGTAATGCGCTCATCGAGCGCGGCATCGGAGCCGGCAACAAGCGGCGAAAGGATGGCGTAGACCGCTTGCAGCCCGACGAGGTCATGCTCGACCGTGAGCAGCTCCGCGCCGGCATAGGGGCTGGCGGAGCCGTCGAACTTGGTGGCGGCAAGTGCGGCCACCGCAGACAGACTCCCGATGAGCGCGGCCCCGGAGAGCGCGCGACCGTGATCCGGAACCGCGGCGTGTAGAGCCGCCGCGGCATTGGCAAACGTCGCGGTGAGCCGATCCAGCTCGGCCGGCGCGGCGGGGGTTGGGGCAAAAAGCGCCGTCTCCAGCTGCCGCAGCCCGTCGCGCGCCAGCCCATCATCGAGATGGCCGTCGAGCGTGAAGTCCAGCTCCGCCGCCACCACCAGGAACACCGCGAGCCCGCGTTCATAGGCGGCGCGGGCGCGGAGCCAAGACTTTTGCGCCGCCTGCAGGTTCGGCGGGGCGCCCGAGTCCGGAACGACCTGGAGCCGCAGCGCGAAGCCGGCCTGCGCCAGCGTGTCGGCTTGCAGGCTCGCGTAGTCGCGCACCGGTCCATCGGCTAGCGCATCCACGAGGGCAGGGCTGGTGCGGGCATCTACAGCACAGTCTGCTATTCCGACAAGCAGAGCCAACAGTGGGACCCCCAGACGGAGCTGCTTAGGAAGCTTCATAGGAGGATTGAAAATCACGATCCACAAATTGCGTCAACAAGACCGGCGGGGACCGGCATCGGCTGAGCACGCTGGCCCGGGGCGGCGGCGAACGGGGCTTGTGCCTCGTCGGCAGCTGGGGCATAACCCTCTTCCAGTCGGCATCATGACCCTGTTTGGTGAAAGTGACCTCAACCCGCCGCAGCTGCAGGCGGTGCATCACGATGGCGGACCGCTCCTGCTCCTGGCGGGGGCGGGGTCGGGCAAGACGCGCGTCATCACCTACCGCCTTGCCGAGCTCCTGCGCCGCGGCGCCGATCCCGAGCGCATCATGGCCGTCACCTTCACCAACAAGGCCGCCGGTGAGCTGCGCGGCCGGACGGAGAAGCTGGTCGAGCAGACCTTCGGCGCCACCGGCTCGGGCGACGCCGCCGATGCCGACCTGCCGTGGCCGCTGCGCCCGCGGCGGCCGCGGGTGCCGCGCTGGATCGGCACCTTCCACTCCATCGGGGCGCGTCTCCTGCGGCGCCTCGCCCCGCGCGCCGGGCTGCCCCAGGACTTCGTGATCCTCGACGAAGACGACCAGCTCAAGGTGTGCAAGCAGCTGTGCGAGGAGTTCAAGCTCGACGAGCTGGCCATGCCGCCGCGCGCCCTCCGCGCCGCCATCGACCGCGCCAAGAACCAGTGCATCCTGCCGGAGACCTACCGCGGTCACGACTACTTCACCGATCTGGTCGCCAAGCTGTACGCCCGCTACAAGGCGCGGCTTTTGGAGCTCGGCGCCGCCGACTTCGGCGACCTGCTGCTCTGGCCGGTGGTGCTGTGCGAGAGCGACCCGGAGGTCCGGCTGGCCCTGAGCAGCCGCTTCCAGCACGTGCTGGTCGATGAGTTCCAAGACGTCAACACGGTGCAATACCGGCTGCTCCTGCATCTGGCGGAGCGCAGCCGCAACCTGGTGGTGGTCGGCGACGACGATCAGGCGATCTACGGCTGGCGCGGTGCCAACGTGCGCATCCTGCTCGACTTCGAGCGCGACTGGCCCGACGCCCAGGTCATCAAGCTGGAGGAGAACTATCGCTCCTCCCAGGTCATCCTCGACGCCGCCCACGCGGTGGTGACGCGCAACCCGGAGCGCCGGGACAAGCGCCTGTTCACCCGCCGTGAAGGCGGCGAACTCATCCTGTGTCACCAGGCCCAGGACGAGCGGCACGAGGCCGCGTTCGTCGTGCAGACGCTCCTGCTGCTTCAGGCCGAACAGGGCTACGAGCCCGCCGACTTCGCCATCATCTACCGCACCAACGCCCAGTCGCGGGTGCTCGAAGAGGCGCTGCGCGCCGTCGATGCGCCGTACACCGTGGTCGGCGGCATGCGCTTTTACGATCGGGCGGAGGTCAAGGACATCCTCGCCTACCTGCGCCTGTGCCAAAATCCCGCCGATGAGCTGGCGCTGCGCCGGGTGATCAACGTCCCGGCGCGCGGCATCGGCCCGAGCACCGTCGGCAAGCTCGAAGCGCAGGCGCGCCTTAGCGGGGTGCCGCTGTGGCAGGCGCTGCAAAATGCCCTGCACGACGAGTCGATCGTCTCCGCCGGACCGCGGCGCAAGCTGCAGACGTTCGCCGACCTCATCGAGCAGCTGCGCGAGCTCGCCGGCCGTGTCGGCCTCACCGAGCTGGCGCAGCAGGTGGTGCAGCGCTCCGGCTACCTGCACATGCTGCGGCCCGACGATCCCGAAGATCAGTCGCGCATCGAGAACGTGCAGGAGCTCCTCGGGTCGATCGAAGAGCAGGAGCGCGAGGCGGCGGAGCAGGTGGCGCTGTGGACCGCGGAGCGTTCAGTGCTGGCAGTACAAGCCGGGCCGGCCGGTCGGCCGGACGCGGCGGCGGGCGAGAGCGGGCTCCTGTTCGAAGACGAGTCGCCGCGGCTGCTTAACCTCGGCGACTACCTGACCCGCGTCGCGCTGCAGAGCGGCGAGGAAGTTCCCGGCGCCAGCCGCGGCATTCAGCTCATGACCGCGCACGCCGCCAAGGGCCTGGAGTTCAAGGTCGTGCTCATCACCGGTCTGGAAGACGGGCTGTTCCCCTCGCTGCGCCCCGGCACCATGGAGAGCGAAGAGGCGGTGCAGCTGCGCTTGTGCGAGGAGCGGCGCCTGGCCTACGTCGCGCTCACCCGCGCCCGCGAGCGGCTGATCCTGACCCACGCCTACAGCCGTCGCCTCTACGGCGGCCAGCCGCGCATCGCCCTGCCGAGCCGCTTCCTCTCCGAGATCCCGCCGGAGCTGCTGGACCGCCGCGGCAGCCCCGCCGGAGCGAGCCCGTGGTCCTCCGGGTCGGGGTACGCGGCCGGCTCCCGCTACCTGCCGCGCAGGTCGGGGTGGCCGCCAAGTTCTGGGGAGTCCGACAGCTCGGACTTGGACATCTCGCAAGACGCCTATCCCCCGCCGGCCGCGCCGCGGGCGGTCATCGACGACGGTGAGCTGCGCGTCGAGCGGGACGATGGCAGCGGCTTTGCCGCCGCGGTCTCGCCGTCCGGGCCGGATGATGTCGCGGCGGCGCTGTTTTCACGCGGGCGGCGGCGGCCCGCACCGGCGCGCGGCCCGCAGCGGATCGGCGAAGTGTTAGGAAACATCCTTGGCAGCGCCGGCCGCGCCTCCGCGGCGGCGCGCTCCGACGGCCTGCGGGTCGAGTATGAGGACGGCAGCGGCGGCTTCGCCATCGGCCAGACGGTCCGCCACCGCCAGCTCGGGCTCGGCCGGGTCGAGGCCATCTCGCCGCAGCACGGCGGGGCGCTGCTCACCGTTCGCTTTGCCAGCGGCGAAAAAAAGACCATCAAAGCCGGCTTCCTCGAGCCCGTGGCCGACCCATCGTTCGAGTCGTAAGGAGACTACGTGGACGCGGCAGCGCGTACGGAGGGAGCGGGGCGGGTGGCGCGGGTGCGGGCGCGCGTCCGGGCGTTCATCCGGCTCCTTTTGCGCGAGCACCGCAGTCCCGGCCGGGTCGCGGCCGCCCTGCTCGTCGGGTTTATCATCGGCTGCACCCCTTTGTTCGGGCTGCAGATATTTCTGTGCATGGGCCTTGCGTGGGCCCTGCGCCTGAACCTGCCGATCATGTACGGGGCCGCCAACATCTCCATCCCGCCGCTCGTGCCGCTGCTCGGGTGGGCGTCGGTGGAGCTTGGGACCTATACCGCGACCGGACATTTTCTGGCGCTCCGCCGCGCCGATTTCCACGCCGCGGCCTTGCCTCGGACGCTGGAGACCTGCTTCTGGGCGTGGCTGCGCGGCGGCGTGCTGCTGGGCGCGGCGCTGGGGGTGGTAATTGGTGGCATCGTCTACGTGCTGCTTCGTCTGCGCCGCGGCGCTCCGCTCCGGGAGGAATCCATGGCCATCGCTGAACCCGAGACTGGGCTTGCCGCCCTTGTGCCGGCGGAGCAGGCGCCGGCGATTGCGGCGGCGCTGTCTGCCGCCGCCCAGCGCTATAGGCGCACGCCGCGCCGCTTCCGCTACTACGCCCTTCTTAAGTACCGCCTGGATCCGTGCTACCGCGCCCTATGCGCCCGCATTCCCGTCGGCGCTCACGTGGTCGATCTGGGCTGCGGCTTGGGCATGCTGGCCGTCGCGCTGGCCGAGCTCGGCGGCGCGCGGCGGACCCTGGGCGTAGACTGGGACGGCGAAAAGATCGCCGCCGGCCAGCAAGCGGCGGCGGACCTGCCGGCGGTGACGCTGCAGCGCGGCGACCTGCGCCAGCACGAGCTGCCGCCGTGCGACGTCATCACCCTGGTGGACGTGCTGCACTACTACGAGCCGGCGGTGCAGACCCAGGTGCTGCAGCGCGCCGCTGCCGCCCTGCGCCCCGGCGGCCAGCTGCTCATCCGCGAGACCGATCCGGAGCGCCGCGGCGCGGTGCGGCTCACCCGCTTCATCGAGCGCCTGATGGTGCGCCTGGGCTGGAACCGCGGTCCCAACGTCCATTACCGCCCCCTCCCTGAGCTTCACGCCGAGCTCAGAGAGCTGGGCCTTTTCATCTCGCAGCTCGAGCTCGCCGGAGCGACCCATCCGGGCAACGTCCTTATCTGCGCCCGCAAGCCCGATCCGAACGCCGCTGCCTAGCCGCACCGACAGTCGCCGCGCCGATCTAGAGCCGATCTAGAGCCGCCCGGGCGCTTCCGCTTGACGTCGCGGCAGGACCGCGGTTTGCTCCCGCCATGCAGATCACCGGAAACACGTTTGGTTTCGCCTCGTTGCGCCGCCGTGCGCGCTTTTCCCGACGGCACAGCTGCGGCCTTGGCGCCGGCGCCGTGCTCGCCGCCGCCCTGCTCAGCGGCACGACCGCGTCGGCGCAGACGCTGACCTATGGGCCGATCCTGGGCCGCGGCTACACCCCGGATCAGACCATCGTGCGCTGGGGCACCGGCGCCGCGGCCGACGCCACGACCGTCGCCTATCGCAAAAAAGGGGCGGCGATGTGGGAGATGAAGACCGGCACCGCGGCGCGCGATCATGAGGTCGTCCTCGCCAGCCTCTCTCCCGGGGAGACCTACGAGTACGAGGTCCGCAGCCTCACCGGCGCGCCGCAGGGCGCCGCGTTCACGACCTGCCCGCTGCCCGGCCGGCCGATGGACTTCGTGTTCTACGGCGACAGCCGCACCGGCTTCGGCACGATGGCCGGGGAGCACGCCAAGGTCGTCGCCCAGCTCACGCTCAAGAGCCCGGAGATGGTCTTCGAGAGCGGCGACATCGTTCCCAACGGCACCTACGCGCAGTACCTGAGCGAGTTTTTTCCCGTCGCCAACGCCCTGGTCCGCGGAACGCCGTTCATGGCGGCGCCGGGCAACCATGACGCAATCTCCGACCTGGCCAATAACTACGGCCAGGTCTTTCCGTCCCCGCGTCCGGCGGGGGCGGCGTGGCAGTCCTATTACGCCTTCAGCTGCGGCAACGCGCGGTTCCTCAGCCTCGACAGCAATAAAGTGACCGATGCCGACCAGCTCAAGTTCATAACCGATCAGCTGCAGGCGGCGCGCGACGACGCGATGACCGATCACGTCTTCATCTGGCTGCATCACGCCCCGTACTCGGTGGGCAGCCACGGCGACAACAGCACGGTGCAGAGCAAGTGGGTACCTATCTTCAACCGCCCCGAGTACAAGGTCACCGCCGTGTTCGCCGGCCACGATCACCTGTACGCGCGCATGGACGACAGCAGCACCGTGGCCTATATCGTCTCGGGCGGGGCCGGGGCCAACCTCTACTCCGACTCCGGCAGCAGCAAGGCGAAAAAAGTCATCTCCAAGATGGTCTATAACTTCGTCTCCATCCACCTCGCCGGCCGCACCATGAGCGCCGTCGCCTACGACGACACCGGCACCGAGATCGACCGCTTCGCCGTCACCAAGTCCGGCACCACCCCCGACGGCGGTGCTACCGACGGCGGCGTCACCGACGGCGGTGTCACCGACGCCGCGAGCCCGAGCGACAGCAGCGTCCCCGGCCCCGACGGCGGCGTGACATCCGATCTCGCCGCGCCGCCGCCGCCAAGTGGTGGCTGCACTCAGGCCCGCGGCAGCAGCGGACCCGGTCCCCTGGGACTCGGCGCGCTCCTTGGTCTTGGCGGCCTCCTATCCCTGCGCCGCCGCCGGTACGCGCTGTCGCGCCGCTGACCGCCGCCGCCGGCTGCCGCTGCCGGCGCGCTTCGCCGCTTTCCACCCGCCGACTTTCTTCATCGTTGCCAGACGTAGTGCCCTCTGAAACCGGATGCCCGCTGCGTCCGGTTGGCGACCCTGCTGCCCCTGTATACCCGACCCTATTTTGTGATAGGGTGGCTACAATGTCCGCGCTCTGTCCTACGTGATCGCCCGCAGTACGTCCCGAAGCGAAGGAGTCGGTACCACTGATGACGATCTCCACATATGTTCAGGTCGCATGCCTGCGCGGCAGCCTTGCCGGGAGGGTCTTCGCCTTCATCGACCCGGCGCCGATTCCTCTCCCGCAGCCGCTCCTGCTCGGGCGCAGTCCGGACTGCCATATCTGTTTTCAGGGCGCGGCGGACACCATGATCTCGCGCCGCCACATGGAAGTGCAGCTCGATGCCGACGGGATCCGCCTCATCGACGCCAGCACCCATGGAACCTTCCTGCTCCAGACCAAGGAGCGCATCTCCTCCCTGTATATTCCCCGCGGCGCGCAGGCGGTGATCCAGCTTGGGCCCGGGGGGCCGATCTGCCGCGTCGCCGCGGGCGTCGCGTTCCCCTTTGGCAACTACGCGCTCGTCGCCAAGCTCGGCGAGGGCGGGATGGCCGCGGTGTTCGTGGCGGCCGACAATCGGCTCGACCGGTTTGTCGTGCTCAAGCTGCTCCGGCCGGAGCTGCGCAAGCTCGACGCGCTGGCGGAGCAGCGCCTGCTCACCGAGGCGCGGATCGTCGCCCAGCTTGAGCACAACAACGTAGTCCGGGTCTATGAGCTGGGAGAGCTCGGCGGCGTTCCTTTTATCGCCATGGAGTATCTGCGCGGCATCTCGCTGGGGCAGCTCATCGCCAAGCTGACGCAGGGGGGCAAGCGGCTCGCGCCGCCGCTGGCCGCCGCGATCATGGCCCAGGTCTGTCTGGGACTGCATGCCGCGCACGAGCTGCCGGCGCGGGTGGTGCACCGGGACGTCTCCCCCAACAACATCCTTATCACCCGCGACAGCGTCAAGGTGATCGACTTCGGTATCGCCCGCACCAACATGCCGGGTCCGAGCAAGCCCGTCACCGCGCCCAACATCACCGCCGGCTGTCCGCCGTATATGTCGCCGGAGCAGGTGGCGGCGCCGCAGTCGGTGAGCCGGCTGTCCGACATCTTCTCGGCGGCGGCGGTGCTGTATGAGCTGTGCGCCGGAGCGAGCGCGTTTTCGCGCGGCAACATGGTGGCGACGATGGCGGCGGTGCTGACCCATGAGCTCCTGCCGCTGCGCAGCGTCTGCGAGCAGGCCTCCGAGTCGCTGGAGCGGCTGCTTCAGCGCGCCCTGTCGAAACACCCGGCGGAGCGGCAGCCGGCGACCGCGGCCGAGTTTGCGGCGCTGCTCAAGGCGGAGGCGGGGCCGCAGCTGCAGAGCCACGACAGCATCATCAGCGCGATGGAGGAGCTCGGGATCGACTTTCAGAGCCTGCCGCCGACGCCGCTCAGCGAAGAGCCGGAGCTGGTCCGCCGCTCGCGGCCGGCGCCGGCCAGAGCCCAGTCGGCCCCCGAGGGCAGCGAGCCCTTGGCGGCCCGGCGCAGCCTGCCCCGAGCCGGTTCTCCGGGGGCGCAGTCGGCGCTGGGCGGCAGAGTCCAGCCCGATCGGCCGGAGCGCGGCGCCGCGGTGCCGGCCGCCGAAAGCTTCGCCGACCTGACGGCGGATGCGCAGGAAGAGGGCGGCGAGGGACTTTCGCGTTCGGCCTGGATAAAAGACGGCAGACCGGCCGCGCCGCCAGTGGCCGACCCGCTGCAGCAGGCGCTGGCGCAGCTGGAAGGCGGCTGGCTGCAGCTCGATGCGCCGCGTGAGATGAATGTCGGACGCGCGTACGTCATCCGCGCCGGCGCGGCGCGGTCCCTTTTGCAGCGCAGCCTGGCGGAGTCGGGCGCGGAACACCGTGCCGTATCGGCGCCGGACTCCGACTTCGCCGATGCGGAACAGAGCGATCCGCTGCACCTTGGGCGCTTGCTCCGCCTGGAGCTCTACCCGGACGACGCCGCGGCGTTCACGGTCCGCCGCCTCTCACCGGAGGAACAGTCGATGCTGCGCAGCGACCTGTCGCAGTGGGACTGGCTGGTGATCCCGCATCGCCCCGGCGACGGCCAAGGCCTGCACCTGACCGCGACCCACTTTGTCGAGGCGCGCGGCCAGCGGGTGAGCAAGCGCACGCCGCTGCGCTCCCTGCGCCTCAGGGTGCACGCGGCGACGGCGGGAGCCGGGATCGTCGGACTGCCGACGACCGTCTTGCGCGGGCTTCTGGAGCAGCTCCTACCCAGCGAGTCCGAGTTCGAGCGCTTCTACTTTGCCCACATTCCGGAGAGCCACCGGCGGCCTAGTCCCGCCATGGACCGCATGCTGAAGGTCGGGCTGCTGTTGTTTCTGGGCAACGGCGCGCGGATCACCGACAGCCTGCGGCGCCAGGATCCGCAGGCGGTGGCGCAAGCGGAGGCGCAGGCCCTGACGACCTTGGAGACCAACCTCGATCCGGCGGCCAGCGACTCCATGCTGCCGGTCGTGCTGCCGGCGCGCGGCGGGGAGCTGGAGCTGCGTTCGGCCCGCATCGCTCGCATTTTCGTCGCCAGCCATGACCTGAACCCGCGTGAACACCGGACGCCGATCGCGCTGCCGCTCGACTTGGAGGGTCTGGTCGCCGACTTCCGGCGGCCGCTCGTGGCAACGCTGGTCAACCGCATGGTCGAGCTGCGCGTCGCCTCCGAGACCCTGAAGGCGGGGCGGACCTTCCGCATCTATCCCTCCGATCTGACGACCAACGGGGGACGCAACAGCTATACGCTGCCGCTGCCGTGTCCAGGCAAGCCGCTTTATGTCGGCCACCATCGCGGTGAGCACCGCACCATCACCGTCGCCAGCAACCTGGCGGATCCGCAGGAAGGAGAGCCGCCGCGGCTGGAGCTCTCCGCGCTGGGATTGCGGCTGATCTCCGCCGCCGGAACCGACCGCCTCTTTGCCGTCTACAGCATCGAGCCGGATCTCTCCTGCGCCTACGTGGCGTGTTTCACCGTCAGGCGTTAGCAAGATTGAAGGAGCTCTCTGGATGTCCCCTCTAAACAACGCCGCGAGCAACGCCGCAAGCAACGCCGCGAGCATAGAGCAAGTAGGCGCCAACATCGTCTACCAGATCATGGTGGAGACCCGGCCGAGCGGTTCCTGCGAGCCGCTGGAGATCGGCGCCGGGCGCTTCGCCAAGGTGTATAAAGCGTGGCAGCGCAGCGACGGTCAGGACATCCGCCAGGTGGCGATCAAGATCCTGCACAACACGGCGACCTACAGCCATCAGGATCTGTTCGACAAAGAGATAGAGCTTCTCAAAGAGCTCAGCGCCACGGGAAAGTTCAACGGCGTCAGCATCCTCGATGTCGTGCACCTGGGCCCGATGATCATGTGCGGCTGCGGGCAGATCTACCACCCGCTGTGTCCCAAGTGCGGCAAGCATCCGCTGCAGCGGCAGGAGAGCGACAGCAAGGAATACCCATCGCTGGTCTGTCCCGCCGGCGACTATGAGGTCTCCGCCAACGACATCGAGATGCAGTACCGGCGGCTCACCAGCGCCCCGGCCAAGCTGTGCTGCCGCGAGGGTCCGCGCGCCACCGAAGGAACGATCATAAACTTCATCGATCGTCCGGCCGTGATCATGGAGCTGCAGCAGGTCACGCTCGACGGCGTCGGCGAGCATCGGCGGACGTACTTCGACCAGCGGGCGCAGCCCTTTCTGACGCCGCCGAGCGGGGATGACACCTCGCGGTTCTCCTATGCGCAGCGGCGGCGGCTGCAGGATCGGGCGCGGCTCCAGCGCGCCATGGCCCTTGATCGGATGATGCTCATGGTGCAAGTCGCCGAGTCGGTGACCTGGCTGCACCAGGAGATGAGCATCGTCCACAAGGACCTCACGCCCGACAACGTGATGGTGAACTTCGGCAAGGAGCGGGGGGCGAGCGGCCAGAAGCGCAACCGCGAGCCGATTCGTCTGCAGGACATGCTCAACGACATGGTCACCTACCCGAGCTTCGGGGTGAAGGTGATCGACTTCGGCCTCGCCGACCGCGGCAAGCTGTCGCACAAGTGGTACGAAGAGCGCGATGTGAATAACGCCGGAGTGGATAAAGCTCCGTACTTTTCTCCCGAGGCGCTGCAGCGCATCCAGCACCTGCCGCCGCGGACGCAGATCGACGTGTCGCAGAAGCGGCTCCTCATCCCGCAGGAAGTATGGGCGTCGAACCTCTCAGTGCACGTCGGCGATCTGATTACTTTCCAGTGGGATCAGAACCACCTCCACGATCTTTGCATCATCCGCATCGAGCCCGGACCCGACCCCGGCACCCGCTACGCCTACTTCGACGGCACGCCGCCGCCGCCGGCCCAGCACCGGCAGATCCAGCTGATCCTGCCGCTCGTTGAAGCGCACGATATCTACTCGGTCGGGGCGCTGTTTTATTTCATCATGACCGAGGATCACCAGCAGGTGCAGCGCCTGGCGGGCCTGGTCAACGCCATCCAGACGCGCCCGTGCGAGCTGACGGCGGAGGCGCTCAAGCGGCGGCACGGCGACGGCTACATCGCCTACCGCGACGCCCTGCCGATTCCCGATCCGTACTGGCGGGACCGCGTCATGGAGATCATCCTGCGCGCCATGGTGCGCGGGCGGCCGGAGAGCTACAGCTCCTCCCGCAGCCAGCGCGGTCCGGAGGGCACGTCGGACCTGCTGTGGGATGCCAAGAAGATCTACCGCGGCCTGCAGGAGACCATCCTCTCCGAGCAGCGCATCCGCCGCCTGCAGATGGCGACCTTGGGGCTGGTGGGGATAACGCTCCTCATCACCTGGATCGCCGCCGCTTGGCTCGTCCAGAAGCCGCCGGTATTCCTGATCAATAACGTGGACTGCGCGCGGCCGCACTGTTCGGAGGTGACGGCGCCGGTCCGGCTCATTCCCAAGACAAACCCCGAAGCCCAGGGTTCCGCATCGTCTCCATCGTCCTCATCCGCCCCATCTGAAGAAGGCGGCAAGAAGCGCGGCTCACGCAAGCTCTGGTAGGTGGCTCGACCAATAGGCGGCGCAAGCCGGCGGCGCTCCCGCATGCGCGCGCCGCAGCGCCGGGGCGCATTCCTGCACCGACATTCGCCGCAGCCATCGCCGGGCTTTCTGCGGTACACTAAAAGAGGTACTCGCCAGTTATTTGGGCTGACCCGGGGGACAGAGCCTATGACGGAGGGGCGAGCCTCCGCCTGATCCATTCCAGTCCGCCGTATCAAAAGGAGAAATTATGTATAAGACCTTTGCAGCGCTAGCCTTGGCATCGCTGACCGCGCTCGGATGCAGCGGCAACTCCCTTTCCGGCACCGACCCCAATGGTAACGGCAACGACGATGGGGGAAGCGGCAATGGAGACGGCGGCAATGGCAATGGCGATGGCGGCATCGACCGCGATGCGGCCTGCGGCGATGTGCGGGCCCAGGCCACCCTGGCCAAGTCTCCGGTCGATGTCATCTTCGTGGTCGATAACTCCGGCAGCATGACGCTGGAGATCCAGTCCGTTGAGAAGAACATCAATCAGAGCTTCGCCGCGATCATCGCCGCAAGTGGTCTGGACTACCGCGTGATCCTCATCTCCAACCACGGCTCGGCTTCGGCGGATCAGTCCATCTGCATCAGCGCGCCGCTGGCCTCCAACGCCAGCTGCACGCCGCCGCCGGCCAAGCCCGGCAACTCGGCGCGCTTTTATCAGTACAGCCAGGAGATCGCCAGCACCAACTCGCTGGATCTGGTCCTCCAGACCTACGCCAAGGCCGACACCCTGGGCCTGGCGCCGAGCGGCTGGCAGGCCTGGCTACGTCCCAACGCGGTCAAGACCTTCATCGAAATCACCGATGACAACCAGGGGACAAAGTACACCGCGCAGAGCTTTGACACGGCCCTTTTGCAGCTTGCTCCGAACCAGTTCGGCACTGCCGCCAAGCGCAACTACACCTTCCACAGCATCGTCGGCGTGCTGGAGAATAACCCCGCCACCAAGGCCTACGCGCCGACCGATGCGCTCGTGACCACCAAGTGCTCAAGCGCCGTCAACACCGGCGCGGTCTATCAGAACCTGTCGATCCTCACCGGCGGTCTGCGCTTCCCGGTGTGTCAGACCGCGAGCTACGACGCGGTGTTCAAGACCGTGGCCCAGGGCGTGGTCACCGGCTCGACCCTGGCTTGCGACTTCGACGTTCCGGCGCCGCCGCCGGGCAAGACCTTCATCCTGACCACCGCCGAGCTGGCCTATACCCCGGGCAACGGCGGCGCGCCCAAGAACTTCAAGCAGGTTCCGGATCAGACGCAGTGCGCGGCCGACTCGTTCTTCATCTCCAACGGCCGCGTCTATCTGTGCCCGGCCTCCTGCACCACCGTCCAGGCGGATCCGGGAGCCAAGATCGACCTGCTCCTTGATTGCAACTCGGTCGTCGGCTAACTCGCCCGCGTCTTTGTCGCCGCCGCTCCTCTAAAAACCGGTTCACGACCGGGCTCCCAATAAGACCCCCACCCATTCCGGCGAATCATTTTCGGGGTTCGCTGGGACGGCTGCGCGTGCGGGAGAATCGCTACAGAATCCAGCGGAAGTCTCTGTGCTGGAAATACTGAGCTCTCATTACTCTGCGAAATCCCGACGGAAATCCTCGGCTTGTGAAGAAATATTAATCTGTCATTAACCTGCGCCGCGTGATCGGCGCGGCACATTCACCTATCAGCAGCTCTGGATATCTCTACGTGTCGTCACACATCTGGGAAGCGGCACAGCTTTGTTGGGAGTGATTCGCGAATGCTCAATCGGCTTATTGATCTCGCTGTCCATCGTCGCCTCGCAACCATGGTGCTCACGGTGGCTTTTGCGGTCTTCGGCATCTTTACCTTCACTAAGCTGAAGATCGAGGCGTTTCCCGATGTCACCAACGTCCAGGTGATGGTCATCAGCCTCTACCCCGGCCAGGCGGCGGAAGAGGTCGAAAAGCAGGTGACGATCCCTGTCGAACGGGCGCTGGTGGGAGTGCCGCGCGTCATCGTCCAGCGCTCGATCACTTCGTTCGGGCTGTCGCAGGTGATCCTGACGTTCGAAGACGATGTCGAGATCTACTTCGCCCGCCAGCAGGTCGCCGAGCGGCTCTCCGGTGCCGAGGTCCCCGACTCGGTAAAGCCGACCCTTGGCCCCAACGATACGCCGGTCGGCCAGATCTTCCAGTACACCTTGGAGAGCGACAGCCACAGCCCATCGGAGCTGCGCAGCTGGCAGGACTACGTGGTGTCGCGCCACCTCATGCGCGCCCCCGGCGTCGCCGATGTGGTGAGCTTCGGCGGCTTTCAGAAGGAGTATCACATCCTGGCGGATCCGGCAAAGCTGCGCAGCAGCGGGCTTTCGCTCCGCGAGGTGATCGCGGCGGTCTCGGAGTCAAACGGCGCAACCTCGGGCGGCTACATCACGCACGGTGAGTCCGAGTTCGTGGTCCGCGGCCGCGGCTATCTCAAGACCTTGCGCGACATCGAAAACGTCGTCATCCGCTCCCACGCCGGCACGCCGGTACTGGTCCGCAACATCGCCAAGGTCGCAGAGGGCTACACCCCGCGGCGCGGCGCCGTGGCGCGTCAGGACGACATCGACTCGATCGAGGGAACGATCCTTTTGCGCCGCGGGGAGAATCCCAAAGACGTGCTGCAGGCCGTGCACGAGGTCGTCGCCCGCGTCAACCGCGATGTCCTGCCCAAGGGGATGCAGATCAAGCCCTTTTACGATCGCACGCAGCTTGTCGACACCACCTTGAAGACGGTCCTGCGCAACATGGTGGAAGGGGCGGGGCTGGTGACGCTCGTGATCTGGCTGTTCCTGCGCGCCATGTCGGGCTCGTTCGCGGTGGCGGTGACCATGCCGCTGGCGCTGCTCGCGTCGTTCGTCGGCCTTTACTATGCCGGCGTGCCGGCCAACCTGCTGTCGATGGGCGCGATCGACTTCGGCATCCTGCTCGATGGGGCGGTGATCCTGGTGGAGAACGCCTATCGTCATCTCTCCGAGTCCAAGTCGCCGCCGGAGCGGGTGCCGTTCGTGGTCGCCAGCGCCGCCAAGGAAGTGCTGCGGCCGACGCTGTTTTCGATGTCGATCATCGCCGCGGCGATGATGCCGATCTTCACCCTGGAGCGAGTCGAGGGACGGATCTTCCGCCCGGTGGCCCTCACCTACGCCTTCGCCTTGGCCGGGGCGCTGTTCTTCACCCTCACCTGCGTGCCGGCGCTGACGACGATTCTCCTCCAGCGCCACCAGGTGGAAGAGAAGGATCCGCACTTCCTGGTCGTGCTGCGCCACTACTACCTCAAGGCGCTGCGCGTCGCCTTGCGCTTTCCGGTGTTGACGCCGCTCATCGCGCTCCTGGTCCTGGGCTGGGCGGTGGCCGTGGTGCCGAGCCTGGGCACGCAGTTTCTTCCCGAGATGAACGAGGGCGACATCCACATCACCGTGACCATGCCGAGCGCCGTGTCGCTGGGCCGCGGCGCCCAGGTCCTGCGCGATACGCGCCTTAAGATCCTCGAGTTTCAGGAGGTCAAGGACGTGCTGTCGGAGCAGGGGCACCCCGAAGACGGAACCGATGACGAAGCGCCGAATCAGTCCGAGATGTTCGTCATCATGAAGCCGGAGAGTCAGTGGAAGACCGGGCGTAAGAAGGAACAGATTGTCGATGCGATGCGCGCTGCGCTGTCGCAGCGGCCGGGTGTTGTCTATAACTTCAGCCAGCCGATCAAGGACCGCGTGGAGGAGTCGATCTCCGGCATCCGCGGCCAGATCGTCGTCAAGATCTACGGCGAAGATCTGCACCTCATGCACGAAAAGCTGGAGGAGGTGCGCAAGGTCCTTATCACCACGCGCGGGGCCCGCGATGTCGAGATCTACCGCGCCGGAACCGCCCAGCACATCGTCGCCGAGGTCGACCGCGAGGCCACCGCCCGCTACGGCCTGTCGGTGCGCGATGTCGAAGACGTGATCGAGAGCGGCTTTGGCGGCAAGGTCGCGACCTCGATGTGGGAAGGCGAGCGCAAGGTGGATGTGCGCATCAAGCTTCCCACCCCCGGCCAGGGCGACACGTTCGCGGTCGGCCGGCTGGAGGTTCCTGCTGACAAGACGCGACTGCCGCTGTCGGCCCTGGCCAACGTCCGGGTGGACAAGGGCCGCACCCAGATCAACCGCGAGCAGGGCGGCCGGTTCCTAGCCGTCAAGACCAACATCGAAGGCCGCGACATGGGAACCTTCGTCGAAGAGGCGCAGCGCCGGGTGCAGAGCGAGGTCCACCTGCCGGACGGCTACTACCTGACCTGGGGCGGCGAGTTCGAGAACCAGCGGCGCGCCATGCGGCGGCTGCTCATCATCGTGCCTATTTCGGTGGCGCTCATCTTCGTGCTCTTGTACATGGCGTTCGGTGCGGCGCTGCCGGCGCTGGTGGTGCTGCTCGACGTGCCGTTTGCGACCGTCGGCGGCGTGTTCGCGCTGTACCTCACCCACACCGTGCTCTCGGTGTCCGCCGCCGTGGGCTTTATCACCCTGTTCGGGGTCGCGGTGATGGACGGGGTGCTGCTCATCACCTACGTCCGCCAGGCGCGGGCCAAGACGCCGGGGAGCGAGGAGGCGATCCTGCAGGCGGTGTCGCAGCGGCTGCGGCCGGTGCTGATGACGGCTCTGCTCGCATCGCTCGGACTCTTGCCGGCGGCCTTATCGCACGCCATCGGCTCGGACACGCAGCGGCCGTTCGCCATCGTCATCATCGGCGGACTGTTTTCGTCCACCCTGCTCACCATGCTGCTCCTGCCGACCCTGTACGAGCTGTTCGAGAACTGGTTTGGCAGCGGCCGCATGCAGCGGCGGGCGGCTCGGCTTGGGGGGGCGCAATGACCACCTTGCAAACGAAGCTGCGCTGGCTGTTCCTATTAGGCGTTCTGTGGTGCGGGCCGGCGATGGCCGACCCCGCTGCAGGCGGTGAGCCGCTGACCATGGCGCAAGCGGTGGCCACGGCGCTTACGCACAACCGCGATGTGATCGCGGCGCGGCTCGACATCGAGACCGCCCAGTACGACCGCATCGCCGCCAGCGTGTATCCTAACCCCGTCCTCTCCTACAACCTGGGCAACATCGTTCTCGGCGATGCCAACCCGCAGTATCCGCCGATCCCGCAGCCCGGACCGTTTGGTCAGACGCAGCACAACATCAGCATCAGCGAAGTGATCGATGTCTGGGCCAAGCGCACCGCCCGCATGCGCGCGGCGGAGCAGGGAATCGCCGCCAAGCGGCTGCAGGTCGAAGACGCCCTGCGGGAGGTCGTGTATCAAGTGCGCAGCGGCTTTCTCGATGTGCTGCGGGCGCAAGACGGCCGCGAGCTGTCGCATGAGACCAACGGGCGCTACGCCGAGACCGTACGCATCACCCGCTCGCGCTTTGCCGCGGGCGACATCTCGCAGAACGAGCTGCGCAAGATCGAGCTGGAGAGCCTGCGCTATCAGACCGCGATGATCGATGCCGACAGCGAGTACGATCTGGCGCGGCACAAGCTCGCCGTCCTCATGGGTCTTGGCAGCGCCGATGCCTTGCCGCAGGCGGTGGCCTATGCGCCGGCGCGCGGCGCGGCGGAGGGCGTGTCGGTGCTGCTGGAGCGCGCGGCGCAGCAGCGGCCCGACTTTCTTGCGGCCCGGCAGTCGCGCTTAGCGGCGGCCGCCACTTTGAACTCGGCCAAGCGCGAAGCGCTGCCTGATATTTCGCTGAGCATAAACTATACGCACAGCGAGTTTACCGCCTCCGGAGATAACCCCAACTCCCTGGGACTTGGGATCTCCCTGCCGGTGCCGCTTTTTGACCGCAACCAGGCCAACATCGGCCGGGCGCGGGTCGATGAGCGGCGGGCCGATAACTCGATCGAGCGGGTGTGGCTGCAGGTGCAGCAAGAAGTGACGGGCGCGGCGCGGCGGGTCGCCCGGTCGCAGCAGCTCCTAGAGGCGTTCGAAGCCGGCGGCATGGCGGAGCGCGCCGAAGCCGCCCTGCGGGTGGCCGAGCGCTCCTATCAAGCCGGTGCGGCGTCGCTGTTGGAGCTTCTGGAAGCGCAGCGCACCCACCTTGATACCAAAGCTTCGTATCTGCGCGCCCAACATGAGTACCGGCAGAGCCTCATCGAGGTCTCGCACGCCGTGGCAGGAGAGGTGAAGTGATGCGGACTGCAAAAATTCTTTCGGATTTGCTCTGGGGTTTTTGTCTGGCTCTGCTTATTCCGACCGCGGCGTGTCAGCATGCGCAGAGTGAAGGGCCGGCGGAAGGCGAAGCCCGGCCGTCGCGGCGGCTGGAGCCGGGCAGTCCGCGGCTCAAGTACGTCAAGATCGAGACGGTGCAGGAGGCGACCGCGGCGGCGCTGGTCAGCCTCACCGGGCGCATCGGCTTCAATGAGGACCGCACCCAGCGCGTCGCTTCGCCGATCGACGGCCGCGTCACGGCGCTCCTGGTGCAGCCGGGCGACAAGGTCAAGGTCGGCCAGCCGCTCATTGAGCTTAGCTCTCCGACCGTGGGCCCGCTGCAGGCCGATGCGCTCAAGGCGGCGCAGGACCTGGCCCTGGCGCAAAAGTCCGGCGAGCGCGGACGCAAGCTGATGGCCGATGGGGCGATCTCGACCAAGGAGCTCTATCAGATCGAGGCCGACCTGCGCAAAGCGACCTCGGATGTGGCGCGGACCACGGCGCAGCTGCGGGCGCTCGGCATCTCGGCTACGGAGCCGGCGGTGGCGGTGTCGCTGCGGGCGCGAATAGACGGCACGGTGGTCGAGCGCCCGGCGCTGGTCGGCCAGGAGCTGCGCGCCGATGCGGGCGCGGCCCTTGTGACGATTACCGATCTCTCCACGGTGTGGGTACTGGCCGATGCCTACGAGCAGGATCTGACCTTGGTGCAAGTGGGCGCGCGCGTAAACGTACACGTACCGGCCTACCCCAGCGAGTCCTTTGCCGGCAAGGTCGTCCACATCCACGACACCGTGGATCCAGAGACGCGCACGGTCAAGGTCCGCTGCCTGCTGGAGAATCCGGGCGGACGCCTCAAGCCGGAGATGTTCGCCAAGGTGGAGCTGAGCAGTTCAGAGGGTCCCAAAGCCATCGTCATTCCGACCATGGCGGTGCTCAACGACGGCGATCAGAGCATCGTTCTTGTCGTCGGTGAAGACCAAGCCTTCAAGTCAGCGAAAGTCCAAGTCGGCCCGGAGCACCTGGGGATGGTGCGGGTCCTGTCGGGATTGAAACCCGGACAGCAGATTGTCACCCAAGGGGCGCTGTTCCTGCAGCGCGAGCAGGCGACTCCTTAAAAACCTCAGCCAGCTCAAGCCGCGGCGTCATCGCCTATTCCGTAGCGAAGCACGTCAAGGTCACGTCGACCCCGAGATCAGATAAGACTGAATAACACCAGCAGCTCTACTGCGATAAGACAGGTAGGAAGGAATCGTTTCCTCGCGGGTCTTGGCGGTACCTGACAGCAGTACATATCGTGCGGAAGGTAGGGGGGCGAGACGGGGCAGTCAAGTAAGGCGGGCTGGCGTCCTTAGGAGGGTTTGTGCGGCGGACGCCAGCCCGCGCGGGGGAGCGGGGAGAGGCTACTGCGTGATCGTCAGGGCCGCGTCATCGACGAAGAAGCTCGTGGCCAGGAGCGCATCCTCAACGCCCTTGAAGTGGACGCGGATGGTCTTGCCCTTGTAGGCCGCAAGGTCGAACGTCTTCTGCGAGTAGGCGCCGGCATCGACGTTGCTGTACGTTCCCAGGGTTCCCAGCACGGTGCCGGCGGAGTCCTGCACCGTCACCGTCAGCTTGTCATACACCTTGGTGCCGGTCTCCTTGGTCTCGATGGCGAGCCAGAAGGACAGCTTGGCGCTGCAGGCGGTGGCCGGGATGGCTACCTGCTGGTACATCGTATCGGTGTGCGTCCGGCCGTAGCCGTTCATCCAGCCGACCCACGCGCCGCTGTGGGCGTTGGTGGCGTCGTTGTTGTCGATGACGCCGCCGCTGGTCGTCCAGCCGGTGTCGCCGGCTTCGAAGTCGGCGTTGGTGAGGAGCTGGCTGGTCGTGGTGCAGCTGCCGGTCATGTTGCTGACCGTCACGCTCACCGCGGCCGAGGTGCCGACGTTGCCGGCCGCATCGTAGGCCTTGCTGGTCAGCGCGTAGGTGCCGTTGGCCACGGTGGCGGAGTTCCACGAAAGCGCGTAGGGGGCGGAGGTGTCGCTGCCGATGAGCGTGGTGCCGGCGTAGAACTCGACCTTGGCGACCGCGATGTTGTCGCTGGCGTTGGCGGTCACGTTGACGGTGCCGGTGAGCGTGGTGCCGGCGGCCGGTGCGGTGAGCGAGGTGGTCGGCGCGGTGGTGTCGGTGCCGCCGCCGCCGTGCGCCTTGCCGACGTTGATGGCGGCAAAGGCGTTCTCGACCGCCGCGTACTCATCGCTCGTCGCGCCGTACAGATCCGTGGCCGCGGCAAGGAACGCGGTGCGGGCCGCGGCGTAGTTGGTGCTCGAGGTCATCTTGACGGTCAAGGCGCGGAAGGCGATGCGCGCGGCCTTGTCGTTGGTGATGCCGGTCATGCCGGCCGGCATGTACGAGCTATACGCATCGTCGGTGGCGACGCTGCTCGAGCCCTGGCTGAGGAAGTAGAAGGCGCGGTTCATCGGACCGCTTGAGTAGTGGACATCGAGTCCGCCGACCGAGGTCGACCAGGCGTTGGGGCTCGCCCCGTCCTTGCTCGGCTTTATCATGAAGCGCAGCGGGGTGGTCGAGAGCTGATCGCCGATGAGCCAGTTGCCGCCGGTGTTGCCGATGGTGGAGCCGCTGCCGCCGCGCGAGTAGAACTCGACCATGGTGCCGTTGATGTCGGACATCGACTCGTTCAAGCCGCCCGACTCGCCGCTGTAGGTGAGGTTGGCGGTGCGCGAGGTCACGCCGTGCGTCATCTCATGGCCGGCGACGTCGATGCTGGTCAGCACCTTGAAGGCGCTGCCGTCGCCGTAGGTCATGCAGAAGCAGGTGTCGTCCCAGAACGCGTTGTCGTAGTTCTTGCTGTAGTGGACGCGGTTGTATGTCGCCTTGCCCGCGCCGTCGATGCCGTTGCGGCCGTGGACCTTGGAGTAATAGTCGAAGGTCTGCTCCGTGCCGTAGTGCGCATCGACGCCGGCGGTCTGGCCGTTGTCATTGGTAGTGGAGCCGCCCGAGGTGTAGTTCTTGCCGTCGCCCCAGGTGTTGTCCGGATCGCTGAAGATGGTGCCGGTGCCGCTCGTGCCGTGGTTCAGGTTGTAGGTGGCGATGTTCATCGACCGCGCGATGTCGCGCAGCTCGAAGCCGCCGGTGATGCTGTTGGTGCCAAGCTGCACCGTCGCGCCGCTGTACTCGGAGTTGCCGGTGCCGGTCGCCGCGGTGGTGAGCAGCGTGTTCCACTTCTTGAGGATGGTGCCGTCGTGCGCGCTTATGATGTAGTCGGTGTGCCGGGTCTCTTGCGCCCCGTTTTCCAGCGCCGTGCGGACGTAGTAGGCCAGCGTGTAGCGATCGACCACGCGCTCGATGTCCTCGGCGTTGAGCTCGCCGCCGCTGCCGCGCAGGAGGGTGGCGCGCGGGTGCTCGCTGATCTCGGGATAGACGATAAGCTCGACGCTCGGCGTGCCGGCGTAGGGGCCGCGCGGCTTCAGATCGGCGTGCGTGATGCTGAGGATCTGGCTCGGGCTCAGGGTCGGAACGGTGGACAGGTTGGCCGCCGCCTTGAGCGTGTGAATGACCGAGCGCGGCTCGCTCTGCGGGGACAGCTCGACGATTCCCTCGCTCTCCCAGATGCGTACGCCGCGGTAGGTCTGGTCAAAGCGCAGGTGGGTCAGTCCGAACTCATCGACCACGGCGCTGCGCGCCTGGAAGTTGTGGTCGGCGCTGAGGTTGAGGCTCGTGCGCAGCGCCAAAAGGTGCTCGCTGCCGCGCTGGATGAACGAGGCCATCCGCGGATCGCTGCGCAGCGACTCCGCAGCCTTCTCGATCGAGTTGTCTTGCGGGTCCTCCACGTCCTTTTGCGGGGTGCAGCCTTGTGCAAGCAGGAACGCCGCCGCTGCGGTCAGCGGCAGAGTCAGATCGCGATGGATGCGCGTGATGAACGAGAGCGTCTTTTTCATCTGGTTTCCTTTTCCCGTTGCGCCAGCTCGACAAGGAGTGACGGCAGTTCGCCTAAGAGCGTGAGATAGCTTTGGGAATAGGCCCTAGAGCAAATTTTGCGCCAGCTGCGGGAGCTGACCGGAACTAGCGCGAGCGAAAAATCCGCTCGTCGGTGCGCGCCTCGCGGGAGGAAAAAGGAGGCCGTGCTGCGGGGTCTGTGCTCCCAGCAATGGCCGACTTTCTGACCCCGGGCGGGGGGGACGCCCCCAGGGGGGAGCCGCGAGCTTGCAGCCCGGGAGCTACAAAAAAGGAGGCGCTGACGATTGACTCGGTTTTTAGACCGCAGCGGGATGATTCATCGCTGGCTTTGAACTCAAAGGGGTAGCTCACGCGCAGCTCGCCGCCGTCATCGGGAGCTGGGAACTGGGCGGCGTACAAGGTCTCTTGCAGGCACTCCTTCATCCCGGCATCGGTGATGGTGCTGGCGGCGGCGTCGATCGTGCTTGCGGTCACCGGGCCGCCGATGCCGGTATATGCCGCCCCCGCGCAAAGTGTTGGCGGAAACCGAGCCGACGGCGCGACAGCGCTCTCCTTGCTTTTGCCCGCCGCGGCAATTCTATAGATTGAAGAAATGAACCCTTGGCTTGCGCGGCTGCGCCACGATTTGTTAAAGCCCGCCCTGTGGTGCGTGCGCGACCTGCGCGACAGCGGACGCCTGGATGATGCGGCGCCGCTCGACGCGGCGGATCGGCGCGCGCTGCGCCGCAGCTTGCTGGAGCTTTACGACGGCGAAGGGCGCCGCGTCACCGCCGCGGTCTTATGGCGCGAGCTGCGCGCCGACAGCGATGCCGCCGCCGCGGCGCTCGATGCCTTCGAGACTGCGGTCGCCGCGGCGGAGGCGGCGGCGGTCGCCGACCTTGCGGCGGGCGACCGGGATGCAGGCAGTCGGCCTTCTCTGCTCCTCGCCGCGGTGCTGCGCCTGGAGTCAGCATTCTTATTGCTTGCGCAAGAGATAGATAGGTAAAGACCCATGCCGCGCCTCCTCGTCATCGACGATCGCGATCACACCATCGAGATGTGCCACCGCCACCTCGATCGGTTCGACTATCTCACCCGCTGCGACCGCCGCGTGCCGTGCCAGGTGTGCGAGGAGCGCGACCGCGGCTGCCCCCTCAAGTGCGCCCATGACTACGGCGAGGCGGCGGAGGTGCTGGCGCGCAGCGATGCGCTGCCGGATCTGGTCGTGCTCGACCTGCACTTCGCGGTGCCGGAGGAGCGGCTGTTACCGGAGGACAAGAGCCACCTGCCGACCGAGCCGCCGGCCCGGCGGCGCGAGCTGGAGCTCCTGCGCCGCCGCCAGGGCCTGCTCATCTTGGAGCGCCTGCGCCATGAGTACCCGACCCTGCCGGTCGTCCTTCTGACTACCACCGACACCGAGCTGCCGCAGCGCCCGCCGAGCGATCCCCTGGTCTACTTCTGCGAGAACGAGATCGTCGACAGCCGCACCCTGGCCGGCGAGATCACGCGCGCCCTGGCGCTGCACCACCAGGCGCAGGAGGGACCGATCTTTTGGGGCCAGAGCCGGCCGATGGCGGAGCTGCGCGGCGCGCTCACCACCCTTTCGCGCTCGCCGCTGCCGGTGCTCTTGCAGGGGGAGACCGGAACCGGCAAAAGCTACCTCGCCGAGCACTTCATCCACCCGCGCTCCGGCACCAAGGGCCCGCTCATCATCACCGATCTCAGCACGATTCCGCCGGCGCTGCTGGCCGGCCACCTGTTCGGCTCGCGGCGCGGCTCCTACACCGGCGCGGTCGAGGATCACGCCGGCGTGTTCGAGCAGGCGCACGGCGGCACGCTTCTATTAGATGAGATAGCGAATCTCGATCTGGACATGCAGCGCCAGCTGCTCCTGGTCATCGAGCGCGGCCAGGTGACGCGGCTCGGCGAGGTGCGGCCGCGGCCGGCGGTGGTAAAGCTCGTGGCGGCGACCAACCAGGATCTGGCGGTGCTCGTGCAAAAAGGCCGCTTCCGCGCCGACCTTTATATGCGGCTAAATCCCGCCACCCGGCTGTGGGTGCCACCGCTGCGCGAGCGGCGCGAGGATCTGCCGGAGCTGTTCCGCTACGCCCTGCTCAAGGCCCTGCAGAGCGAGGCGCTGCGGCCGCTGTTGCGCGATTTCCTCGCCCGATTTCCCACGCCGGAGGACTTTCGCGAAGACAACAGCGTGGTGGTCTTCGGCAAGCCCGACGTGCGGCTGGCACGACGCGACGCCTTTACGATCTTTTTGAGCCGGCGCAGCCTGGCGCAGCTTGGCGCCTACGACTGGCCCGGCAACCAGCGCGAGCTCAAGATGCTGGCGACCAGCGCCGTGGTCTTCACCCTGGTCGAGCACCTCGACAGCGCGGCGACGGCGGGCAGCAAGTCGGCGGCCGCGGCGCGGGCGCCGGCGATCCTGGCGATTTCCGACAAGCGCATCGAGCACCTGCTCGGGCAGAACCTGGCGCTCAATGCGGCGGCGGGCGGCACCGAACAAAGATCCGCGGCAGAGCCGACGGCCGCGGCGGAGCTTGGCCAAGAGGGGGCGCAGGTTACGGTCCAGGTTCGCCCCGGGCCGAGCTTCGTCAAGATCTCGACCGACGTCGAGCGGCAGTACTTCCGCGCGCTGTTCGCGGCCACCGGTGGCGATCTCGAACTGATGGCGAAAAAGCTCCTGGGTCCGGACGGGGCGGCGCGGCAGGTGCATCTGCGCCTCAACCAGCTAGGCCTGAGCCTGCGTGAGCTGCGGGGAGCGCGCTCATGATCGCTGCTTTGAGTCTGCTGCTCTTGGCGGCGGGCCTGCCCGCACCGCCGCCGACTGCCGCGACAGCTGCGCCGTCCGCGTCGCGGAGCGTCCGCGCCGGCCGCCGCCCTGCGGTCGGCCCGTCGGCGCTGCAGGCGACCGCGCAGCTTTTGGAGCAAGCGCTCAAAGACAGCCCGGACGACCTTGATACGATAAACCAGCTGGCCCAGGTGCTGGCGCAGCTCGGCCGCCGGGCGGAGTCGCAGGCTCTGTATCGCCGCGCCATCGCTCAGGCGCCGGACAACTGGCTGGCCTATGCGCGCCTGGCGGAGCTTTTGACCCAAGATCCGCGCCGCTGGGAACAGCGCGGCGAGGTCGGGGCCCTGCTCAAGACGGGACTCTTGCGCACCACGGAGGATGTCGAAGGCCACCTGCGTCTCCTCATCAGCACCGCCAACTTCGAGCGCGCGGTCGGCCAGACGCAGGCGGCGCGGGCGCGTCTGCAGGTGCTGGAGACGGCGGCGCTGCCGGCCGCGGTGCGCAAGCAGGTGCTGGATCTTTTAGATGACATCCAGAGCGATGAACAGCAGAGCGCCCTGCGCGACTGGCCGGAGCCGCCGATACCGCCAGGGCTAAGAGGCCAGCTGCTCATCGCCGAGCAGTCCTTGCGCGACGGCGATGCCCAGTCCGCGCTGCGCGATGTCGATGCGCTGCTGCGCGCTGGGGCGAGCTGGCGCGCCCCGCGCTGGCTGCGCGCGCGGGCGCTGGAGGCGCTCGGCCGCTTCGACGATGCGGAGCGCGAGCTGACCATTTTATTGCAGCTGTCGCCGTCGCACGCGGCGGCGTGGCGGGAGCTTGGCATCCTGCTGGCGGCGCACGGCGGGGCCCTCGATGCCGGACGGAGCGATGAGGCGCTGCGGCACGCGCTGGCGCTGGAGCCGGGCTACTTCGATCTGTGGCTCCTGCGGGCGCAAGTTTCCCTGCGGCGCGGGGATCTGGCGGCGGCCCAGAGCGCGCTGCAGCGCTACCTGCGCGAGGCGCTGGAGCAGGCGCCGCAGAAGCTCCACGATCTGGAAGTGCGCCGGCTGCTGCACGCGGTCAAGGGGCAGCCGGATACCGCGCAGCAGCCGGCCCGCCTCGGACGTAGCGCCGCGGTACCTTCGGCCAAGGCGCAGGAGCTCTATCACCAGGCCAAGGACTGGCTCAAGAGCGGCGATCCCGTCGGGCTGGCCCCCGATCTTTTGGCCGCGGCGCTGCAGGACTCTCCGGGCTTTATCGATGCCGCAGTCACCACGTACGCGCTGACCGGACAGGTACCGCCGGCGACCGTGGCCGCGCTGTGGCAAGACGGGGAGGCGCTGCTGGAACTCGGGCGTCAGCTGCGCGCCCTTGTGAGTACGGCGGAGACGCGGCAGGCGCTGCGGCCGTGGCTCGATCGCGCCATCGCGCTCGGCAACCAGGCGGCGTACTTTGAGCGCGGCGCGCTCTTGATTGAAGACAATAAGCCCGCAGAGGGGCTTTCCGACCTGCGCGCCTATGTCGCGGCGGCGGCTTCGCCGGTGGCGCTGGACGAGGCGCGGGTGCTGCTCACGGCGGTGGACAGTCCGGGGGCGGAGGAGGCCGTGCTGACGCGCGCCCGCAGCCTGCTTCTTTCGGACAAGCCGCAGGAGGCGATTGCGGCGCTGGGCGGCGTGTGCCGGGACGGGGAGGGCGGCGCGGTCGGGGCGCCGCGGCTGCTCATGCTCGGGGTGGTGCATGAGTGGGCGGGCGAGCTTGCGGCGGCGGTGGAGTGCTACCGGCTGGCCCTGCGCCACGGGGCTGCCGCCGCGTCCTTGCCGCGCCTGGCCGGGGTTGCGGCGCGGGCGCCGCTGCCGCTTACCGCGCAGCTCGAACCGGAGCTGAAGCAAGCCGCGGCGCAGGAGGTAAACGCCCCGAGCGCTCACTTCGCCCTGGCCCGGTTGGCGCTCTCGCGCGGTGCGACCGAGCCGGCGCTCGCCCGCATCGACAGCTTCCTGCGCGAAGCGCCGCTGCAGGATCCAAGCCGCGGCGCGGCGCTGTTCATCCGCGGCCAGATCACCGCGGAGCGGGCGCGCCTGCAGCACAAGGTGCAAGTCCGCCGCTTCACGATCGGCGCGCTGATCCTTTTGGCGCTCGGCGGCGTGCTGGTGTGGCTGCTGCGCGGCCGCACGCTGGCCCGCGCCCTGGTGCGGCGGCCTGCGCTTTTTCCAGAGCTGGCGCGAACCATCGGCCAGCTCCGGCACGATGTCCTCAAGCACCGCACGAGCGCCCTGGGCCTGCTCGCCGGCGACCCCGGGCGCGTGGACGAGCTGCATGAGCAGGTGCAGCACATGCTCTGGGAACCCGAGCGCGCCTCCAGCCTTATCGCCGCCGCCTATGCCCGGCTGCAGACTGCGGCGCGGGCGCACGGCGTGCTGCTGCGGCCGCTCCACCGCGAGCCGATCTTCGGCCCGCTCGTGCGCGATCTGCGCCGCGCCGAGTCGCTGCTGCGGGCAGAGCGCCTGACGCCGGCCGCCCTTACGCGCCTGCGCCGGGTGGATGAGCGCTTGCGCGAGCTGCACTCCGAGCGGCTCGGCTCCCTGCTGCGCCTGGGGCCGCGCACCCGCGTCGATGCGCTGCTGATTACGGCGTGGATCCGCGATGTCGAAGCGGAGCTGCGCCTGCGCATGCAGCCGTGGATCTCGCCGGTGCTCCTTCTAGAGGGGCTGGACCTGGAGTTCCCGGTGGAACGGCAGGCGCTCATGACGCTGTTTGTAAACCTTTTGCGCAATGCCCAGGCCGCGGTGGCGAGCGAGCCCGAAGCCGCCAGCCCGCCGAGCGTGCTGGTGCGCGTCGGCGAAGAGCGCGACGCCCTGGGCCGCCGCCTGCTGCTGCTCCTGGTCGGCGACTCGGCGACGCACGAGCTGACCCTGGAGACCGTCGAGCGGCGTGAGAGCGGACGCGGGCTCGCCATCCTGCGCGATCTCGTGCACGAGTGGCGCGGGCACCTCATCGTCCGAGCGGAGAGTCCGCCTTTGATAAAAGGAGTGGGGGCATGCTTCCCGACCTGAAGCCGCCGCTGCCGATCTGGATCGTCTGTGAGGACGGCACCGAGTACCTGGACCGCTTCGCGCGATTTCTCGGGGAGCGGTTCTCTTTTGTCGCCGCGCTCGATGGACCGGCGCTCGTCGCCATGCTGGCAGAGCCGGCGGGGGCGCGGGCCAGCGGCGTGCTGCTCGACCTCGATTTTCGCCGCACGCCGTCGGAGCGGCTGGTCGATGAGCAGGGCCGCTCGGGCCAGGTGCTGGGGGAGCAGCAGCGGCGCCGGCTGACCGGCCCGCAGGGGATCCTGATCCTGCGCTTGTTGCGCGCCCACGGCTCCCGCCTGCCGGTGCTCCTGTGCGCCGATCTCGACGACGCCGCCCAGACCGCCTACCTGGAGCGCACCCTGGCGCCGCTGACCATCGTGCCGAGCCACGAGGGCCTGCGCGAGATCGCCGCCCGCATGCAGGCGATGAGTCAAGGCTCCGCCGCCCCGCCGAAGTAACCGCTTTCGACCGTTTGTAGAGGCTCCTCTACGTTCTGCATAATAAGTAGCTCCGCAACGCCGCTGCCGCCGCAATCCCGAGTGAAGCCGCGGCGTTGGCTCTGGCCCGCGCGATGCAATGACCGGCGCGCAGGAAAGGAGCCTTTGCAATGCGTTATCTAGAACCCGTACGGTCTTTCTTCAAGCGTCTCGGCTATGTCCTTTTGGCGACTCCCTGGGCGGTGGTCCTGGGGCTCATCGAGATCTTGCGCAGCGAGCGCGGACGGCGGCTGCTCGCCGGTCTGAGTCTGCTTGGACTTCTGGCCGCGGCGGGGCTTGCCCACCCGGTGCGCACCATCATGCCGGGCGAAGTCGGGGTGCGCTATAACCGCATCACCGGCACCATGACCGAGGTGCGGGAGGGCTGGGTCCTGCTCTTGCCGGGCCTGCAGGAGCTGCACCGCTACTCCCTGCGCGATCAGGTCTACCGCCCGACCCGCAGCGCCCGCGCCGCCGGCGAATCTCCCTACCAGTCGGTCGAGGGCCTGTCGCTCGGCGTCGATGTGTCGGTGCGCTACGCCCTCGATCCGAGCCGCATTCCCGCCGTGGCGCGCAAGCTGCCTACCGATATCGGGGTGCAGCTCGTCGAGCCGGTCGTGGATGGGGTGCTGCACCGGACGTTCGCCAAGCACACCGTGCGCGAGATCTTCTCCACCCACCGCGCCGACATCCAGAAGTCGCTCACCGAGGAGCTCGGCGGACTCCTTTTGCCCGACGGGGTGATCGTGCGCGCGGTCTTTTTGGGCAGCGTCGATCTTCCCACCGAGTACAAAAACGGGCTGGAAGCGCTCCTTTCAGAGGAGCTGCACGCGGAGAAGATGCGCTACACGCTGGAGCTCAAGGAGAAGAAGGTCAAGGAGTCGGAGCTTGACGCCGAAGCGCAGAAGGTCCAGCGCGAAAAGTCCGCCGAAGCCGCCGGCCGCGAGGAGGTGATCGCCGCCAAGGCCAAGGCGGAGGCGATGCAGCACATCCTGCCGTTCAAAGAGCGCGAGATCGAGCAGAAGCGCCTGGAAGCGGAAGCGCAGAAAGTCCAGCGGCTCAAGCACGCCGAAGGCGAGGCGGAGGCGCGGCGCATCGAGTCGGCCGGCGAGGCGGAGGCGCGGCGCAAGCTCGCCGAGTCCGATGCCTACCGCGCCGAGGTGCTGGGCAAGGCCAACAGCGAGCAGCTGGCGCGCGAGTCGGCGCTCATCGCCAAGAACCCGCTGCTCATCCAAAAGACGCTGGCCGATAAGCTGTCGGACAAGATCCAGGTCATCATCGCGCCGCCGACCGCGGGCGGGTTCTTCGCCGGGTCGCTGCTCGGACAGGGCAAGCCGGAGGCGGCGCGCGATGACAACAAGCGCGCCGGCGCGGAGGAGGAATAAAGATGTTGCCGCTCCTTTTGCTCTGTGCGCTGGTCGTCGAGGATCAAACGGCCCTGCGCGCCGCCCCGCAGGAGAGCACGCCGCGTCAGGCGGTGCTGTGGCGCGGCGACTGGCTGGAGGTGCGAGGGGAGCGCGCCGGTTATCTCCATGTCTATGACCACCGGCATGAGCGGCCCGGCTATGTGCGTCCCTCCCAAGTCCGGACCTATCCGCTGGAAGAAGCGAGCGCCCCGGCGCTGCACGCGGTGATCGATTTTCTCCGCGATACGCCGGGGGCGGAGTCGCTCGGCATCGGCTACGCGGCGCTGTACCTGCGGACGGCGCCGGCGGCCGCGGTGGGAAGCGAGGTGTTCGCCGCCCTGGGGCAGTTCGCCGAGCGGCTCGGGCGGCGGGCCTCGGCGCGGCGGGCCGGCGCGGGGCGGGAGGACGCGGCGCTGGCTGCCCACCTGGAGGTCGCGCAGAGCTACGGCGTAAAGTTTGTAAGCACGGAGCGCAAGGAGCACACCCAGGTCTGTTACGACGGCGAGGCGTTCCGCCGCGTCCTGGCGCTGCCGGCGCCGCCGGTGCAAAAGGCGCGGGCGGCGCTCTACCTCACCCACCCCGACTGCGTCCCGCCCGAGCTTGGACCGAGCGACCGCCAGCTCGTGCAGGAGTGGGCGGTCACGGTGCTTGCGCGCGTCGATCCGGCGGCGGTGCCGGCGGCGCTCGGCAATCGCCTGCGGCTGCGGCGGGCGGCGGCGCTGGCGGAGCTTGTGTTTCACTATGCCCGCAAGGGCGACATGGTTCGCGCCGCGGCGCACAGCGAGCAGGCGGTGCGCGAGCTGGCTCTGGTCAACCGGCCGGAGTTATATGAGGAAGACGGCGCTTGGTACGACGCGGTGGCGGTGCGTGTCGGCACCGCGCGCTGGGCGGCGGAGCCGGTGCGCCCGCCGCGCGGCCCGGCGGCGCTGACGCTGGAGACCCAGCCCGGCCAGCCCGGCGAGACCTGCGTGTCCCTTTTCGAGCGCCGGCCGGGCGCGGGCAAAGGCGAGGAGAAAAAGGAGCTGCTGCGCAAGTGCACCTACGGCCTGGTCTGGAACCAGTCGCTGCGCATCGCCCCGCGCGGCCAGGCTCTGGTCGTCGCGGTGCAGCCGTTGCCGAGCTGGAACGAGCTGTGGGTCTTCCATAAAGACGACGCTCCCGCGCAGACCGCAGAAGCGACCAAAGAAGCGACCAAAGAAGCGGCCAAAGCGGGATCCACAGACAGCCCGGACGCCGGCCCCGGCTGGCGGCTTGACACGCTGTCCCCTGCGACCGTGGACCCGTACCTCGGCAACATCGAGCTCGCCGGCTTTACTCCCGACGGCGCCCGCCTGCTCGTGGCCCGCGAGGCCGAGGTCCAAGGGACGATCCGGCGCGAGTTCCAGGTCGTGCGGCTGTCCACCCTGAGCGTCGAAACCCAGGCGCGCAGCGCCGACCGGCTGGCGGCCTTCCGCAGCTGGCAGTCTGCCGATTGGCAGAGCCGCACCCTCGCTCTCCGCTAACGCCCGCGGCCGCGGGAAAATACTCCTTTGTTTATCCCGACATCCCTCCGGTACGACCCCCACCGCGGCTACCTGCCGATACGGAACGTGGTAGTCTGGCTGCCCAGAGGTCGCCATGAATCCCGCCGCCGCACCTGTCCGGCCCGACTCCGCCCCGCCTCCCGTGGTCGCTTGGTATGTATGGAGCACCGTCCTGTCCGTGGCCTGCGCCATCTTCGGGGTGCAGTGGGACATCGCCTGGCACCGCTCGATCGGCCGCGATACGTTCTGGTCGCCGCCGCATATGATGATCTATCTGGGCGCGGTGCTGGCGGGGCTGTCGTGCGGCTACCAGATCCTGACGATGACATTTGGCCGTAGCGAAGGGGCGCTTTGCACCGTGCGCATCTGGGGTTTCCGCGGACCGCTCGGGGCCTTCATCACCGCCTGGGGCGGCATCGCCATGCTCGCGTCGGCGCCGTTTGACAACTGGTGGCACGACACCTACGGGCTCGATGTCAAGATCATGAGCCCGCCGCACGCGGTCTTGGCGCTGGGACTTTTGGGCCTGCAGCTCGGGGCGCTGATCTTCCTCTGCGGCCTGATGAACCGCGCCCGCGGGCAGACGCAGCGGCTGCTCCGGCTCCTTTTTCTGTTCATCGGCGGCTTCATCCTGATCGGACTTCTGACCTTCCAGATGGAGTTTATCCGCCGCACCGTGCAGCACAGCGGGTTTTTCTACCGCACCGTGGCGACCTGCGTCCCGCTTATCCTGATGGGAGTCGGGCGCGCCTCCGGCCACCGCTTCGGCGCGACGATCATCACCGCGTTTTACACCATAGAGATGACGCTTATCATTTGGCTGTTTCCGCTGGTTCCGGCGACGCCCAAGCTCGGCCCGGTGTACCAGCAGGTCACCCATCTGATTCCGCCCGGCTTCCCTCTTTTGCTGATCGCTCCGGCGCTGGTCATGGATCTCATGGCGGCGCGTTTGGCGACCCGGCCGCTGCTGCTACAGAGCCTGGTCCAGGCGGCGTGCTTTCTTTTCGTCTTCGGTCTTGTGCAGTGGCCGTTCGCGGAGTTTCTGCTCTCTCCCGCTTCACGCACCTGGGTGTTCGGCACGCACTACGTAAGCTACAGCTCACGCAGCTTTTCTCCGGAGGTGCGGAACGTATTTTTCGATATGGACGGCCAGCTCGGATTGGTCCGCCAGCTTGGGTTGGCGGCGGTGCTCGCGGTGCTGAGCACTCGGCTCGGGCTGGCGGCGGCGGCTTTTCTGCGCGGGCTGCGGAGGTGACCATGCGCGGGCACTTTTTCGTATCGCTGCTGGTCGTTCTGGGGCTGCTGTTTGGGCGCGGCTCCGTTGCCTCTGCGCATGTCGGCAGCCCGGATGTCTTTTACGAAGGGGACGCCGGCCCCTACAAGCTGTACGTCACCATCCGTCCGCCCGAGGTAATTCCCGGCGTCGCCGACATCCAGATCCGCGCGGCGCAGGATGATCTCACCGAGCTGCGCATCGTGCCGCTGCCGCTAAGCGGCGACGGCGCAGTCTTCGCCCCGACCCCGGATCAGGCCGCGCGCCTAGTCGCCGACCCGCAGACCTTCACCGGCCACCTGTGGATGATGACCGCCGGCTCTTGGCAGGTGCGCATCCTCGCCGACGGGCGGCGCGGCAAGGGCGAGCTGGCGGTGCCGGTGCCGACGCTGCCGCAGCGCACGGCGGGCATGCAGACGGCGCTTTCCGTGGTGCTGTTCGCGCTGCTGCTCATCCTGGTCGGGGGCCTGCTCAGCATCATCGGCGCCAGCAGCGGGGAGGCGCAGCTGACCCCGGGCGAAGCGGTGACGGCGGACATCGTGCGGCGGCGGCGGCGGGCGCAGCTTGTGGCGGCGCTGATTCTGGGACTCCTGCTTCTCGGCGGGGCGCGGTGGTGGCAGACCGAGGCGCGGCGCGCGGCGGAGAATGTCTATCGGCCGCTGCAGATGACCGCGGCGGTGCAGGACGGGCGGCTGGAGCTGCGGCTGCGCAGCTCGGGCTGGCAGGAGCAGCGGCTTGATGATCTCCTGCCGGATCACGATCACCTGATGCACCTTTTCATGCTCCGCGTTCCGGAGTTCGAGCAGATCTTCCATCTCCACCCGAGCGAGCGTGCGGAGGGCGTCTTCACCGTGTCTCTGCCCGCCGCTCCGGCCGGCCGCTACAAGCTGTACGCCGACGTCGTGCATGCCACCGGCGTCCCGGAGACCCTGGTGGCGGAGCTGACCCTGCCGGACGCGCTTGCCGGAACCCCTCTGGCCGGAGATGACGCGGCGGGTCAGGCCCCGCCGCTTTCGCAGGCCGATCCGCAGCGCGCGGCCTCGCCGCTTGCCGACGGTGCGCGCATGGTCTGGCAGCGCGAGCCGGGCGAGCTTGTGGCGCGGGCTCCGGGCGTGTTCCGTTTCCGGGTTGAAGACGCGAGCGGCCAGCCGGCGACCGATCTGCAGCTGTACATGGGAATGCTCGGCCACGCCGCGTTCGTAAAGCGCGACGGCAGCGTCTTCGCGCATGTCCACCCCTCGGGCTCGGTACCGATGGCGGCTTTATCGCTGACCGCTTCCGCGGCGGCGCCGGCGCACCACCATCAGGCGGGCCAGCTCCCGGCCGAGGTCGGCTTCCCCTACGGCTTCCCAAGCCCGGGCGACTACCGCATCTTCATCCAGATCAAGCGCCAAGGCCGCATCGAGACCGGCGTCTTCGATGCCCATGTGTCCGCTTCCAGCTCTGCTTCAACCAGCTCCGCTTTTAGAAGATAGATTCCCAAGCAGACAGGAGCAGTGAATCACCCTCCTCATCCGTGATCGCGGCTCGCCGCCGCGCTTAGTCATGCTAGGGTGGGCGCGGACCCATACGAGCTAGGAGTCTCCCATGACCGCACAAGTTTCGTCCTCGGCAGAGCCGAGCAAAGCGATGCTCTGGACCGGAAGGATCCTGAGCCTGATTCCCACCCTGATGCTGCTGTTTAGCGCCTCCATGAAGCTCATGCACGGCCCCCAGGTGGTGGAGGGATTTGCCAAGTTTGGCTACGCCGAAAAAGTGATCACTCCCCTTGGCGTGGTCGAGGTTCTCTGCGCCCTTTTGTACGCGATTCCGCAGACCAGCGTCCTTGGCGCCATCCTCTGCACGGGATATCTCGGCGGAGCCATCGCGACCCACGTACGCGCCGGCGAGGGCTTCGCCCCAGCGCTGATTCTGGGCGTGATCGTGTGGGCCGGGCTGTTCCTGCGCGAGCGCCGGCTGCAGGCGCTGCTGCCCCTGCGGCGGATGGCGTAGGAGCAGCGTAGAGGGACTGCTATGGACACCTAACAAAACCGTAGCGAGGATGCTCAGCCGCGGTACCTGGCGCGCGGAGCGGCCTTGTGGCCGTGAGCACGGCAGGTGCCGTGGATGGGCACCGCAGTAGGTTTTGTTAGGTGTTCTAAGGCGTGCCGCGGCACTTGACCGGTGCCGCGAGCTGGCAGGAGTGCGCGGCGTCGGCGGTCTTGCCGGCGAAGCGATCACGGACGAAGTCGACGATTTCCGGCAGCGCCCACGTGGTCGCCTTGGTGTGGCTGGCGCCGGCGCACTCCAGAAATTGCATCGCCATCCCTTGCTGGCACAGCATGGTGAAGCTGCGCTGCTCGGTCGGCGGATCGACCAGAGTATCGGACTCGCCCAGCACGAACAGGACATCGTAGCCGGGCGACTTGGGAGCAAGGCGCTTGACGGACGTGGTGGTGAGCCCGTTTTCCGCCACCATGCACCCCCACGGCACGAGCGCGCGCAGACCGTCGGGGACCGCCGCCGCATCGAGCAGCGTCTTTGCGAACACTTCCTTCAGGTCCTTGTCCTTGAACGAGCTGCCGGGGTTGCAGGTCGACGCCAGCTCGGCCGGAATGTCCTTGTCGAGCGGCGAGACGAACACGCCCGCGAGCTGGTCGCGGACGCCGTACCAGTCGCTGGCGGCGCCAAAGAACGCCGCCATGTTGGCGCTGGCCGGGACCTTGGCGGTGAGCGCCCGCGTCCCTTCGCCGATGAGATCGGCGGGCGGCACGGTGGCGACCACGCCCACGTGCTGCAGCTCCTGCGCGTAGTAAGGGGCCAGGCGGTCCACCCACAGCGCCGCGTGCCCCCCTTGCGAGCCGCCGACCGTGGCAAAGCGCATGGACGTGCACAGCGGGGCGGGGTTTTGCGCCAGCAGCTTGCCGGCAGCGCGCACCGCATCCAAGGAGGCGAGCGCGGTCGGCTGGCCGACCAAGTACGGATGAAGAAATCCCGTCGGCTCGCCTAGACCGCGCAAGCCGATGTAGTCGGGAGCCACGACGACGTAGCCAAGCGATGCGAACGCGGCGACAAGCGGCCGCGCATCGGTGGTATTGGAAGGGGCGCAGCTATCGGTAAATCCGGCCGTGCCGTGCAGGACCAGGAGCACATCGATGCTGCTCTTGGCGGCCAGATCGGAAGGATAGGCGACGAGCGCCGTGGCCGTGAGCGCGCGCCCGCGATCCTGAGTCTTATAGCTTATCTGATCCAGATCGACCTCGTGCACCGGACCTTGCGGCGTGACATGGCTGAGCGCCAAGAGCACGCCCAGGGCGTCGGCGGTGAAGTGATCATGCAGGCCTTTTTCCACGACATCGCCGAGCGTCTTGTCGCTGCGCCATGCGAAAGCGGGAACGCCGCAGTGGGCGGCGGCGCCGGCCAGCTGCATGGTCTCCGCCGACTGGCCGACAAGCGGCGGGCGCAGCGGGCAGACCTCGCCGGGGCCGGCATCTTCTACAGGGGGCGGCAGATCAGCAGGGGCGGAGGTGCAGCTCATCGCCGCCCAAAAGGGCAGCGATGCCGCGATAAGGAATCGGGCGCGGGTACGGGTAGGCATGGTGGCGGGCAGTATAGAGGGGACCATGCCCCCGCACGACAGAAATGGTCGCGAGCGTTCTTACGGGACCGGTATGGTGCCGCAGATGAAATCGCTGACGGTGGTCGGCCGGGTCATCGGGACCGTGCAGGTATCGACGGCGCAGCGGCCGCTCAGGCACTGCGGATCGGAGGTGCAGGGCTGGCCACCGGCCTGGGGCAGACCGCAGATGCCGCTCGATAGACAGACCAAGGCGGTGCCGCACGGGGCGGTGGCGCTGCAGGCGTCGTTGAGGGCGCCGGCCAGCAGATTCGACTTGCAGACCCCGGTGCCGCCGATATCGCACGAGCTGCCGGGCATGCAGCGCACCGTGCCGTCGCAGGCATCGCCGACGTTGAGCGTGCGCCGGCACCGCGACTGCGGCGGCTTGAGGCTGCTGTCGAGCGCGCAGTACGTGTTTGGCGCGCAGTAGTCGGTCGTCTGGCTGCACGCCACGCCCAGGGGCAGGGCGCCTTGGAGGATGCCGACGCAGGCGCGCGCCGCGGGCGTGGGATCGATGGTGGCCACATACTGGGTGCAGTTGACGTAGAGCGCCGCGCTGGCGTCCAGACACGCGCGCCCCTGGTCCGGGTTGTAGGTGACAAGTCCCTGGGTCAGCGCGAACTCGGTGTTCTTGATCGAGTTATTGAAAGTCGCATCGGCAGAGGTCGAGCAGCGCCGGCCGCAGCAGCGGAAGCTGCGCTCGCAGCTAAGCTGGGCGCTCTGGCGCGCGTAGTCCCGGTAGGACGCAGGCGTGTCGGCGCCGCAGCCCAGAAGCGACATGAACAGCACCGGAGCGGCGGCCCAGGCGCCGGCCAAGCGACGCGGCTCAGTGCGAGGAGTGGG
Source organism: uncultured Myxococcales bacterium (assembly GCA_937879845.1). Lineage (GTDB taxonomy): Bacteria > Myxococcota_A > Polyangia > Palsa-1104 > JAEUJZ01 > CALFML01. The sequence continues at coordinate 47,424 of CALFML010000356.1, forward strand.
TGACTTCATCAAAATACTCCCATTGCGCCAAAGTTTAAGAAGAACGCCGTGGTTCCCCGCTGGTTGGTCTGATTCCCAGAGGGGTTATCGATAAACGTAAACAGGTGGTCGCCGGAGATTCCGGTGAGCAGGTTGAACGCCAGCTGCGGCAGCGCCCAGAACCGCAGACCGGGAGCGATGCGGTACTGCAGGTAGAACGTGGACTGGTTGTCCACCACCTGCTGCTCCACCGGCAGCTCCGGCTCCTGATAACTCCGGGCGACGATGGAGCCGAGCCCGACCTGAAGTGCGCCCAGGAACTCGATGCGCTGATCGCTGCTGCGCAGAATCGCCACCTGGGCGCCCGGCGAAAACACGAAGCCGGTGTTGGAGACGACGCCGCGGGCGGTGTTGCGGCCGTCGCTATAGATCGTCTCGGTATCGAAGCTGGAGATATCAAATCCCAACCCGAAGACCCAGCGATTGAGCTTGTAGCCGCCAAAGACGCCGCCCTGCAGGGGGGTCTGCGATGGGGTGTTGCTGCCATCTGCAGCGATCATAAAAAGCCGGGCGGAAAAGTTACAGAGCAGCGCGAATCCGCGGTCGCGCTGCCGGGTTAGAAGCGGCGCGGCGACTGGTGGTGGCGGCGCCGGACGCAGGGCGGCGGGCGCCGGCTCGGAGTCGGGTTCGACCGCGGGCGCGGCCGCGGGCAGGGCCGCGGGCAGAGCCGCTCCCGGCGCCGTGGGCGGGGGCGTGTCGGCGTGAGCGAGAAGCGGCGCGCCGCCCAAAAAGGATGCCAGGCAAAGACCCCAGCGGACCGCACACGCACTAGAATATCCGGACATAGCAGGAACCTCCTCAATCGCCAAGACCCAGAGCCCTGCGCCGTGAGCGCCGCAATAGCGCCAGCATGCAGAGCGTAATCAACGCGGCGGCGGCGGCGGCCGGGGGAGAGCCGCGCATCGCTGCCAGCTCGCAGCCGACCGCCTGAGAGCTGCCGCCCGACGGCGCGTACGAAAGCGGCACGTCCGAGGTGCAGACGTTGGCGCGGCAGCTGCCAAAGGCGCACGGCATGCCTTCTCCGACCCCGTTGTCGGTCGGGCACTGCGGCCCGGCGCCGTCGCAGGACTCGGCAACGTCGCACTCATTGGCTTGGGCTCGGCACACCCGGCCGGCCGGCATCACGCGGCAGGTGCCGTTGACGCTGGCGCCGGCGCTGACGCTGCAGGCCTGACAGTCGGACTGGCTGTTGCCGCCGCAGGCGGTGTCGCAGCAGACGCCATCGACGCAGAAGTTGGTCGCGCACTCGCCCGCGGAGAGACAGCTTACGCCCTGCAGCTTGCCGCTGCGGCAGGTGCTGTTGATGCAGATGTTGCTGACGCACTGGGCCGGCGTGGCGCACGGATCGCCGGTCGACAGGCCGCGGAAAAAGACATACGCCGCCCCGCGCCGGGAGAACGACTCGGTGCGCAGCGGCACGCCGGTGACGATGGTGTCGCCGGAGATGGAGGCGGCCGCGCCGAGCTGATCGCCGGCAACGGCGTCCGCCGCGGTAAGCTTCATCTGCTGCGTCCAGGTGGTCCCGCTGCGCGTCCAGGCGTAGGCCGCTCCCGAATCGGTCCCTCCGAGCGCGGTGTCGGCAAACGGTGAGCCCACGACCGCGGTATCGGTGGCGATCGACACGGCGGAACCGAAAAGATCGCCCGCGGCGCCGTCGGCCGCGATGAGCTTCTGCTGCGGCGCCCACGCCGTGCCGCTGCGCAGATAGACATAGGCCGCGCCGGCGTTGCTGCCGCCCGCGGTGTCGGCCTGCGGCGAACCTACCACCGCCGTATCAATGGAGATGGCCACCGCGCTTCCGAACAGATCCGTGGTGAGTCCGTCCGCTGCTCCAAGCTGCATCTGCTGCGCCCACGTAACGCCGCTGCGCAGAAACACATAGGCCGAGCCCGCGTCGACACCACCGGCCGTCGTATCATCGCGCGGCGCGCCGACGACCGCCGTGTTTCCCGACAGCGCCACCGCGCTGCCAAAGGCGTCGGCGGCAAGCGCATCGCCGGCCACAAGCCGCTGCTGCTGCGCCCAGGTCGTGCCGGTGCGGAAAAATACGTAAGCGGCGCCGGCATCGGTCTGACCCGTCAGATCCACGCCCGGGGCGCCGATGACCACCGTATCCACGTCCACGGCGATGCTGCGGCCCAGATAGTCATTGGTCAGCGCACCGGTGACCGTGAGCCGCGCCTGCTCCGTCCAGGTCGTACCGCTGCGTACGTAGACGTAGGCCTGGCCGGCGTTTGTCGCACCGGCGAAGTGGTTCGGCGCGCCGATGACCGCCGTGTCGCCGGAGATTCCTACCGCGTAGCCGAACTGGTCGTTCGAATTGTAGTCGCTGGCGAGCAAGCGCTGCTGCTGCGTCCACTGGCCGCCGGCGCGGACGAACACATAGGCCGCGCCCTGATTCGTCGAGAAGTAGTCATGAAGCGGATCGCCGATGATTGCGGTATCGCCGGCGATCGCCACGCTGCTGCCCAAGGTGTCGCCGGCTATGCCGTCGCTTGAAAGAAGCTTCATCTGCTGCGACCAGATGAGCGGATCCACCGTCACCGGATATTGCGCCGCGCGGTCATCGACGCGGATCGCCAGCTGCCGTCCGTGCAGAGAAAGCTCGGCCGGCAGCCGCTTGTGCGCCGCGTCGTAGGCATACAGATCCGAGTATGAAAGCCGCACTTGGCCGGCGGCGTTGCGCAGCTCCAGCCGCTGTCCCGCGGCCGCGTCCGTATCGCGCAAAAGCGTCGGCGTCAGATCGGTGTCCCACTCCAGGTTGAACACCAGTCCGGAGGCGGCGCGGCACGGCGGCGTGTTGACAGTGAAGCCTTGCTCAAGTCCTAAAGGACCGTTGACATACCACTCCGTGAGTCCGGCGCGGGCGTATTCGATGCGGTTTTGGGAGGAGCGCGGCACGGTGGCGGTGCTGCGCTGCGGCGCCTCGGGACAGCCGTAGCTTTGCAGCGCCCAAGAGGCGCGGAAGTCCGCCGCGCCCTCTGCGGAAGTGAGCCGAATGCCCGCCGCATCGGAGTGTGCGGCCAGCTTCTGCCGCGGGTTTGCAGCCCTGCCGGAGGGCGCCACCGCATATGCGGTGCTCGTCGCCGCATCGCTCTGCACGGCGGCGATATAAGCAGCGCGCAGGCCGCTTTCCACCGGGGTGTCGGTACGCGCCGCGCTCTGGTCGGCCTGGCTCGTCATCACGGCGGCGCTTTTAAGCGGTCCGCTACCCGCGTAAGCGCTGCCGCAGGTGCAAAAAAGCGGCACGAGCGCCCACGCGAGATGGGACTTCCGAGATGGCGCGACCGATATAGGCGACGGGTAAGACAGCATCAAGACACCCTCCTATGGCAAGTGATCGGGCGCCGCCCTTCCGGTGCGATGAAGCTCGTTCCGGATTCCCAGCTCGTGATGCGGAAGTGAATCGTATTCCGGAGTGGGTGCATGGAGGACCTGGGAGCGACCCTGCGCTGATTGAAGCAAGCGTCTTGCCATCTATGCAGACTGCCGATGCGATGCCGCTGCAGCACCGCTGCGACAAAAACTCACCCCGCCGCCCGCCGGTCCCATGGGCCTGGAATCGGCGCAGAGCCCCCTAACTATAGAGGATGCCGGCTTTTTGTCGGGCATACAAGCCCAAGCTGCGGCGGCTTTTTGACCGCTGCGAACTTTCTGCCGACCGGGTACATGTCCCGGACATGTTCTTGCGGATCGGGATTACCCGGAAGGCGACCTGGAAGGCGACCTGGAAGATTCCCTGCGGATGATTGCCCTTGTCGCGCCGCCCGCCTGGCCGTTCCGCCGCGGCGAGAGCGCAGGGAAAAATCAGGCAGCGTCTATTAAATGCGGCGCCGCCGGGCGGCCGGAAGACGAAAGAAGGTTGCATGAAAGGAAGGCCAGCGGCATGATCAGCCTCGAGGCAGAGGGATGGCGGCAAGAGCAGACGAAGAAGCGGCGTTTTCCGGCCTGGGCCGGCAAAGCCCTTTGGCTGAGTCTGCTTTTCAGGGACGAAGCGAAGACGCCCGTACCTGGCTGGCGGCGATTGTCGAGTCCTCCGAAGACGCCATCGTCAGCAAGACGCTCGACGGGACGATCCTGTCGTGGAATGCCGGCGCGGAGCGGGTCTTCGGCTATACCCAGAAAGAGGCCGTCGGCCAGCCCATCACCTTGATCATTCCGAAGGAGCTGTGGGAGGAAGAGCGGCTCATCCTATCGCGTCTGCGCCGCGGCGAGCGCATCGAGCAGTTTGAGACCGTGCGCGTGTCCAAGACCGGGCGCCGGCTGGAGATTTCCCTGACAGTCTCCCCGGTTCGCAATGGCGAGGGACAGATTATCGGCGCGGCCAAGGTGGCCCGCGACATCACGGCGCGCAAGCGCGCGGAAGCCGCCCTGCGGCAGAGCGAGGGCCGGCTGCGCTTCCTGGCTGAGCTGGCGACGGTCACCCAGTCGCTGCGCGAGCCGACCGCGGTGATGACGGCCGCCGCCCGCATGCTGGCCGAGCAGCTCCGCGTCGATCGCTGCGCCTATGCCGAGATCGAAGACGAGAGCGTCTTTATGATCACCGGCGATCACCCCATCGGCGTCCCGAGCATCGTCGGCCGCTGGCCGGTGGCCGCCTTCGGCGCGGAGTGCGTCCGGTGCCTGCGGGAGAAGCTGCCCTACGTCGTCTGCGACGTGGACTCCGATCCGCATATCACCGCGGCCGACCGGCCGGCCTATCGCGCCACGGCCATCCAGGCGGTCATCTGCGTGCCGCTGCATAAAGACGACAAGCTCATCGCCGCTCTGGCGGTGCATAAGAGCGAGGCGCGGCAGTGGACGGAGGCGGAGGTGCAGCTGGTGCAGACCGTCGGCGACCGCTGCTGGGAAACCCTGGAGCGGCTGCGCGTCACGCGCTCTCTGGAAGAGAGCCGGGCGAGCTACCGGCATGCGGCGCAGACCGCGGCGCAGGCCGCTTCTGCCAACGCCAAGTTCCGGGCGTTTTTCGAGCAAGGGACAAACTTCGCCGGCGTCCTTTCGCTCGACGGCACGGTCATCGAGGCGAACCGGTTCTGTCTGGAGGCCTGCGGGTTTACCCGCGAAGAGGTCATCGGCCGGCCGTTCTGGGAGTGCGGCTGGTGGAACCGGTCGGCGGCGCTCATGGCGGTGATCCGCGGCGCCAGCGCGCAGGCGGCGTCCGGCCAGCAGTTCCGGACCGAGACGCCCTATTTCATCGCCGATGGCAGCGAGCGGATCATGGATCTCATCATGGCGCCGGTGATCGATCCGGCCGGGCAGGTCCTGTTCGTTGCGGCGACCGGCAGCGATATGACGCAGCGGCGGCAGATGGAAGACTCGCTGCGCGCCTCCGATCGCAAAAAGGATGAGTTCATTGCGCTTCTGGCGCATGAGCTGCGCAATCCCCTGGCTCCCATCCGCAACGGACTCCAGGTGCTGCGGCTGGCCGGCGGCGATGTCAAAGCGGCCGATCGCGCGCTGCAGATGATGGAGCGGCAGCTGTCGCACATGGTGCGGCTCATCGATGAGCTTCTTGATATCTCGCGCATCAACCGCCGCAAGATGGAGCTGCGCCGCGCCCGCGTGACGCTCGGCGAGGTCATAAGCAGCGCCATCGAGACCGCCCGGCCGCTCATCGATGCCGAGGGCCACACCCTGACCGTCGCGCTGCCGCCCGGAGCGATTTATCTCGATGCCGACCTGACCCGGCTCGCCCAGGTGTTCAGCAACCTTTTGACCAACAGCGCCAAGTACACAAGACCCGGTGGCCACATCTGGCTGACCGCGGTGCCGCAGAACAGCGAAGTGGCGGTGTCGGTGCAGGATACCGGGATCGGCATTCCGGCCGAGTCGCTGGCCACCATCTTCGATATGTTCGCGCAGCTTGATCGGTCCATCGAGCGCTCGACCGGTGGGCTCGGGATCGGGCTGGCCTTGGTCAAAGGACTGGTCGAGATGCACGGCGGCACAGTGACGGCGCAGAGCGGCGGCGCCGGCCAGGGCAGCACGTTCACGGTCACTTTACCGGTCATTCATACGGAGGAGCCAGTGGCCGCGCCGCCCGCTGAAAACCTGCAAGCTGCGGCTTTGCCGCGCCGGCGGATCCTGGTCGTGGACGACAACCGCGATGGCGCCGAGAGCCTGGCGATGATGCTGGAGCTGCTCAATAACGACGTACAGATTGCGTACGACGGCGTGGAAGCGGTGCATCAGGCCGAGCTGTTTCGGCCGCACCTTATCCTCATGGACATCGGCATGCCGCGGCTCAACGGCTATGAGGCGACGCGCCGCATCCGCCAAGAGCCGTGGGGACGCAACATCACCATCATCGCGCTGACCGGCTGGGGCCAAGAGGTCGATCGCGCGCGGTCGCAGGAAGCGGGGTGCAACGGCCACCTGGTCAAGCCGATGAACCGCGCCGACCTGCAGAAGCTGCTCGAACAGGACTTTTAGGAGCCCGCGCTGTCGCCGCAAGCCGCTTCCGGAGACGCCCAGGAATCCCGTGAGACGGCTGCCGTACGCTACGCGGAGGTGGACATCCTCCGCGGCGCCGCCCTTTTGGGGGTGCTGCTGGTCAACCTGCTCATCGCGTTTCGCGTGCCGCTGCTCCAGCACCTGGTCGACTTTCACACCCACCCCGGCCGACTGAACCAGATCGTCGATCTGCTGCTGGGAATTTTCGTCGAAGAGAAAGCGATTACGATCTTCTCGACCCTGTTCGGGGTCAGCATGGCTATCCAGTGGGAGCGGTGCCAGGGGCGCGGCGCAAGCTATGTCCGATTGGGGGTGCGCCGGCTGCTCGCGCTTTTCGGCCTGGGGATCTTCCACCTGGTCTTTATCTGGAACGGCGACATCCTCACCGAGTACGCCCTGGTGGGTCTTTTGATTCTGCCGACGCTCTGGCTGCCGCGGCGGGTCGTCGGCGGTCTCGCCGCCGCTTTTCTTGTTTTGCCCGTACTGCCGCTGCGCCTGCCGCTGCCGCAGCTTGATTGGGAGCGCTTGCACGACCACGTAGCGACCGCGACGCGCATCTATGCCAGCGCCCGATACGGCGAGCTCTGGGCGTTCCGCCAACATGAGACCCGCTACGTAATCATTCCGCTGCTGAGCCAGATCCTGCCGCGGACGATCGGGCTGATGCTGCTCGGTCAGTACCTTTGGCGCGCCGATATCCTGCGCCAGCCGACGCGCCATCGCCCTTTGTTGCGCTGGGTCGCGTGGCTGGGCATTCCGCTTTCAGTCCTTGTGAACCTTGGCCAGGTGGTTGCGGCCTATGCGCATCGTTCATTCGGCGCTTTCACCGGACTCCTAGATGCCTTGAGCACCCTTCCGCTTTCGCTCGGGTACGCGGCGGCGCTGCTCCTGGGGCTGCAGCGGCCGGTGCTGCGGCGGATCCTTTTGCCGCTCGAAGCCGTCGGCCGGATGGCGCTCAGCTGCTACCTTTGCCAGTCGCTGGTCTGGGGCTTTGTGTTCTATAGCTACGGGCTGGGGCTGTTTGGCCGGCTCGGCTCGGCGGTCACGGCGCCGCTCGGGCTGGCGCTGTACGCGGCGCAGCTTGGCGGCAGTCGGCTTTGGCTGCGGCGCTATCAGCTCGGTCCGGTCGAGTGGCTATGGCGCGCGGCGACGTACGGCAGATTCCCCAAGCTGCGCCGCGCCGCGCCCCCGGCGCAATTCGCCCGCCCGGATTCAGACGCTCCTCCCTAGCCGCTTCCGCAGTCTTTCCGGCGGCGGCCGCGGCGCGCAGATTTTCGACGGAGACCGCAGGCGGTTTGAGAACCCTGCGGCCGCAGACTCAGGCTTTGGCTTCGCCGTTGCGGCCTTCCAGGGGGATTCCCAAGCTGCGCAGGGTGGAGGCGATGGAGTCGCGAGTGGCCTCCGCGCCAAAGCCCCACAGGACCAGCGCCAGGTAGTCCACCCACAGGTCGGCGCCGAAGGTCAGGTTCTTGGCGTAGATCTCATTGAACCCGCTGCCGGCGAGCAGGCCCAGGGCGATGGCGTAGCTGCCAAGGACAAACCAGCGCAGACGGCTGCGTGCCTCTGCCGCTTGTCCGGGGGCATGCCACTCCAGGTGGGAATCGGGAATCGGCTCCACGCCGGGGGCAGGGTGCGACTCCAAGGCCGCCGTGCGGACTCCCTTACTCTGCCCGCCGCCGCCGGCCGCGGACTGTTTCAGCTTGTCGGTAAACTCTTTGAGCGCTTGGTCGATGTCGCTGTTCAGGGCGGCGGTGTCGGCGGCTTCCGGCCGCAGGTCCTCAAGGCGCGCCCGCAGGTCGCCGCACAGCAGCGTAAAGGTGGTCTCAAGCTCCGGCACGAGCAGCGGCCGCAGGCTCTCCAGCGTCTGCAGCTTGGCATCGAGGCGCTGGTAGTCGGCAAGGCGGGCGGTGAGCCGCTGCGTCGCCTCGCGCATCGCCTGCGGCGCCGGCTCGGACGGAGCATTGGCGATAAGGTCGCTGAGCGTGCTGCGCATCCCCTGCAGGTAGCGGCTGTGTGAGGCCCGCGCCGCCAAGCTCTCTTCCAGCCGTCCGAGATAAGCAATCTGGTAAATCCACCCGAGCCGTCCGGCGATCCACTTGCGGAGCAGCGCGTCGGCCTCGTCCAGCTTGGCGCGCGCCTCCTCCCAGCGTTCGGACTGCAGGCACAGCTCGACATCGATGAGCGAAGTCAGGATGCGCGCTTTGAAGGGGTTTTGAATCAGCCGGCCGGTCGCAAGTCCCGGATGCGGCGGCTCGGTGCTGGTCGCCAAGACCGGCGTCAGCGCGTCGGCGTCGGCCTCGCTCTGGTTGCGCGGGATGCCGCTTGCCAGTGCGCGATCGCGCTGGACAAACTGGCGCAGGAGCTCCATCCGCACCACCACCTGATCGCGCGGCCGGCCGCGCCCGCGGTAGGCCGACAGCCCCATGCTCGCGAGCACGCCGCCGATGAGCACCAACAGCGGCAGCACCGGCGAGTGCCGCACCGAAATCTTGAGCGGCAGCTTGAGCTCCCCGCCTTGATAGGTGAACGGCAGGGCGCCGCTGTACTCGCCCGCGGCGACGCCGCTCAGGTTGATGGTGAGCACGAACGTCACGGTCTTGGGCGGCGGCAGCTCGTCCGCAAGGTCGGTCGGCGCCGGCGCGGCCTTGATGAGCTGCACCGGCAGGGCGCCGCCCTGGCGCTCCGAGATGAGCTCCATCGGCTGCGCGCGCAGGCTGAGCACGTCCTCATTGAGCCGGAGCTGGATGGTGCGCGTGACCGTGTCGCCGCTCTTGGCCTGGATCGTCAGCTGCTCGGGCCGCAGCTCGATCGGCGCGGCGTACACGGGCGCGCAAAGGGCGCACAACAGCCCCAAGACCGACAGGAGACAATTTTTCATGGCGACTCGCGACGGAAAGAATCAGCCAGCGTAGACCTTGTAGTCGAGGTCAGGAAAGATATTGTCGCGTGACTCGAGATCGGTCAGCCACTCGCTGTCGATGGTGTCGGACTCGATCTCGCGGGCCAGGCGGTGGAAGCGGCTGAGGTGGCTCTTGACCCGATCGGTGGCGTAGCGCACCGCCGTGCCGGTCTTCATGATGAAGGCCCAGTCGGAGGACTGCGCCAGAAGGAGCTCGCGCATGAGCTGGTTGAGCGCCCGGCGGCACAGGTCCGAAGGGCTCGGATGGGCGCGGGCCAGCTCGCACATCTTGGTCTCGGCGTGATGGACGTGGCGGTAGATCCAGTCGTTGCTGCTGTCGATCCACACCGCGGAGTAGCCGCCCTCGCCCCACGACGACGGGGCCGGCTCGCAGACGGCGTTTACCGGGAAGTCGGCGAGGTAGTCGGCGGCGGTGCGCAGCTGCACGACGCTGCTCGGCTGGGCGCACAGGCGCAGCACCTCGCGCAGAAACTCCGGTCCTTCAAACCACCAGTGGCCGAACAGCTCCGCATCGTAGGGCGACACGACGATCGGGTTTCGGTCCATGCGCTGGGCGAGCCACAGGAGCTGCTGCTCGCGCTTGTGGACGAAGTCGGTGGCGTGCTCGCGCGCCCGCTTGAGCGCGGCCTCCGGATCGTACAGCTCCTTATCGGCGAGATCGACGCGCGGTCCGGTCACGCGGTGGTACTTGTAGCCGGTGTGCACGCGGATGCCGTCGGGGTGGATGTACTCGGCAATCTCCGCAAGCGGCCGGTCAAAGCCGATGTCGCGGTAGAAGTCGCGGTAGACGCCGTCGCCGGGATAGCCCTCGGAGGCCGACCACACCTGCTTGGACGACAGGAGGTCGCGGCCGAGCGCGGCGACTCCGGCGCGGGTGAAGATCGGCGCATGCAGCCCGAGCGGCGGCCGCGGCCGGGCGTAGGTCAGCCCGTGCGCATCGAGGAAGAAGTAGCGCAGATCGAGCTCGGCGAGCAGCTTATCGATGCCTTCGACGAAGCCGCACTCGGGCAGCCAGATGCCGCGCGGGAAGCGGCCGAAGCAGTCGCGGTAGTGGCGCACCGCCACGAGTAGCTGGGCGCGCTGGGCCGCCGGCTCGTGCAGGACCGGCAGGTAGGCGTGGGTGGCGCAGCTTGTGAGGATGTCGAGGATGCCGGCGTCTTGCAGGCCGGCGTAGGCGGCGACAAGATCCCCCTGCAGGTCATCATAAAGAGCGAGCAGCTCGGTGAAGCGGGCAAGGTAGAACTCTGCCAGACGACGCAAGGCCGGCTGCGCCTGGTTGCGCCGCACCTCTTCTTCGCCCAGACGACACAGGCGGGACACGTAGTCGCGGTAGCGCTCACGTAGCAGCCCATCGCGCAGCATCGAACACAGCGGCGGCGACAGCGACATGGTGAGCCGCACCGGGGGCCGGGGCCGCGGCGGCTTGGGAATAAGCTCGCGCGCCGCGCCGATCGGCCCGATGGCAAGGGCCGCGTCGGCCGGCGGCAAAGAGCGGTCCAGCGCCTCACGCAGCACCTGATAAAGGGGCAGGTAGGTCGCGGTAATCGCCTCGTAGAGCCAGTTCTCCTCGAGGAAATAGCGATGCTCGGGATGGCGGACAAACGGCAGGTGGGCATGCAGCACCAGCGCCAGGAGGCCGCGCTGTCTCGGCACTTCCATCAGCCAAGTCCCCCGGAGCCGTTGCCAAGGGGCAGCGCCTGCGGCGCCTCTGTCTCAGTCCGCAGCTGCGCCGGCTCGCTGCTCGCGATCGTCGGCTCGCTGCCCGGCGGCGTGGGCTCAGCCGGCGGAAACTGCGCCGCTTGCTCGGCTTCGTGGCTGGCGGGGCTTTGGGGATTGGCCGGACGCGCCTGTTCTTCGTGCGGCACGGGCGGCGCGACGGCGACGATGCGCTCGCGCTTGTGGCCCTGGCTGCGCGGCGGCAGCACGTGCAGCCACTCGACCGAGGTCTGGGCGGCTGCCTGCTGCGGCGGCATGCGCACGAGCGCCGAGTGGGCGATCGGCGCGAAGTATCCTTCGACGCTCAGCAAGCCGACGGCGGCGCGCACGAGGGCTCCCGGCCGCGGCGCCTCCAGATACTTGCGGCCATGGTGGTGCGGCAGCGGCACATCGCGCAGCTCGCGCGTCTCGCGCCCGGCGTGGCCCGCCGCGGCTCCGGCCGGTGCGGTCGTAAGGGTGGTAAAAAGTCGCAGCACCAGCCGGGCCCCGGCCCCCGAAGGCCCAAGCTGCTCGCGCGCCGTGGCTTCCCCGCCGCCAGTCACTTCCCAGTAGACGAAGTACCACTGCGGGTCTTTGGTCAGGATTCCGACCTCGTCCTTGCCGTAGGTCTCGGGCAGCTCGCACAAGTCGAGCATCTGCGCCGGCTCGTGCGCGGAGCCGCCGCTGGCCGGCTTGGCGCGGCGCGGCCGCTCGCGATCGGGGCGGGGCACGGCGCCAAGCTCCTCCGGCAGCGGCTCGTGGCGCTGGTGCGGCTCGGCGGCGGCGACTTTGTGGTCGGGCTTGTGGGCCGGCTGCTGCTCGGATCGCGCGGCCGTTGGCTCTACGCCGTCGCTGTGACCGTTCTGCAGGCGGGCCTTTGCGGGCTGGCGGGCATGATCATCCGCGCCGTGGTCTTGGCTCGGCGGACCGCTGCTGCCGTGCAGGCCGCTCACTTTTGCACCCCCAAGCGGCTCTTGACCACGGCGATGTCCTTACCAATCTGGTCTACTAGCGCCGCGACGGACGGGAATTTCTGCTCGGCGCGCACCCGCGAGACGAAGCGTAGGCGCAGGGTCTGCCCATATAAGGAAGGGAGCGGCGGCTCATCTGGGCGGGTGATCAAGTGCGCCTCGATAGTGATCGGCGACGCTGACGATACCGGCAACACGGGCGAGACGGATGGATCTGGGTGGGGCACCGGGGAGTCTCCGCGACTACTTGTGAATGTTGGATTATATCCGACATTCACAGCGGCGGGACAACACAGACGTATCCGACGGAGATCGGCAATAAACGGGACCGCTCCGGCCATTTGGCCCGGTTCGAGCGCGGGCAGTTGCTGGGCGTTTGGACCTTTGATGCCGGTCACCGGGGTTTCGGCTTCAAGCAGCTCGGCCCAGGCGGCATAGACCCCTACGGCGGGCAGCGCTTCGCTTGTGCAGCGCAGGTTGGCCGTCGGCACCCCGATCGAGCGGCCGCGGCCGGCGCCGTGCACGACCTCGCCTTCGAGCTCCGGGTCATGGCCAAGGAGCAGCGCTGCCCGCTCCGGCTGTCCGGCCTTGAGCGCCTGCCGCACCAGCGTCGAGGAACACAGGAGCGCCTCGTCGCTGCTCGGCTCGGGTACGGTGACCGGCGGCACCACGCTGACCGCCGCCCCGCCGCGCCCGAGGAACTCGCCCAGCACCTGGGTGTTGCCGCTGCGGCCGCGGCCGAAGGTGAAGTCGTAGCCGACCACCACCGCGCTGGCCCCGAGGCCCGCCCCGTCCGCATCGAGCAGAATCTGCGCGACGAACTCCTCCGGCGTGAGCTGGCTGAACCGGCGGTCGAAGGGTTCCTCGATCAGGGCATCGACCCCTTGCTGCGCCAAGAGCTCCCGCTTTCGCTCCACGGATGAGATGAGCGGCGGCGCCAGGTGCGGCGCCAGCACCCGCGCCGGGTGCGGCGAAAACGTCAGCACGAGCAGCGATCCCCGCCCCCCGCCTGTCCCCGCCGCCGACTCGAGCAGCTCATGCGCCCGCCGCAGGAGCGCCTTGTGGCCGCGATGCACCCCGTCGAAGTTGCCGATGACGACCACCCGCGGCGGCGGGAGCTGCGCCTTGGCGAGCGACATCAGGCGGTGGCTGGACAGGACGAGCATTGGGCTTTCTCAGAGGGGGGAACCTTGGGCGCACCTATAACGCGCGACCCGGATTTCGTCAATCCCCGCGACCCGGCAAGTACCGACGACGACTTGCTTTCTTGGCGCGGGTCACGAAGTCGAATAAAGGAGGCCTCATGGTATGCAAAAATAATAGGGAGCCGCCACCCGGTTTCCCAGGTTTCTTAAGCAGCGAAGCGATGCGATGCCGGTGGTTGGTCGTTGTTCCTGGTCGCTCGCTCATAGTAAGTTCCTGCCGCCGATGACGACCTTGCGCAAAGGACCAAGTCCCCTCAGCCAGACCGACGAGGTCTGGAATCTTTTATACCGGTTCCTGCGTCACTGGCCGCTGGTGGTCGTGGTGAGCCTCATCGGCGTCGCCGGCGGCTACCTGTACGGCCAGCGCTACCGCCCGGTGTTCCACAGCGAGGCCCAGGTCCGCGTCGGCGATGAGCTCGATGCCCGCAGCGTGCCGGGGCAGCGCGAGGACTCGTCGGAGATGATGGATCTGCCCGACAACCTCGCCACCGCCTTCCGGGCGCGGGTGCTGGTCGACGCCAAGCTCAAGCCGATGGTGGCAGAGCTTATGCGCCGGCCGGCGCTGTCGCACCTCGCGGAGCTGGCCACCACCGACGGTCAGGAAGAGCTCATCGATCACATAAAGCGGCTGGCCCAGGTCGATGCCGTGACCCGCCGCGTGTACCGCATAAGCTACGACGCCAAGGATCCCGATCTGGCGCAGCAGGTGGTGCAGGGCATGGCGGAGATCGGCGTCGCCGACGTCATCGCCCAGCGCAACCAGTCGGCGGAGCGGGCGCGCATCTTCCTCACGAGCGAAACCGATCGCGCCCGCCAGCGCATGATCGACGCCGAGACCGAGGTGGTGCAGTTTGTCCAGAGCCACCCCAAGCTGCTCGTGACCATGTCGGGGGCGGACCGCAGCAAGCTCGGGCTGCAGGCGGCGGACAAGCTGCTGGTGAGCGCCCGCTCGCGCAAGTCGCCGCCGCCGCTCAAGGCGCTGGAGGCGAGCAGCTCGCCGCAGGTGCAGGCGCTGCTGGCCGAACGGGCGCAGCAGGAGGCCACCGTGGCGCAGGTCGAGGCGGCGCAGCGCTTCGATCCGCTGCAGCAGAAGCTCGGCGAGATCGACCGGCTGCAGCAGCAGCTCGCCGACCTCAAGACCCAGCACTACACCCCCGAGTACCCCGAATACCGCCGCATCGCCGGTGAGATGGAGCGGGTGCAGAAAGAGCTGCGCGAGGTGCGCGGGCGCCGCGATCCCAAGGTCGCCGAGGAAATGATGGCGATGGATGCGGCCAAGTCGAAGATCGCCGCGATCGATAAGGAAGTGGCGAGCCTGCGCCGCCGCGCCCTCGGCGGCGGATCGGCGCTGGCCGCCGATGATCAGGTGCTGTCGGCGGAGGCGGTCTACGCCCGTCTTTACCGTGAGCTGGAGACCGCCCGCGCCGCCTATGAGAAGCTGCGTGAGCGCGAGCTGGACGCGCAGATCAACGAGCAGCTGGCCAAGGTCAAGGGCAACCCGGCCGCCCGCGTCGAGGATCCGGCGACCCGGCCCGGCGGGCCGCGCGGGGTCAGCCGCAAGATGATGATCGCGCTGTGCGTCGCCCTCGGGCTGCTGGCCGGGATCCTCGCCGGGGCGGGCCGGGCGCTGACCGATCCGCGCATCTATACGGTGTTCGATCTGTCGCGCAGCAGCCGGCTGCCGGTGCTCGGGCGGCTGCCGCCCAGCGATCAGGCGGCGGGCTGGACGGCGCTCGATCTGCCGGAGGTCGTGCTGCCGCCGCCGGAGAGTCCGCCGGCGGTGACGCGCGGCTACGAAGGACGCATCGTCTGGCCGCGGCCGGTCTTGACCCTGCCGTCGTCCTCGTCCGTCGCCAAGCTGCCGGCGCAGGCTTCGGTGCTGTCGGCGATGAGCGCGGCGTCCTCCAGCGACTCGACGGCCAGCCGCAAGTCGCCGAGCCGCAAGTCGCCGCCGAGCCGCAAGACCCCGCCGAGCGGCGAGTACCTGATCGTCCCGCGCGAGCCGCCCTCGGGCGCGTCGTCTTCGCCGGCGCCGGTGAGCACGGCCCTTATTCCGAGCAACCAAGCCTCGCAGGAGTCGGCGATCGTCAAGTGGCGGGCCGCGGCGTCGCAGAAGAGCGGGGCGCTGCACCTGTCGGGGCTCGGCTATCAGGTCCGGCTGGGCGAGCTGCCCAAGCCGCCGCCGCCGCACCTCGTGCTGCTCAGCGCTCCCGACGGTGAACGGGCGGAGCAGTACCGCCTCCTGCGCCTGCGCCTGCAGGAGCAGGGCGACCCGCGGGTGATGGTGATCACCAGCAGCCGCCCCGGCGAAGGCAAGACCCTGTGCAGCGTCAACTTGGCGCTCGCCTACGCCGAGGGCGGGGGTCCCAAGGTCGTCCTGGTCGATACCCACATGAACTCGGCGCAGCTGTCCGCCTTGCTAGGGGTGCCGGCGCCGGGCCGCGGCGCGGCCGATGAGGCGCTTGAGCACAACGACTTGCGCAGCGGCTCGCCGGAGGTCTGGCAGTACAGCCCGAACCTGTTCCTGGTGCCGGCCTCGGCGCTTGGCAACAAGGCCCAGCGCACGGCGATCCTGAGCTCGCCCGAGTTCGCCGGCCTGCTCGCCGATCTGCGCGAGGCCTTCGACTACGTGATCATCGACGTGCCGGCGATCAGCGAAGCCGCCGACGCCAAGCTCGTCCTGCGGCATGCCGACGCCGGGATTTTACTTGTGCGGGCGCAAAAGACCACAAGCAGCGTCGTCAGCACCGCGCTCGACCGCATCGGCCGCAACACCGTGAGCGGCACCGTCCTCAACGTCTTTAACTGAGCGTACGTCAGCCTGGTCGGGTGCCGCGTGCTCGCGCTGGGGCGGGGGCCGCAGCCATGCTAACGTACATAACCGTGATGTCCATGCGGAAGATGCTCTCTGGTCCCTGGCTCCCGCTATCGGGCCTGGCCTTATCGATGATGCTTGGTCCGGCTGCCGCGCAGACGCCGCCGCCGGCAGCGGCCGGCCCGCCGCCCGCCGCCAAGCCGCCCGCCGCCGCGGTCCCGGCTGCGCCTGCGGTCAAGCAGA